>CAYIVX010000010.1:0-27312 GCA_964366925.1 Candidatus Woesearchaeota archaeon | reverse complement strand
ATGAGACCAAGAACAATAACAATTATCTTTTTATTTCTTTTATCTTTAGCCTCACGCTCTTCTGCACTCATTATTTTTCGAATCATGTTGTTTTTGCTTGCAAAAAGAACAGTCAGAAATTTCTTAAATTTCTGAATATAAAAAACTTTTAAAAACGAACCCGAATGGAAGTATTAGTTTTTTATTATCTTTTGCTTATTTTATATTAGAAATTTAGATTTATAAATATGTTTACTTAGTCGTTTGATTTACACTATTGACAAGTTGGGTATAATGTTTACGAAACTAAAAATTTATCGAGCTTCCCCGCGGGAAGCGAAAAAAAAGAAAAAAAAAGAAAAATAAAAAATTTGTTTACTTAAGCAGTAGCAATAGGATAAACAGTCTTAGCTCCAACAGTGATGTCAGAAGTTAAGTCTTTTACCACAGCAACAGCATTAGTTGTATCAGCAGCATCGTATCCAGCTACTAACATAGCAATTTTACTTGCACTATATGGGCTAGTAACTACTTGTGTTAAGTATTTACCTGCTCCTGCACCAGTTAATTGTGCAAAAGCATCTCCGCATACAGCATCAGTCTTGCCTGTTAATATCATAGCAGCAGCTTGATTAATACAGCTTCCTCCGATAACTATTAAGTTCTTAGAAGACACAGAATTTACTTCTGTATCTGTTACAACTTTAACAGTTTCTTTAGTAGATGCACTTACAGCTTCAGATGTGAACTTTATGTCAAAGTACATTTGAGATGCAGGTGTATATATTGTAGTTACACCGTTTTCATTTGTTCTTTGTTCATTTGTTACATAAGCTCCGTATTGATCTACGGCAGTACTTTTGTATGTATCAGAATTCCATGTTTGGAATGTTGATGCAGTTCCATTGAATACAGGTGTTCCGATAGCAATTTCAGTTGTACCGGCTGTAGACATAGGAACACAGATGTAGTTACCATAACTTCCATCGTTCCATTTCTTAGGTTCCAGATAAAGTATAGCTGGTCCTCTTGAAGCATTGAAGTTACAAGCAGCAACATTTGCAATACCTACAATAGAGTTGTTGTTAATGCCATCCAAAGATGTGCTATTCCAAACAATTCCATTTCCAGGTGATTGTGTTACACTATTATTATTAAATCGTGTACCTGTTGTAGCCAAAGTAGTTGATCCGTCAGGATATATGATGTTTGTTCCATTGACAATTGTTGTTTGTGTCATAAGAGCAATCCATCCGCCGTCTTTAAGCTTTATTCTTGGGAATAAAGTTTTAGTTCCAGCACCACTCCATGTGATATTTACACTAGGAGTAGTTGATCCGTCAGAAGCAACTATTGTATAACCATTTCCACCGAAGAAGTTTACACCAGTTTTAGTGTATCCTTGGCCAGCAGTGCTATTAGTTAATGTTACCTTCTGGCTTTCACCAGTGATAGCATCACTAAATGTTACTGTTCCAGATGTAGAAGTATCGAATGAGATATCATCAACATTCAAAATTTCTCCTGCATCTCCTTGGTTAATAACTATCCAGTCATTAATCAAAGCATTATCACCCTCATAAACATGGATATTTCCTCTGTTATTTGTAGTGATAGTTTGGTGTGCCAGTAAAGGCAATATAGTTGTTGCAGCAGTACTATTATCATACGTATAAGTCAATTTCTGCTCGCCCTTATCGCCTGCTCTCGCAGATGTAAAGGTAACATAAGCATATTGATTATTATCTGTATTAACAATAATTTTGGATCTTGAAGCAGTTAATTCTGGATTTACAGAAACTAACTGAACTTTTAATCCGCCGAAAACAGGATCTGTTAAAGAACTTCCAATTGCAATATGATCAGTCTGTGACTTTTTCATAGCAACTGCAACTCTGAATCCAGATATTTTTCCGTCTTCTCCGCTACCAGTAACTGTTGCCAAAGTTCCTATTATGGATGTTTGGTCAGCACCGATTTTAACACTTTGTCCATTTTGAATCAAAAGTGTATTAGCTCCAACAATAAGTTCAGCATCTCTTACATCTCCAGCGAAAGCTGGGTGTGTAATATCCTTTACATAGACATTTAAGTCTCCTGCATAGGCATAGCTTGAACCTTTTGTTACTGTTTTAGCAACGCCATCAACTACAAGTTTAGCACTTGTTGTTGAGCTTGTAGATGTCAATTCAATAACATGCTCTTTTGAAGCAATTGTTACTGTCTTTGTTTCACCACCAGTAAGCTTTACAGTTTCACCAGCTCCATATAAATATAAAGTAGTGTTTGTAGAACTTGCTCCGATAACATAATCAACGCCAAGGATTTTTATTTTTTGTCCCTGTACGTTTGTAGCATCACTAACATTAATATTTTTATTAAATGAGAGTGTGTAGTTATAGAAGTTTCCGGCAGTTGTTCCAACATCAAGATAAAGTGTGGGATCTGCAAGATCTCCACCGCTTGTTCCGTATGCTGTAGCAGTTCCTCCAAGAACTATGCTTTGGGTATATGCATAATCTGTTCCTGTTAAGGAAGTTACTTTTCCATCAGCAAGAACTGTTGGCATTTCACTAGCAGATAAAGATGCTTTAGCGGCATTGATTGGGTCTGCGTAGTATATTTTTCTAGCAGAGCTGTCAATACCAGCCTGGTCTCCTGTTCCACTTAGTGTCGCACTCGCAGCAGCTGTTATTTTAGCATCTAAGCTTGATCCAAGATTAGTAGCGGCAACTGTATCAGTTGCTGAAACTCCTACTCCTGAACCTACAACTATAGCAGCATCTCCTACTCCATTATTTACGAATGGTGCAGGGTATGCAGCAGCAGCGAAAGCAATTGTGCTTCCGAGCATTGCAGTTGTAGCTATTACGGATGCTATTTTTTTAAAATTAAATTTCATTTTTTAAACCTCCTTTCAATTGTCGTTAGTTAAATGTTCCCACGGTTTTAAAGCTTCATGTGCCTTTAACCATAGAACACCTCAATCTGTAGTCTCTAAAAGTATTATCTGCTGCGTCTAGTCATTTATTTTTGACAAGATTTACTAGTCTTTTTGCTTTAAAAACCTTTCCCTTCTCCTCGTGACCCCCTTTGGGGCTCATTATTTCAGTATATAAACCTTATGCTGTTACTTAATTATAGATACACAAATACTACCACTAATTAGCTAATTAAAAGAAATAATAAATCTTTATAGGTCAAGATAGGAGGTATAACTATACCAGTAACAATAAAGTATATATCCTAGATATATGGTAAGATTTATATACTATACCCGACACTATAATTTAACCAAAATTCAATAAAATGGTAAAGAAAAGAATTAAGACTGCATCAATTGTTCTAGAAAACAAAGAGGGAGCATTTTCCTCTCTTTTCAGCAGATTTACCCACAAAAAAACCCCTGAAAAGTCTGAAATTGCCATGCTTCGTACAATACTAACTCCTGGAAAATCCCATCTTTTACATGTTCTTAGGCAGAAACAGCCAAATTCTATTTACGAACTGGCTAAACTTCTGGGTAGAGACTTCAAATCAGTTCGCCAAGATGTGCTAATTTTAACCGATTTCGGAGTAATAGAAACAATTCCAGTTCATAAAGGAAACCGCCAAAAGCTAAAGCCTCTTTTAGTAGTGGATGAATTTAAGATTCATTTGAAGTTATAAGATACCCTATAGGGATTATAACTATTCCAGTTCACAAACTTCTATCTGCGTAACTAAATTGCTGTTATCTTCATTTCCGGAAATTTCACTTGTTGCACCACGTTTACTCGAACAACCTGTAGTATTACCAAAAACAAGGCTAGTTCCAAAAGGAGTTCTTGTTCCGCCAGAGGATTCAGGAGCCGAAAGATAGTAAAAATCCAGTTTATAATAACTTAGCACTTTTCCGCCAGGTCTAAACTCTTGAAGCAAATCAGAATATGTCTTATTAAGCACATCACAGGCATTCATTCCCTCAGGACATTTTATCTGTTCAAAGTTCTTATAATTGCAATCCTTTTCTAAATCAGTTATTCTTCTATATTTTGGGACATTATCAAGATAGCATTTAGAAGTATATTGTGAAGAAGCAGTCAAAAAATTCTGTATTTCTGCATCAGTTGCAATATTAGGACTATCTTTCCTTAAGGCAATTCCTAGAAAGATTACAGCTACAATAACTACAAGCATAACAATTAGGACAAATCCTACTGTTTCATTTTGCCCTTTCTTAGAGTTTATGTTCATATGTTCACCATCTTATTTAGTCGAAGTTTCTGTTCCAATGCTTATTTTTCCAAGTTCACAAAGAGAATAAGGATAACCACCTTCATAATTTTCTCTACAAAGCACAACATAGCTTGAATCCCATATTATATTGGTTGTTCCTCCATTGATTATAGTAAATATATTACAGTTAGGATAAGTCGCATCAGTACATTCTATTGTTCGATTTATTGAAGGATAAATCTTTTCAACTTTCAATCCTTTTATTTTCCAAAATCGGATATACTCTTTATGATTCATTAAAGAAATTACTTTATCAGTATCAACGCAAAGAGCAATGTCGCTTTCAGCACATTCAAACTCTGGAGTAGAAGCAAGTCTTGAGGCCAACATTATAGAACCTTGTCTAGAACTTGTAGCCACACTTTCTTTAATTCCGCTTAATGAAAATCCAAGAAAAAATAAAAGAACCATTGAAATAAAAACAGTCAGTCCGATTAGCATAAATAACATTTCTTGTATTTTAACCTGAGAATTTTTCCTCCTAATTTCTATAAACAATTTATTCATTTTTACCTATAAAATGGATTTGTCTTAATTTTATCCATAAACAGTGTTCGATTTATTTCTTGTTTAGGAATAGTTCCTGTCCATTTGCTAAATAGTGATTTAATGTTATCTAACTTTCCCCCGACATATTTTTCGCCTATAAGACAAGCTGCAAGTTTTTTATACTCTCGAGTTGTAGCGGTATATTTATTTTTTGTTGAAGGCATACTATTTGAAAGTGCTTGCATAACTTCAAGTTCGTGAGGAAGAACAGCCAAAACATTAACTCCTGTTGCAGTTTCAATATCTTCTAATTTAACTTCAAAGCTTTTCCCGTAAACTTTATTCAAAACTATTCCCGTTATGGGTGTCCTTTTTTCTTTAGCAATTTTAATTGCATTAAGTGTAGAACTAAGTGTAACATGGTCAGGAGTTGTAACTACCAGTAGCTCATCACTAGCAATCATTGTTGCAAGAATTTCTTCATTCATATTTGGAGAAGAGTCTATAAGTATAATATCATAATTTTTCTTTGCTTCTCTAAGCTTTTCTGCAAGTTTAAAGGGATTTAATTTTTTATATACTTGAGATCCAGCAATAACATCGAATCCATAGCCAGTTTCATAAATGGCACTTTTCAAATCACATTTATCATCTAGAACATGGTGCAAGGTTACTTCAGGATTATAAATTCCTAGTTGCAGTCCTAAATTTGGTGCAGAAAAATTAGCATCCACAAGCAGAACTTTTTTCCCGTAATCATTAGCAAAACAAGCACCAAGAGCTCCAACTGTCGAGGTCTTTCCTACACCGCCTTTTATTGAAATTATACCTATTGTTTTATTTTTCATTTTATTATGTTTGTTTTGTTCTAAATGTTCGTTACAAAACGAACAGTCTGAAAATTAAGAATTTTCAGAATTTAAAAAACTTTTTAACACGAACCCGAAGGGACGTAGAAGTTTTTTAATCTTCTTATTTTCCTCTTTTTATGTTTGTTTTGTTCTTCCTATTCGTTACAAAACGAACAGTCTGAAAATTCTTAATTTTCAGAATTTAAAAAACTTTTTAACACGAACCCGAAGGGCCAGTCTTAAGTTTTTTAATCTCTTTTCCTGAGGGGAAAGTCCTTTTTAACTCTTTTCTTAATAACACCTTTCCGGATTATATATTGGACAATTGCTATCGCAATTCTTTTTATCCATTAGATTAGCTTCTTCTAATAAATTTCCTAGTTTACTGCTAGTTAAATTGTTTGATTTCGAGATGATTGAATCTAAGTAAGGTTCAATTAAAGAGCCACATTCTTTCATTTTTACTAAATTAACTTTATCTTTATACACTTCTCCAAGAATATGGATTTTATTTCCTAGTCTAGCTATATTACAATTATAAATATTCGAACTAGAAAATATTGCTGCATAAAGTAAACTTGGACTAGAATATTCAACAGTTTTTCCATTTTTAGTAATGGTTCCACTTTTATAATCTTCGCCAGCATAATCAATTTTAATTGTGCATTTTGCATCATTAAAATTAAAACAAACAGCTAGAGAATTTTTTGGACAAGTACTAATTGTTGCAGATAAATTAATATTGCTAAAACTAAGTGCGTTTATGTCATATTCTATATCTTCCGGAGCTTTAATTAAACAGTATTTTGTAGTTTCGGGAACAAGATAAACTAAATCAGCAACTTTATATCCTGTATAAAATGGTTTAGAAAAGATAAAATACTTTTTACTTTGCATCATTTCCTCAGCAAAAACATATTGATTATATCGGCTTATATTATTTTCAGGGGCACTCCATTTTGTAACTAATCCAGATTCTTCTGAAAATCCTAAAGTTTGTCTGCCGAAAACAGGACTTTGATAGGTGCTAGTTTCGCAGTCAAGATATATTCTCGTTTCTTTTTTAAATTGTATTGGTGGGATAGCTGAGGTTGCAGCCAGTCCATTTACACTAGAATCAAGAAGATTGGCTATGCTTTTAGCAGTAGTTGCATAATCATATTGTTTTCCAGTATTAATAAATTTCGTCGTAACATAAATAGAAATAAGAATAATAAATGCTCCAGCAATTATTGCAAAAATCCAACTAAAAGGCAGATCAAACGAGCGTTTGGACTTTAGCCAATACCCATTTCCCCTCAAAGTACAAGCACGAGCTGCTTTCTTTGACTTTTTTTTACGCAGCAGAAACATAGACAGAATATCCCTCAGGTTTTCTTTGAATTCTAAGCGAAACAATCCCATTTTTAACTGGAACACAGGTTGGATTTTTAGCAGTAGTATTAATATTTTTTATTGTTTTCCAGCTTAATCCATAATCTGTATTAGGAGCATAAATATAAACATTATTTTTGAAATTGTTTACACCGCCATGACTAAAAACATCATCATAAATATTTTTCTCATCAGTATTTGCATCTAACTTTGGCCGATTTAAATCAATAAAACATACGTCTTTAACTCCATCTGGAAGAGAATATTTTTTAGTCATATCCGCACTTCCTGAATTTAGGGCTTCTTTAACTTTAGATTCAAGACTATCAAAAAAAGTTCCAATCATAACTTTTTTTTGCCATCCCAAAAAAAACTTTATCGCAACAAAAGCAGTAACAATAAAAAAAACTATAAGTATGATTGAAAATATCATTGAGAACGATAATCCGAATACTCCGTCTGCACGTTTATTTTTTAGTTTTAATTTTATCATTTTTTTATTTTTTGTTTTTCCCTTTACCTCTTTTGGAAAAATAAAAGCCTGGAAATTAGGAATTTCCAGAATTTCAAAAAGCTTGTTTACTCAATCCGAAGTCTTCAAAACTTATGTTTTGAATGAATTAGGAAATTTTATTTCCTAAGGATTAATCTGCTTTTTGAATTTTTATTTATCATTTTTTAAACTTTATTCCACCTTAGAAAGTTCGTAGGGTCTTATTATAACTGAACAATCTGATGGTTCTGGTTGATTATTATATTGGTCCATGCATTTTATGTAATACATCTGATCTGTCTTCCATTCTGCCCAGTGTTCATTTGTCCAATCATAAATCATGTTAGTTATACCCTCTTTATTCAAATCAAAATTACAAGAATCAGTAGAATATTTGCAAACAGATGCTTCATTAGTCAAAACTTTTAGTTTTCCTTCCGCATTATAGAATCTTAAAACTTGAGGTGCATATTTGTCAATATAAACTGTAAAAGTTGTTTGGTCATATACTGTATTTCCGCCTAAATCTAAACACTTAAAATAATAAGTATATGTTCCTCCAACTAAATCCAGAGTTTGAGAGTGTGTATTTCTTCCGCCACTATCAAACATTTGCTGATAGTTTCCTGTTTTTGAAGTTGAATAAGAACAGGTTGCTTCACCATTATTATATCCATTGTCGGTTCTTACTGTAAGACTTATATTTGCTGTTGAAGTTGAACTGCCAATTGTTCCAGTTGGACCTACATTAAGTATTGTTAGTGGTTGAGTCCCGTAAAGTGTATATTCATAGCTTTCACTCATCATGTTCTTTTGAGGAGAATTATCTATGCATCTGAAATAAAATTTATTTTCTGCTTTATCTTTTATTCCTGTAAGTGTCGTAGTGCAAGTATATAGTGACTCTGCATTAACCTGCCAAATATTATTAGAACAAGTTAGATTATTTTCCATGGTAGCATAATCCCCATTTTTTCTGCTCCATTTGCATTTAGAAGGTTCGTTAGTATAAACATTAACACTTAAATTATCTATTTTGTATAATACTGGCGAGCCTGAAAGTGGACTTGTTGCTTTTATTACTGGCGGAGTTAAATCCGGAGTTTTATCAATACAGAAGTTTACAACAAATTCATCTTCATTAGTATTTCCGTTTCCATCCTTACATCTAACATATAATTTATACTCGCCGTCATTCTTTAATTCAGGGAAATCTGTTTGAATAGCTTTTGTTCCAGGAAGAGCAATTGATTGACTATGGTTTTCCATAAAAGTATTTACTTCACCCATCCAATAGGTCATCGCATCAAAACTTGCAGTGTGGTTAAAATCAATTTTACATTGTGCTGGTTGTTCAATCTCACCTTTATCTGTTGTTCTAATTCCAAATATAAACGGAGTCCAAGCTTCTAAACAACCGCCATTTTTCTGAATACTCATTCCAGAAACAGTTCCACTTTTTCCGCCAGCAGGTCTTGCTTTTACATTAGCATAACTATATCCTGCTGTAAGAATTTCTGGCCAAGGTTTTATTCCCGGAGAAGTTACGTCGTCAGGAGCTCCATCGATGCATTTTTCCTGTCCTAGTCCTTGATTAATTATTTTACAACTTTGTCCGAGAGCTTTACATCTATATTCTGAACAAGGTCGAAGAATATCTGTGTTACATTTATTACATTCTGTAGTTCTAGTAGCTTTATCTTGAACTATTGGTGCTTGCCAGGTCATGCATTTGAAATTTACCGTTGCTGTTCTTGTTTCAGTTGTCTTATATTGACTTGCAAAAACCAAATATGCTGTAACAATTCCTGCTCCCACCGACCAACCAGAAGAATAATATCCCAAATCAGAACCAATGTTCACAATTTTTCCAGCCATAATTCCAGCAAAAAGTGCTTGTCCTAATGCTTTAGACATTTCTTCAGGAACAATTCCCATTGAACCAAGAACCTGAACAAGAGTCCAAGTACCTGCGGCCCATTCAAGTCCTTGAACAAGATTTCCTGCAGTAGATAATCCCCAAGCTCCGGCAGTAATTTCACCATTTGGACCTAGGGCAGTAGATGGTGCATTAATGTTTAATCCCTTAATTCCAGTTTCATAAGGTGTTGATTTAATGCCTGAATTTGTATTTAAATTTTTTATCATATTCTCATCCCACAATGATTGATCCCACCCTGCTTCATTGAGTGTTGCTTGTTGTGCCGTAGATAGGTCCTTCCAATTTTTTCCAGTATCTTGTATCGCTCCAACTTTATCTCTAAATTCAAGAGAAGCAGAATTAACTTTTGCTCCTGTAACTGGTGCTCTTGTTGGTGCTTTATCAACTGAGGATGGTGTTTGAACTCCTGCATTTGGTAATTGATCATTGCCCGTAGGCTGATCTTCACTTTGACCAGTAGGTTGTACTTGTGGAACAGTTATTGGGGCAGGAGTAGTTGTGGGAGTAGTTGCTGTAGTTTTTGTTGGTGTTGTTGTTTTTGACTTTGAAAAAAGCGAAGTAGTCTTGTCCCAAAGATTTACTGTTGATGTCTTTATATTGCTTCCTAAACTTGAAAAGAATGCCTTGGTATTTTCCCAAAAAGTTGGTGTAACTGTCGGCTTTACATTTACACTAGGACCACTAGGTGATGCGGCAGGAGTATCTACTGGTGCATTTTTATTAGAATAATCCGGTAGAGTAACTGTTCCAGTATCAGCACCACTAACTTCTCCAAAACTCATTGTAAAAATAAAACAGAATGCAAAAATTTCCAGAATTAAAATAGAAATTTGTGATATTGCAAATACCTTTTTCATGCGAGAATTGGTTTTTTTATTCTTCATAATGTTCCTCTATTTTTTTAATTAACATCTTTATAATAACTTCAAACTCAATTTTATTCTTCTCGTAAAATGAAGTAGGAATATCTTCTCCATAATAATCAAGCCTGTTTCTATAAAAAGACATTTGTTGTATTAAATTAGCTTCTGTTTCTAAATTCGGATTTTTTTTATAGAAAAAACTTATTAAGCATTGGTGATTTTTGCTTCGCATTCCAAATTTAAGCATATACGCAATAAGCAATTCCTTAATAACTTCATAATAATCTTCAACAGCTAAAGAAATATCACCTTTAAACGGGCTTCTAGCTCTTTCTAATCTTTTTAAAGCTTTTTTCTTTATAGAGTCTATTCTCTCCGTATCTACTTCAACTTCTTTAATAAAGTTTTTTTCACATTCACCCCAATTCATTATTTTTTCAGTCATTTTACTTTAAAGCCCCCGTATAGTTTAATTCCGTTAATGATATTATTAAAAAGATTAGAATTTATCTTATTGATATTTGTTTCAGTAAATAATTGAATCTTATGTTTTAATATTTTTTCATATCTTCCCAGTTTAACTTCTTTTTTTTCAGAAGTTTCTATGAACAAGTCAATATCGCTTTCTTTATTGTACTCTCCTTTTCTAACACTTCCAAATACAATAATGCAGGAAGGATTAAGTTCTTTTATCAGAAAATCAATTAAACCAGAATAAACCATTTTTTCTATTAAATAATTAGCTTTTTTTATTCTAAAGAAAATAGAGTTATTATCTAATAATTTTATTTTTTTCATTTTTCCCAGATATTCTGAAATTGTAGTTTTGGGAAGTTTTGTTAATTTTTCAATTTGTCTTAGGGTAAACTCTTTATTGGGATTTTCGTAGATTAATTCCATTATTTTGTCCTGTTTTTCGGACTTAAGTCCTGTTTTTCGGACACCCCTATTTTTTTTCATATCATCTCCTCCTGCAATAAAATTTGTGAAAGAGCTAAAGCTTTTATCGATTTGCTTCCACTTCTTTTATTTATACCTATTTTTTTATTCATGTTTGTTTTGTGAAAAACGAACAATCAGAAAATCCCTGATTTTCTGAGTTTAACACTTCTTTTTATTTTTAGATTCTAACTTTTATTCTTTTACTTCAAACTCTACTCTTCTTATGGGATTAATATCTCCATCAATGTACCAGTCACATCTATATTTTGAAAGAGTTGGATTTTTAAAGCTAAAAAAGCATACAATAGGATCCCTATCCAAAACAATACGACCTTTGATAACAGGTTCAATCTTATCATTTTCAAATAATTTATAGACTAAAACTGCACCTTTATTGTTTGAAGTTAAAAGTGCCAGAGTTATTTCGTCATTTCTATGAAATTCAGTTTTCCCCTTGCCTTTAAAATCTCCAACTAAATTATTTTTATCATAGATTACTCCCTCTGATGCAAAAGCTAAATAATTTTTTTGATTTGGAACAATATATAATTTTCCTTCGGCTTCAGACCTTATTCTCGCAGCATTTTCTTCAGCTTCCGCTCTTATTCTAGCAGCATCTCTTTCTGCTTGAGCCCGAATATTAGCCGCTTCAATTAAAGCCCGTCTATCTTTTTCTGCTTCAGCACTATTATAATTTCTTTCTGAGCCCGTTTCCCCCATCCTATATAGGGTTCCATAACCTACTGATTGTGCATAGGCTTTATTGCTTTTTTCTATATTTCCTCTACGCAATTCGATACTAGCTTCTCTTCTTTTAATTTGAGAATTCATTCCAAAAGAAGCAGTACTCATTTCATTCATAAAACTTTCAGTAGTAGTACATCCACCATTGCCCATCACAATTGGCATAGATGCAATTAGAGCTCCCGTTAATAAAAATCTTTTCAAATTATATTTTGTACTTTGTGTTTGCATTGTTTGTTTCATTTTTTATTCTTTCTCAATTATTAAGTATAATCCATTTTCAGTATTATTATACACTTTCCAGGTTCCAATACTTCCTGCACATACATCATCGTTGTTTATTTTGTTATACCTTTCAGAGATATTTACTTTCTGAGTATTTCCAACCCCATCTCTATATTTGAACATATAATCTCCCCTTGGAAGTTGTTCAATTACCAATGCTTCTTTAATTCCTGTATTGATATTTGAAGAGGGTAATT
Organism: Candidatus Woesearchaeota archaeon; assembly: GCA_964366925.1. Taxonomy (GTDB): domain Archaea; phylum Nanobdellota; class Nanobdellia; order Pacearchaeales; family GW2011-AR1; genus CAIPOI01. The sequence continues at coordinate 14,875 of CAYIVX010000010.1, read as the reverse complement.
CAGCAACATTACTCGATGTTCTTATTCTTGCAGCATCTCTTTCAGCTTGTGCTTGAATATTAGCTGCCTGAATTAATGCTTGTCTGTCTTTTTCTGCTTCAGCACTATTATAATTTCTTTCTGAGCCCGTTTCCCCCATCCTATATAGGGTTCCATAACCTACTGATTGTGCATAGGCTTTATTGCTTTTTTCTATATTTCCTCTACGCAATTCGATACTAGCTTCTCTTCTTTTAATTTGAGAATTCATTCCAAAAGAAGCAGTACTCATTTCATTCATAAAACTTTCAGTAGTAGTACATCCACCATTGCCCATCACAATTGGCATAGATGCAATTAGAGCTCCCGTTAATAAAAATCTTTTCAAATTATATTTTGTACTTTGTGTTTGCATTGTTTGTTTCATGTTTGTTTTGTTCTAAATGTTCGTTACAAAACGAACAGTCTGGAAATTCTTAATTTCCAGAATTTAAAAAACTCTTCACCACGAACCCGAAGTCTTCAAAATATACTTGTTTTGAAGAGCCAGAAAATTTATAATTTTCTGGAGGCCATTTTGAGTTTTTTACCTGTTTGTTTCATGTTTTTTTATCCTTATAAATCTTACGTTGTGTTACTCTTTAAAAGTTACAACTACTTTTTATTCATCCCAAGTTTATTTTTAAAATAATCAATAATTATTTGTAGTTGAAGTGGTTTTTCTGACGGAACTTCAGCAATAGCTGCACCAGTTCCACCAATAGTATTAACAAGGTCAGTTCCAGTTTTAGCTAAATCTGCAGTATTTGCACCGGTATTCTTAGCAGTTGTTCCAGTATTTCCCGTAGTTCCAGTTGTTGTAGTTTTATCTGTTGTTTTTTCTAGAACCTCTGCACCACCACTTCCAGCAATTCTTTGATTATAATAATAAACAGCATATCCACTATCTGTATATTTTCCAGCCCAATTATTTTTTCCTCCGCAATCTCCAAACATAGTGCAAATTTCATTCATATCTTGTCCAATACTTTTTACATTTTCTTTGCTCAATTCTCCAAGATTGGCTGCAGCAGCACCGACATATCTTTCACAAGCATCATTTCCGCAAACCCAATCGCCTTCTTTTCCGAATAAATCGAGCCAATCTGCAGGTCTCGTAGTTTTATTCCATTGAACAACAATATCTGCATTTCCTAATCCGCATTGAGTATTCGAATCCATCGTGTTAGTCGAAGGATTAACATAGCCTGTTCCGAATCCAGGAGTTTTAGCATCGAAAGTGGGAGTTGTAGCATTAAAGTTTCCTGTTCCACTTCCACTTCCACTTCCACTTCCGCCAGTGGGAGCATTATTTCCCCAGAAATTAAATCCTGGTGGATAGTTCGGAGTGCACAATCCTAAAGGTGTAGGATTTTTCTTCCAATATTCTGTTGTTTCTGGAGCAGATTTTTCTATCTGTCCTGTTGTTGTAGAAAAATAATATCCTTCATACCATTTACAATCTCTTGCAAGATAATTTTCACAATCTGATTGTTGTTTTTGTTGAGTGCAATCTTGCCATCTATTAACTCTGCACTGTGCTTCTGAAAAACCATTAAAAGTATCTTCTATACAAACTTCATTTCTAAAATCTGCACAGGGTTCGGTTATTACTTCATTATTAATACAAATTTCTCGGTAATATCTGCTTCCAACAGTATCTTTTCCATCTCCGGATGGCTCGTCTTTAACACACCAAGATTCACCATGTTTTTTACCTTCTGTTTTACAACTTAAATCAGCACAAATATTATTTCCATAGGTTGGACGACCCAATATAGAGGTGGCTGCTTTTCCCATACTACCCAGGAAATAATCACAATTTCCGCAACTAGCACTTCCTGCATTAGAAGCTCCATAGCCACAACTTTCAGATTTCTTAAAGATTTTTTTCCAATATTCTTTATCTTTAGCACGAGTAGCATCATAAATATTAGCAATATTTCCACAAGTATCCTGGAAATAAACTTCATCTTTTCCAGATAGAATAATTGTATTTTTTAAATCAGGAGCACATTCAGTCCCTAGTTCTTCTGCAGTGCATAAATAATCTTTATAAAATCCATTAGAAGCTCCGGTAGTAACATTAACACTAACATTTTCTCCAGTATCTGAAGCAAGATTTGCAGTCTTACAATTTGCTCTAGTAGTGAAAATGCAATTTTTCTTTAGTAATGGTGCCGTAGCATCTTCAAAAACACAAGCACCCTTATCTGCACCTTGAGCAGTTTCAACACAACTTAATTCATTTGTTATTGAAGTTCTAAAATCAGTTTTTAATCCATAAAATCCAGACATTTGTTTACATCTTGTTAGAGTTACAAATGCACCCTGGTCAGCAAGAATACAACATCCCAAGTTACACTGAGGTACGTCACATTCAGCATTATCTGCCCAAGTTCCGTTGCTGTCTCCACATATTCTTTGAGGAGTTCCTTCCATGCATAATCCTTCATTGCTATCAAAACAACAGCCCTTTTTACAATAGCTTGTTGAGTCGCATGAAGTTGGAGCATTATTAAATCCAGCTTCGCATTGGGATAATGGTGCATTTTGACACCAAGCACCGCTTGTAGTTTTTTCACAGCAATAACTTACTTCTGCTGCAGAAGTAAATGCAAAAGTTAAACTAAATAAAATTCCAAATAGGATTATTCCCAATATAATTTTTTGTGATTTTTTCATTATTTGATAATTATACCCTCTTTTAGTGCAGTTTTTATAATTCCCATTTGTTTTTTCTTGATTTCTAGTTCTTTTGGAGTTAAACAGATTATATCGGTGTTATAATCTGAATCCCAATCAACATAGAATTCTATTGGCCTTTTGAAAGATTTTTGTCCCTCAAAAGTTTTAGAAACAATAATCAAGTCGAAATCTGAATCTATTTTAGCATCATTTCTTGCTCGACTTCCAAATAATATGAGCTTATCTAAATCTATTCTTTTTTCAACCTTTTTTTTGAAATTCTCAAGCAGTTTTATTGTTTTATTTTCCATATTCTTATTTTTCTTCCATTTTTATATCCCAGTACTCATTGCCAATCCAGGTGGCCAAGGCTGACTTCTAGTAGCCATCTGTAATTTTTCTTTAGTATCTCTATCCGATATAACATAAACCTTGGTTCCGTCATCCTGTTTTATTTTTTCAACTTTTAAATTAGGATAAAAAGACATGTAAGTAATTATTTCTGAATCGCCATAATGAGCCTCAAAATTTTGTATTGATGAAGCAATCATGATTATATCATAGTCATTTGAATTTATTGTTGTTTTGAATCTATCACTAGGATAAATACTAGAGGGTGTGTCTGCCTTACTTATAGTGGCAGAAAAGTCAGGAGTAACAATAATTTTTTTTGGTTGAAAACTTATTGTAATTTTTTTAGTCCCTGTTGTTTTTACAGTATATCCTTTAGATTCTACTTTCTTAACAGCTTCGCTGAAACAAGTATTAACATCTTTTTGAGCAAGAACTGCTGCTTCATTCTCTATTGTTTGTTTCAAAAGAGGTATTTGCATAACACAAGTCTTATACCAATCCAAAGTATAACATGAATATGCTACTTTTACATTATTATAATTAAAATAAAGTTGAGGGTTAACTCTCCCACCTTGCATCATGGTAGTATCTATTGCTTTTTTAACTGCATTTTCAATACATGTTCTAGGAACAATATCTCCCGGAGTTGTTCCAATAACCGCATTTTTTATTGGCTGATAAAAAACAATAGCTAAAACTGCAACTATCATTATTGCAATTATAACAAAGATTGTTACTTGCGAGCGTTTATTTTTCACCATTCTTTTTTCCATTTTTATAACGATATAGGTATTATTAAAGCTTATTCTAGCTTATCAATAGGTCCTAATTAATGCCGCACAATTACCTATATTTTCATTCCCCCTATAATCTTGGCATTTAATATAATAAGTAGTATCATACTTCCATCCAGCAGTGTGCATTTTTTCAGCCCCGTCCATTTGTGTAGCATTAATATAACTAAATGCACATTTTTGAGCTTTATCAAAAGAGAAATAACAAATAGCATCTTCTATAGTTTTGATTATAAGTTTGTCTGGCTGGTCTGTATTTTCTGTAGAATATAGTCTTAGCAAACTCGGTGGAATAGTATCTATCTGTAAATTAAATGTAGCATTAGAGTACTCGGCATTTCCAATAGAATCTTCACACCTTACCTCTATAAAATTATTACCAACACTTGGATTAGTTATTGTTTGACTGTGTTCAAATGAATCAGTATTGGAAAATTTATAATAGCCCACCCCAAAAGCTGAAGTTTCATTAGAGTGTTTCCAATAACATATTGATTTTCCGTCAAAAACTCCTCCAGTGGTTGCTACTTCAATTTGCAAGCTTATATTTGCTGCACCCATAATTATTTGTCCTGACGGTGAAATTCTTGCAATACTTAATTTTTCTGAAGGTTTAAGGATATAAGCTACACTATGATCCATTGTATTTTTAGAATAGCTAACATTATTTATTAGTATAGTTTCGTTGGCATATTCTGGATGGTCTTTACATCTTATATAATATTTTGATTGAAGCTCTAGATTAAGAGTTATATTATTAAGTATTCCATTACAACCATAGCCATTAATTATTCCGCCAGCTGTAACTTCGCTATTGCAATTAAAAGAATTTTCCATTTCACTAAAGTTTTTATCTTCTTCACCCCATTTGCATTCAACAGGCTCATCTGTTCTGAAACTTATTGATTTTTCAGTTGTATTAAATATAATTTTACTTCCTGAAACTGGATTAAAACTTTTAGGGTCAAGTATAGTAGTTTCAGGTGTTAGCATAACTTCAAATTGAATCTGTTTTGCATCTAAATTCCAATTTCCAGAAACATCTTTGCATCTTACATATAAACTATAATTTCCGTCGTCACTTATTATTGAATATTGGGTTGCATTTTTTGATTTTGCTGCTTTTTGCCCAGGAACATAAAGTGTGGTAGTATGCGAAGTGGTATATCCATTTCCAAAATCATATTTCATTTCTTCATATTTGCCCGCAGCATTTCCAACATTAAATTTACACTGTGCAAGTTTATTTGTAGATATTTCTATTTGAACAGCAGAATATGGCGGTATTGGCGATGGCGGAGTTATACTTTTTAGTTCTATTACTGGAGCAGCTTTATCGCCTGAAGAAACACAATGTCCAACACCATCAGCTGTTTTAAAACTACATCCATCTCCGAGAGCTTTGCATCTATATTCTGAACAAGGCAGTCCATCACTACCGCATTTAGCACAATCTTCACTTCCGCCAGGTGCTTCCCATGGGACACAATCTAATTTATAATAACAAGTTACTTCTTCGTCTCCTGTTTTTTCACAGGGCATAGTAAATAATCCTACTTCTGGATCTAATGTTTTAAGTCCTGTTCCCCAAACATCAGTGCTTCCAACATTTTTTCCTGCCCAATTCCATTCAGCAGCACAATCTGAAATTGCTTTACATCTTTTCTTTAAAGCTTTTACAACATCTCCATTAACTTGCATTTCTGTCCAAGAGCCAGCATAAACTGCACCCGCATCACTAGTAGTAGAATCCATATTAGCTGAATGAGGTATTCCGACAGGTCGATTTTTAACATCACCATATAATTTTGTATCACCACCAGAAGGTGCCCTCCATTTATTTCCTTCATCTAACCAAAGCAATCCAGCATATCCGTATCCATCACTTGCTTCAGTTACTAAATACCACTCACACCAATCTTGTGAATCACGAGGAGGAGGATATAGCTTACAAAATCTCTTGAATTTTATTTCTGCTTCATAGGTTCCTAAGCTACAAATACTTTCTGCAGTTGTTTGTCCTGTTTGCGGATTTGTTCCGGAAGTTTGTGATGATGTTTCTCCGTCAGTTGAAGAACTACTTTCAGGGGGATAAAACTGAAATCCGCCCTTAGTATTGGGAATACACAGTTCTAAATGTAAATCTTTCATCATTTGTTCCTGACCTGTACCAATGTCTACGCAACCATTACCTGTTAGGGTATAACCTTCTACAGTATAAGATTGTGGTGTGCCGCAACTAGAATCAATATTCCAAACAGAGCAAGAACCGCTACCACAAGATTTTTCATCCACTTTGCTTTTAGAAAATTTATCTACTTCTGCTTTATTCGCAGCCAAACATTGTTGCCAAGGATTAGCTTCGCAAGAAGCTCCACCACTTTCTCCAGCACCACAAGTATCTGCTCTGAAATCTGCACAACCCTCGGTAATTATTTCTCCATTTAAACAATACTGTGTAACATATCTTGAGCCAACAGGTGGTCTAGTAATTGCATCCCAACCTTCTTCTACATCTCCAAGTTGCCCTGCAGTTTTTATTCCAACTCCACCCTTCCCAGATAAATCAACACACCATCTTTCTCCGTTCTTTTTTCCATCAGCACAATTCAAATTTTTGCATTCTGCTTTATCTAAACTTAGAGTATTGCAAATTTTTCCAGAATCATAATTACAATCATCTAAAACTTTATCGGGATTTCCGCAAGAATCTTTTGAATATAATTTTTCTTCGGAACACACAGAATTTCCTGTTTTAGTGCAAGTAGTATTTAATTCAGGAGCAGTACATGATAATCCTGCATAAAAATTAGTTGGACATTGAACTTGTGTAGTTATGGTACAATCATAAGGTTTAACATCTCCTGAAACGCATGCTCCTTTATCCGAAGCAGAAGCACCTGCACTGCATTCTTCTCGGCTTACTCCAGCCATAAAGTTTATTTCAAAACCAAGATTACGCGAACGAATTGTACATCGTCCCGAATTAGAATATTCTGTGTTAGTTCCTAAAACACAGCATCCTTCCTGGCAAACATCAACAGCATTACAGCTTCCTCCAAAAAATTCTCCACCAAGAGTAGTGCAACTAGCTTCTGCAGAACTATCAGTACAGGTTCCAAGTCCACTATCAAAACAACATCCCGCAGTTATCGAAGGCAGAATTAAAATTAAGAAAATAAGGAACATAAAACCAATTAAGATAAATGTTATTTTTTTTGAATTTCCAGTTATCATCTTAATAAGGCAACCTCACGCAATTTCTCACAGCAAAACTAAAATCTTTTTTAGATGAAAGTTCAGTTAGAGTATAAATTTTAGTATTAAATGAATTAACCTCTCTTTTAGTTTGATAATCTCTTCTGTCTCTATTTAATGCCATAATGTCTGCATTGCAATTATTATCTGCACAATTGCATTTTGTTTCTTCATTAACTATATCGTTGCTGATTATCACAAAATCATAGAGGGGACTTGGGATTTGCGTATTAAAATTTTGAAGCATAGTAGTTACAGAATTTTTAACATAGGATATTTTTTTATCTATTTTAATATATAATTTTCCAGCAGAAATTTCTAAAGCAAGATTGAGCGGATTTTCAGTATATTCATAACTTTGGAATTCATTTTTAACTTGACTGAAGCATTTTTCAATTTGAGGTTTAATTATATCTGAAATTTGTTTTTCTATTTCTGCACGAAGCATTGGGTGTTGAGCAGTGCAAACTTGTTCTTTTTCAGCAGCATAGCACATCCAAATTGCTTTTGCTCCATTCCAGGTTATATATTTTCCTTCAGCAGGATTTAATATTCCACCGTTAGGAACAATACTATCAACAGCCGGAGTTGCAGCCTTTCTTGCACAATCTTGTATAAATCCCTGAGGATTTTGTCTTATCGAAGCTGTTTCAGAAATCTTCAGAGGATTAGCATAAAAAATTACTGCAAGACTAACTATAATTAATAATGCAATTATGACAAATATTGTTAGTTGTCCCTTCTTTGTTTTAACCATCTTTTTATCTAATTTTATATAGTTTTTCATCTTTTATAGTTTCCTCTTGTCTTGGTTTAGTAAGTCCTTAATTTAATTCCACAGTCAAGATTTTGATTTCCAAAACCATCTGCACATTTAACATAATAATTTTGATTTTTAGTCCATAATCCATAATGATAATTTGTTAGTCCACTCATTGTTTCAGTTTTATCTGTATCATAATTAAAAGAACACCCTAGACTAGAATTAGTGGTATATTTACAAATCGCATTTTCATTAGTAACAACGACTAAATTTTCATTTGCTTGGAATGCTTTTAATACAATTGGAGCATAATTATCTAGCTCTACATTTACATTAATAGAAGTTTGAGCTGTGTTTCCTGCTTCATCTTCGCAAGATATAGTTATATTATGATTTCCAGAAGAAAGACTATCAAATATTTGTTTATGACTCGTAGTTCCTGTATCACTAAATTGTATTCTTCCGCCACCACTCGCAAATTCATAATAGCAAGTTGCTTCTCCACCATTAATACATCCAGAAGTTTGAGCTTCAAGAGTTAAAACAACAGGGCTTTTTCCCGTAACTGTTTTTTCTTTTGGAGATACACTAGTTATACTCAATCCTTTTGAACAAACATTCAAACTATATTTTACTGGATTTTCATTAGTTATTCTTTTTTCAGCAACAGTTCTTTCAATTGAGCCCGGTTTATCTTTACAAGTAAAATAATAATCATTAATATCTGCAGTTAAATTTGAAAGTGTAGCATAGCAAGGCCATCTTCCCAAATTAATGTTTGTAGTAGAGGTTAAACAAGACATTGTTCCAGTCATTTGTTCAAATTTATTATTTACTCCAATAGAATATTTACATTCTGATGGCTCATCGACGTACATAACAATATCTGTAGAATTTGCCCCAAGACCCAGATAACTTCCCGAAATTGGAGAAAATGATTTTATATATGGCGGAGTTAAGTCTGGAGCATCACCCATAATTATTTTTACCGCAAATTCAGCTTCATTTCCCAGCCCTGCAAAATTTTTACATCTTATGTAATAATTATTTTCTTGTCCAGTAGCTAAGGATAGTGTAGACGTTGATTTAGCCATTTCTTTTTCAGAAACATACGAAGATAAAGCAACTTTATGATAAGTTCCCTGAGTATTTCCTTGTGCTTCTTGAGGACTGTAGGCAGGAGCTTCTCGTGTCATTTCAACAGCCATATCATCAAAACTTTTTGTGTGTTTATTATCTATTTTACAAGTAGCCGGCTTATCAGTTATAATTCCAAATTCTAAATTTTGCCAAGGCTGAACTTTTCCATCCTGTAAATTTCCGTCTATTCTAAAACCCTGTCCTGTAACTTGAGCATATTTATTTCCTTCAGTTAGTGCTTCTGGCCAAGGACTAATTTTTGCACTCCAAGTATCGCCCATTGCAGCACACCAGCCCGGCTCGCCTTTATCATTATAATATTGGCAATTTAATCCTAAACTTTTACATCTATATTCTGAACAGGTTCGAATATCATTATTACATAAATTACAATTTCCTTCTTTTGGAGGTTGCCAAGTTTCGCAAGTAAACTCCATTACATAATATTGATTCTCATCATATTTGTTATCTATACAATTTGTATAAACCCACATAATAATTGCAACAACTATTCCAATAACGCAGGTAACTACAAAAGTACAGGTTCCGCCAACTAGTGAAACTATATTCACAGTTATGGCTACAGCATTAGCAACAGTAGAAGTAAAAGCAGTTACCCATGTTGTTGTTTTTCCAGGACTCCAATTTTGATTTTTTGCAATCATACTTGCAATTGCATAGGCCGCAACAGCCGCAACTAAAGTTATACCCAGATTTGTTAGTTCTGCTCCGCCTTTACTTACGGCATTCCCTGATTGATCTACACCCAATTGAGCAAGTTCCGAAGTTAGTCCGGGTTCGATTGCTGTTGCAGCACTCTGTCCACCATAACGCCCTAAAACAGTACTTCCAAGACTTGCAGCAGTTGTGCCCATTTGTAAATTATTATTCTGTGTATCTTGAGAACCAGTTATATCTGCTTGTGCTTGTTGAATTGTTGTTGCTGAATCTGTCGTAGTTGTTTCTGTTGCCTTTCCAGTTATTTTCAGTATAACTGCCGCAGTTAATGAAGTTAAACTTCCTGCAGTAATTATTCCTGCTTTTGATTTTAAATTTCCAAGTGTATTTGATGAAAGAACATAGGCAGTTACTGGAAGGTCTGCTTCGGATTTTCCTTTTTCATCTATTTTTGATCTTTTAACTGTAAATCCCGGCCCATCACCCAACTCGCCAGCAATATTAACAGAACTTCCACAGGGTCCAATCATTCTACATCTTTCATTCATTGCTTCCATAAGTTTTGGCAAATCAGTTCCGTTTATGGTTTGAGTAACTCCGTCGACATTGCACTGCCAATTTTCTAAATCTTTCCAATCTTTACAAGAAGCAGTATTAGGATCAATGGCACTTAATGGACAGTTCATCTGAGAAAATACATTATCTCCAGCTAGTTGACATTCTCTTTCTTGTTTACTTACACAAGTAAAACTTCCAGCTGAACATATTCCCTGAGTTTCAGCATAACTTCCACCATAATCAGGACTATTAGTTGTGCCTTGTTTTTGCTGTTCGGTTTTTTTATCTTCAGCAGTTCCAGTTGTTTGAGGTGAAAAAATTGTAGCTAAACTAGGATCTTGCCAGAAAACCATTCCGGGAGTATATTTTGGCAAACACCATTGTATGACTGAATTTGCATCTTTTCCAACGTCACCAGCACTTCCCTGTAATGAATTTTTAAGACCTGCCCTAAATCCTGGAAGTCCAGAATAACCTTGTGCGTTTTTTACAGCAGAGAGTAAAGTATCTCCACTCATTCCAGTAAAATCAACTTCTTTCTGTCCAACTATATCATAAAACATTGCACACTGAGGATATTTTGAACATTCATCTTTTATTTGTTTATAGGTTTCTTTTTGATTAGCACCAAGACAACTTCTCCAGCCATTAATAACACATTGTGCTTCAGTTTTTTTTGCTACACTGTCTGAAACTTCAATACAAGATTGTTGATTAAAATCAGCACAAGGTTCAATCGAAATTTCTCCATCCAAACATTTTCCCATAAACCATCTAGAGCCAACAGGCGAAACACCCGCTTGTTCAGTATTAGAATAATCTGAAATACACCAGGATTCTCCGTGAGTTTTTCCGTTAGCACAATTTAAATTTCTACAAACATTATTTCCAAGAGTTGGTTTTGTATCTTTTCCCTTTCGATATGTAGAACAAACACTGCCAGTCAGGTAATCACAATTTCCACAACTAGCACTTCCTGCATTAGAAGAACATAATTCTGCAGGAGGAATTATTGTTTCCCAATAACTTTCATCTTCAAATCTTGTAGCATCATAAACATTAGCAATATTTTTGCAATCATCTAAATAATAAACTTGGTCTTTTCCCTCTACACAAGTTGTTTCTTTTGAGGGCTTGCAAATAGTATTTAGAGATTTTGCAGTGCATAAAGAGTTTTTATAAAAACTTCCGCCAGTTTTTACACAATCATCTTTTGTTCCAAACTTACAATTATTTTCTCCAGAATAATCTCCAGTTGAACTTACGCAAGCCCCTTTTTCTTGTAAACCAGTTTTAGTACTGCACGTTCCATCTTCATCAAGACTCTCAAATTTTCGCTCAAAATTTAAATCTCTTGAAAGTTTTGTGCATTCTCTTGAAGTAGTCATACTTGATTGATCTCCTAGAATACAACATCCCAATGAACACTCTTGAATATTACACATTGCATCTGAACTCCAATTTCCACCTGTCTGTTGACATTTTTCTTTAGGTGCATTTAGAGAGCAGTCTCCACCATCAGGATTATAACAACAGCCCTTAAGACAATTATCGACAGTACTGCAAGAAGTAGAAAGTAGCGTAGTTTTGCAATTAGCCTGTTCGAGTAAATTCATATCTTGACAAATGCTTCCATCTTTTTTTTCAAGACAACAGCCTTTTGCAAAAGCATCATTAATTCCAACAGCACTTACAGTAGGAACAGCAAGAGTTACTCCAAATGTCATTCCACCAATAATAAAACTAAATGCAAAAATCTCCATTATAATCGAGATTATTTGCGAAAATACAAAAATTTTTGAATGTTTAGGTTTAATCATTTTACTTAAATTCCCGCCGGTAGCACGCAAGTTCTAACTGCAAAGCTAAATTGTTTAGCACTATTTTTATCAATTAAGGTGTAAATTTTTGTTTGTTCACCAGATACGAATTTTCTAATTTGTATATCTGGATTATGAAGTTCCCAATTAAGGGAATTAAAATCGCACGTAGCTGATTCATAATTTACAATATTTCTTGCAGTATCTACCAATGCATAAAGTGGACTTTTTATCTTAGCAGTAAACTTTTCAAATATTTGTGTAGTTTCTCCTTTTTTTATTGTTAATTTTTTATTTATATTTGCAGAAATAGAATCCCCTAAGAAATTTATTTCAAAATTAGTCGTGTCTTCATTTACTTCTACTCCCTTCTTTTTTAATAAAGTCGATAATTCTGTAAAACAAATTTCTATATCTTTCCTAGTTAGATTTTCCATATCTTTTCTTATTTTTTCTATAATCATTGGTTCTTGATTAATGCAGGGAGTATAAAATAAGGATACTTTGCATAAATAGGGAACTTTTTCACCAGCATAATTAGAACTATAAAGAATATAATTATCCTGAATATTCGGATAACCATTTGCCTTTAATATTTCCCCTTCAGCTTTCTGCAAAACATCTCTAATACAGGATTCAATATATGCTTGGGGTTTTTCACTATAATCAACAGTTGCAGCATTTTTATTTTGCATAAATCCAATAATTAATGCAAGAACTACGACGATAATTAATGCAAGGATAATTAGGATTGTTAATTGTCCCCTCTTGTTTTTATTTATTTTAGCACCCATAGATTAACCCCCTCTTTTTTAATTTTCTCAACTTTTCCATCGATAATAAGCTCTGTAAGATATTTTTCAGCAGTATTCCAACTCATTCCCAAAAATTTAGCAAGTTCAGAACTAGTAATAACTCTATTTTTATGTATAAATTCAATTATCTTCTTATTATGAACATTCATATCAATATACGTATTAATATTATTATGAATATTCCTTTATAAACCTTTCCCAAAAAATAAAATTAATTAGATAACAAATAAAAATATTTTCAGTAGAAATTATTCGTCGGTCTCAACTCTAGGTGCAAGAATAAAGGATAATTCTAGTGTAGGTGTTTTGAAATCCATTCTAAGTGGATAGTCATTAGAGAAATTAAGAATAGTAGTATCTGTAATTTTTGTTGCTCTTATCATTTTCTGAAGATATTCAAGAGAATATTTGCCTCTTTGTTTTGAAGGCGATTCAATTCTAACTTCATCCGAAGAATAGGTTAAATGTGCTGAATTAAGGGTGCCTTTTGCAAATATTGAAAATTTATTCGGTTCACTTTCAAAAGAGCAAGAATCTGCAACAATAGAACAATCTTCTATGGCTTCTTGCAGTTCAGTAGAACTAATACTAACTTTTGAAGAAAATTCTAAATTAGGTATAGGTTTGTCTTTTCTATCCAAATCAATTAATGCAAGTGTAAATTCTCTCTTAACCTTATCATCAATTTCAATTTTTAGATTATTATCCTCAGTTCTCATTAGAAGTGAACTTCCAAAAGAACATCTCTTAAGTATTGCTTTAAAACTATCTAAGCTAACGCCAATATTCTCTTCTTCAACTTCAAGATGTGAAAACGAACTAGCAGGTAACTTAAATGAAACCATTGCAACATTTGCAGGATCTATTGCAGTTATACTAAGTCCTTCTTTGTTTACTTTTATCTTAACTTCACTAACTAATTCGGATAGAATACCTATAATATCTGAAAAAATTCTTGGATTTTCTAATCGTAGTTTCATTTTATCTCCTTTTATATAAAATTAAGACTATTCATTTGCTTTTAAATATTATTGTGATAGTTAATATAACCTAATTAATGTTCTGTCATTCTATCTCGTTTTCTTAATCTATGCTTAGAGTCCTTCCAACAAATAAAAACTAATAATTAATAACAAAACATGCCAAGGTCATTTACACTTATTAATAAGTTTTAATTGAGATTGCTGAACAGGTGAGGCAATCGAGTTTTTCTTCCTAATCATATAAATTTATTTAAACTAACAAAAAGGATAATTATACATGGAAAATGAGGAACAAAATCTCCCCGAAGAACCGAAAGAACAAAGCATAAAAGAGCAGAGAATTCGAAAAATTGCACAGTTTTATTATTCTCGTGCAGATATAAGAAAAGCAATGTTTGAATTCTCAAAACATCGTGAATGTGTGCCCCGATATTTTGAGGGTTTCGGAAAAAGACCCGACGCATTTCAGTATGATTCTGATATTCTAGAATTTTCAAGAAAAGGTGCAACATCATATCACTGTTCAGAAGAAATCTGGAGCGAGCCACTAGAACTTTCAACAAATATGAAAGAAGAAGAAATTAGAAAACTTAGAATCGGCTGGGATTTGCTTATAGATATTGATTGTAAATACCTCGAGTATAGTAAAAAAGCAGCAGATGCAATAGTAAGAGCTTTAAGAAAAAACGGAGTTGAAAATATTTGTGTGAAATTTAGTGGCGGAAAGGGTTTTCATATTATAGTTCCATTTAAAGCATTTCCTCCAGAAATGTCTGGAAAGAAGACTGCAGAAATGTTTCCAGAATGGCCCAGATTAATTTGTCAATATCTTAAAGAAGAATCTCGTAAATTTCTTGAGAAGGATTTATACTCTTCGGAAGATAATGCTGTTCTATCAAAATTAAAAAAAGGAATTCGTTGTGAAACTTGTAAGAATATGTCTGAAAAAGCAGAACTTATTTTTTTCTCTTGCCCTAATTGCCGAACTAAAATGGAAAATTTAACA
>CAYIVX010000009.1:0-27664 GCA_964366925.1 Candidatus Woesearchaeota archaeon | reverse complement strand
AATTATACTTATGTGCGATGCAGATGTAGATGGTCAGCATATTACTACACTTTTATTGACTTTCTTCTTTAGATACATGCCTCAGCTAATTGAGAACGGAAATGTTTTCATTGCAGTTTCTCCGCTTTTTAGAATTAGAAAAGGAAAAGATATTTACGTGTATAGCGAGGAAGAAAAAGATAAGAAAGTTCGAGAGCTTGGTGGAAAAGCTGATGTTCAAAGATTTAAAGGATTAGGGGAAATGAATCCTCAGCAGTTATGGGATACAACTATGGATCCTAAAACAAGAATTCTTAAAAAAGTTACAATTGAAGATGCTGTTATGGCTGATTCAACCTTTTCAATGTTAATGGGTGATGAAGTTGGTCCTAGAAGAGAATTCATAATTAAAAATGCACATATTGCGGAGATTGATATATAAGTTTCTTCTTTAGAAAAGAAGAAACCTATGCGTAGAAGAAACTACGATAGGAAACTTATGGGTAGAAAATTAAAATGATAAACAATATAAAATAAACATGACCGAAGATAACTTAAGCAAAACTGAAAGAAGAGAAGTTGTAAAAGAAATTAATAAAAAACTTCATGAAAAAGTAGTTTCTAAAGCTTCGGTGTTGGGACAGGAATTTAAGAAACAAACTTCTACTGCAATAATGGCTGCTTTTGGACTTATTATTGCTCTTTCTTGGAAAGATGTTATTACAGATTTTGTAAATAAAGTTAATTTTCTTAATGGTTACGGATTATTGGCTTCTGCGGTTGTATTGACTTTAATATCGGTTTTAGGAATTTTATTAATATCTAAATGGGCTAAATCTGGAGAGGAGAAAAAATAATGGTTGCAAATAAGGATGAAGATATGAACGAAAAGGAAACAAAAAAAGAAATGCAGAAAAGTTTGAATGAAGAAGAAAAAGTTGCAGATGTAATGGATGATAAGGAATACGAAGCTGAAATTCTTGAAAAGGAAACAATTAATCTAAAAGATTTAGATGAGAATAGGCAGATTGGTGCTGAGATTTCTACTGAAATGAAACGTTCGTATATTGACTATGCAATGAGTGTTATTGTTTCTCGTGCACTTCCTAGTGCTGAAGATGGACTTAAGCCAGTTCATCGTCGTATTTTGTATGCAATGAAATTAATGGGACTTGAAAAAGGTATGACTAAGAAATGTGCAAGAATTGTTGGAGATACTATGGGTAAATTTCATCCTCATGGAGATATGGCTATTTATGATGCTCTTGTAAGAATGGCTCAGGATTTTTCACTTAGATATCCTCTTGTTCATGGCCAAGGAAATTTTGGAAATCTCGACGGGGATAATGCCGCTGCATCGAGATATACTGAAGCTAAATTAGAAAAAACTGCTGTTGAGTTGCTCGCAGATATAGACAAAGACACCGTAAAATGGATTCCAAATTTTGATAATTCTGTAGATGAACCCGTGGTTCTTCCCGGAAAAATACCTAATCTTATTGTGAATGGAAGTTCTGGAATTGCAGTAGGTATGACTACAAATATTCCTCCGCATAATCTTATTGAAGTTTGTGATGCTATTTCTGCATTGATTGAAAAACCAGCCATGAGTACCGACGAACTCTTGGCGATTGTCAAGGGTCCTGATTTTCCAACAGGCGGAGTTATTGTTGTTGAGAATCTTAAGGCACTTTATGAAACTGGAAGGGGTGGTTTTGTTGTTCGTGGAAAAGTTACAACTGAAGAAGGTGAAAAAGATAGAGATAGCATAATCATTACAGAAATTCCTTATCAGGTAAATAAATCCGAACTTGTTAAGCAAATTGCAACTCTTATTACTGAAAAAAAATTACCTGATGTTTCAGATATTAGGGATGAAAGTGCGAGGGGCAAGGTTCGTGTTGTTATTGAATTGAAAAAAGGTGCAGATTCTAAATTTACTATTAATAGATTGTATAAGTCTACTAATTTGCAGACTAAATTCGATGCGGTTCTTATTGCACTGGTTAATGGTGTTCCCCAAGTGCTTACTCTTAAAAAAATACTTCAGGTTTATATTGACTATAGAAAGAAAGTTATCAAATCAAGAACAAAATTTGAACTTAAGGAAGCAGAAGATAGAGAACATATTGTTCAAGGATTACTTATTTGTCTAAAGAATCTTGATGAAATTGTTGCAGTTATTAAAAAAAGCAGAGAAGAAGTTGCTGAAACTTTAATGAAGAAATTTGATTTAAGCAAAAAACAAGCAGATGCTATTCTTGAAATGAAATTGCGACAATTAACTGCACTTGAACAAGATAAATTAAAGAAAGAAGCAGAAGAATTAAGAGCTTTGATTAAAGATTTAATGGAAATACTTGGAGATGAAAAATTAGTTTACAAACTTATTAGAAAAGATTTGAGTGAACTTAAAAAAGAGTTTGGTGATGATAGACGTTCTAGATTAATTAGTAAAGTTGCTGAATTTGCTGAAAAAGATTTAGTAAAAAAAGAAGAAGTTATTGTTTCTATAACCGATAAAGGATATATTAAGAGAATGCCTTTCCAAGCTTACAAGGAACAGAAGCGTGGTGGAAAAGGAGTTATTGGGGCGGACTTGAGTACTGGAGATTTTGTAAAACAATTGATATCTTGTTCTACTCATGATTATCTTTTATTATTTACACAACGTGGAAGAGTTTTCTGGCTTAAAGCATATCAGGTTCCTGAAACACAAAGATACGGCCGTGGTCAAGCAATTGTTAATATGCTTAGTTTGAAAGAAGATAATGTTTCTTCAGTAATTCCTATAAAAGAATTCAAGAATGGATATTTGTTCTTGGCTACTAAACTTGGAGTTGTTAAAAAAATGAAGCTTGAAATGTTTGCTAATCCTAGAAATACTGGAGTTCGAGCAATAAATTTACCTCTTGATAATACTGATGCCTTGATTGATGTTTCTGTTATCTCGCAAGCTCAAGAAGTTATGCTTACAACTGCTGAGGGGCAAGCAATAAAATTCAATTCAGATGAAGTAAGAGATATGGGTAGGGCTAGCTATGGTGTTACTGGTGTGAAATTGGAAAAAGGCGACGAAGTTGTTAGTTTAGTTGTTGTAGATAAAAATTCTAAAGATGAAAGTGTTTTGACTGTTACGAAAGATGGTTATGGAAAAAGAAGTTTGATTGAAGATTATAGATTAACAGGGCGGGCTTGCAAGGGAGTTATTAATTTGAAGATTACTGGCAAGAATGGAAAGGTTATTAGAACAGTTAGTGTTATGAATCATGACCAAATTATTGTAACAACAGAAAAGGGCATTATGATTAAAACTCCTGTTAAAGATATTCGAGTAATGGGAAGAGCAACACAAGGAGTAAGAATAATTAAGTTAGCTGATAACGATAAAGTTGCAGATGTCGCAAAGCTTACTAAAGAAGAAGAGATAGAAACTGTGGAAGAGAAGAAATAGGATTTCTTGTTACTTATAAGTAGTTACAAAGAGAAAGATTTATAAAGATTAATTAGTACTGATTATTATGGCAATAAGTACTAGATCTCAAGAAGCCTGTGAACGATTAAATAGAACTAATCCTGAATTTAGAGCCGGAACTGTCGCTCAATTAACAGAAAAGATAATGTATCTGAATCAGTTTAGGGCTGCGAATTCTATTTCAAAGCCAGTTTGGAATGATAATTTTGTTAATCTTGGACAACAAATAGGTGGTCTACCAAGAACACCAGAAGTTAATGCACTCATAAGCTTTTATAATTCTAGTTATGGTTTTTCTAGATTATAATATTAAGTGAACCTTAATTCTTTACATTTATGATGACTAAACAAACTGAATAGGCTCCTCCTGCTCGCCTATTTTCTGTAGATATTATTAATAATTAATAGTAATAACCGAACTTGTGCAGGTTATTGGGTGTTAATGTAAGTAGGATGATTATCTACTTTACTTGTAAGTAAGATTTATATTCTTAAATTACTCTTAACTATTATGGAAAAGAGGAATCATATTTTATTTGGATTTTTTGTTTGTTTTATATTTATACTATTGCTTGGTTATTTTGGGATTAATTGGTTTTATTTTAGTGCTTTGTCTGTTTTAACTATAGCCGGAATTAGTGTTTTTTATTGTCTTCTTCCAGATATAGACCATAAGAATTCAACTATAACTTGGTGGTTCTTTGGGGCTGGTGTTTTAGGTCTGGTTTTTGGAATTTTGGAAATTGTTTTGCAGAAAAGTTTTATTAGTCCTATTTTGCTTATGCTGTTGGCTACGGCTTTGCTTGTTTTTACTTTTGTTTCTGCAAATATTTTTGAGCATCGTGGAATTATTCATAGTGTCCCTGTTGGGATTTTAAGTGTTGTTCCTCTTTGGCTTTTATTGCATAGCATTCCCTATTGTGCTATAGGCTATGTTGCATGGCATTCACATTTACTTGGTGATGGATATATTTTTAAGTTGAAGTAACTAGTTAATCTTATTAAAAAGGAGGAAAAATAACAAAATAAACAGTAAAAAACTCTGGCATCCCTTCGGGTTCATGTAAAAAAGTTTTTTAAACTCTGGAAATTGTGAATTTCCAGATTGTTAATTTTGTAAACAAAATCAACATGGGTAAATTTACTAAAGAACAATGGATTGGAATTTTATTGCTTATAGCTGCAATAATGATGTTTATTCCTATTCCATTTATTGATGCGAAGATGATTTCAGCAATCATTGTTGTTGCAATTGGTTTGTATAAACTAATATTTTAATTTTTAAATAAAAATTAAAAAACTCCTATGTCCTCCAGAAAATTATAAATTTTCTGGCTCGTTCAGTTCTTATGAACTGAAGACTTCAGGTTCGTGGCAAAGAGTTTTTTAATACTGAAAATTCGATAATTTTCAGGAGTTCGTTTAGGAAATAAAATTTCCTAACTCTCCAACTCTGAAGAGTTGAAGATTTTGTAACGAACATAAAGAACAAAACAAACATGATGAAAAAAAATAAAAAAGGTATAACTTTAGTTTTAGGTGGGGGCGGTGCTCGTGGTATGGCTCATATTGGTGTTTTAGAGGTTTTAATGGAGAATAAAATTCCTATTGATGCTATTGTTGGAACAAGTGCGGGTGCACTTGTTGGTGCGTTTTATTCTGAAGGAAAATTAGATTTGCTTAAAAAAATTGTTCTTAATTTGAATGGCTGGAATGTTTTTAAGTTGCTTTTTTCTCCAGATACTCGGGATGTTGTTCTTCATCTTTCAAAACTTGATGATTTGTTTAGTGGATTTCTGGGGAAAACTAGAATAGAAAATATGAAAATACCTTTTATTGCGGTTTCATATGATTTAAAGAAAGATAAAATGGTTATTATGAATAGGGGAAAATTAGCTGATGCGATTCGTTCTAGTATTGCTCTCCCGGGAATATTTAAGCCTTTTACTACTAAAAATTCTGCATTAGTTGATGGTGGTGTTGGAGATATTGTTCCTGTAGATGTTGCACAAAAAAAGTTTCCTAATACCAAAATAGTTGCAGTAAATGTAGATACAGGACTCAAGATTAATCCTAATAGAAATAATGCTTTTGGTATTAGTGTTAATTCTTTAATTGTTTATCTTAGAGTTCTTTCAAGGCTTCAGGAAAAAGGAGCAAGGGTTATTATTCGCCCTAAAGTGGATTTAAATGATTTTCAGTTTAATCATGCCAAGGAAGCTATAGACCTTGGAAGAAAAGTAGCTAAAAAAGCCCTGAAGGATATTAAAAAATTATTGAAGAGATAATAAATTGTATATCTTTTTTTTAAGAAATCTTTATAAAGTTGGGTTTAGGAATTAATATGTAAAAAATGGTGAGAAAATTATTAGGTGTGTTATTTTTAGGAATATTTTTGTTAAGTTTGATTGGAAGCGTGAGTGCGGGTTCAGTAGTTATTGATTCTCCTATTGCTAGTGTAGAATACAATTATTCTATTGGTTCTATCTCTTGGCACTATGTTGGTGTTTTAACTGCAGATAGTCGTTGTTTTTATGATATTGGAGTTGGAGATCAAAGTTTTAATTGTGCTACAAATCCGGTTACTACTGGGATTACTTCTGTTGAAGGTAATAATAACTGGACAATAAGTGTACAAGAAAATGTAAGTATTGCTTCAGTAGATAGAAAGTCCATAGAATTTTATGTTGATTCAGTTATTCCTGCTATTAATATTTTAAGTCCGACTAGTGAACCTTTTTATACAAATCTTGGATTTATCTTTGTTAATACCACCGTCACTAAGGGGGCATTTTTATTTGGAGACAGTAATTTTTCTTCTTATGATTATTATGTCTATAAGGCAGGAAGCCTTCAAGGAATGTTTAGTCTTTTAGGGCAACCCGAATATTCTTTTAGATATCCTGCGGCCGCTACTCAAACTGATGGAAATTATACTTATGTTTTATCTTTATTAGATACTTATTCTGATCATCTTACTTTATCTCATTCAAATTCAATAACAAGAAATTTTGTACTTGATACTCGAAAGCCGCAAGTTTTCATAACTTCTCCATCAAATGGTGCAAATTTATTCGGAACTTTTACAACAACCGCAATAGCAACAGATGATAGAAGCGGGATTAATCATATTGATATTAATGTTAGCTTGGGTGCGTATTCTTCTTTGGGACCATCTCCTTATCTTTGGGATTCTACTCAAGCTATGATGGATGGAACTGCAACTATAACTGCGACTGCTTATGATAATGCTGGAAACTTTAATTCTACTGCTATAAATGTGGAAATAGACAATACTGCACCTCAGATTAATTTTATATCTCCTTTGGGTGGAACTTGGCAGAATGTAAATCAATTAATTAATATTACTGCCCTTGATGTTCATTTATCAAATATTACTCTTTATGTTAGTGGTGTTCCTAGATTTTCTACAAATAATAATGCTGCTGAGCTAAATTATCTTTTGAGTGAAGAAGGTAATCAGGCAGTTTATGCAAATGCTTCTGATAGTTTTGGACATTCTAATGTTACTGTTGTAAGAAATATTATGATTGATAAATCTGCCCCGGTTACTTCTAATAATTATAATGGGGCTTGGAAAAATTCTAATTTTAATGTTAATTTAAGTTCTAGCGATACTCTTTCTGGAGTAGATTATATTAATTATAGTTATAATGGTGGTGCTTGGATGACTGCAATTGGAAATAATATTTCTGTTTTAATAAATACAGAAGGAAACTTAACTTTAACTTATTTTGCTGTTGATAATGTTGGAAATATTGAATCTACTAAAACAATAAATGTTGCTTTAGATAAAACTGCACCTTTAGTTACTCTTAATGGAAATGTTTCTTTAAATTTGGAAGTACACAATTCTTATAGTGATGCTGGTGCAACTGCTGTTGATGCTCAAATTGGTGCTGTGACTGTTACGGATAATTCTTCTTTGGTTAATACAAATATTACTGGAATTTATACAATAAATTATGTTGCTCAAGATTTAGCTGGTAATATTAATAATACAATTACAAGAACAGTAAATGTTGTCGATACAACTATTCCAGTTATAACTTTAATTGGAGCTAATCCTCAAACAATAGAGCTTGGTAATGGATATAGTGAACTTGGTGCAAATGCTTCTGATAATTATGATGGTATTATTTCTGGAGGTATAGTTATTAATAGTTCTAATTTTGCAGATGCTGTTGGAACTTATACTATTACTTATAATGTTAATGATTCTTCGGGAAATAATGCGACTCAAAGATCTAGAACTGTTAATGTTGTAGATACTACTAAACCTGTAATAACTCTTGAATCGCCTACTGCTGGAACTCAATTTGCTTTTAATGCAAGTAATCTAGCATTTAGATTTAATGTTTCAGATAATAATACTATTGCTAATTGCTCTCTTTTAGTTGATAGTATTGAACAAAATATAACTTTAACTGTTAATAAATTATTAACGCAAACATTATCCTTTAATCTTTCTATTGGGCAACAGCATAATTGGACTATAACTTGCATAGACGCATCAAATAACAAACAGATTTCGGAATTGAGAGAAGTTACTGTTCTTCCAAATTTTGAAAATGGTGTGAATTTTGATGGCAATACTACTGATTTAACCGTCGTGTTTAATATTAGTGATGTTAAATTTTTCCTTGTTGGTGCTGTTGGAGGAAGTATAAATTTTACTAATTCAATAGACTTTTCTTCGGGTTTTGATTGGAGCAAATTTATTAATATTACTCAAAATCGAATAGAAGTTAATTCTACAGGGGAACCTTTACTTAATGTTAATGCAACTCTTACTTTTTACAATTTAACTTGGACTAATCCCCAAATATTGAGGAATGGTGTTGTTTGTAGTTCTCCTAGTTGCATCATATCTTCCTATGCGGGGGGTATTTTGGTGTTTAATGTAACTGGTTTTTCTATTTATACTACTCAAGAAACTCCCGTAGTTACTACTACTGGCGGAACTGGTGGTGGCGGTGGAAGTTATGTTCCTCCAAAGTCGGTTAATAGTTCAACAACGAATGAAATTGGAGTTAATACTGAAACTGGAACAAATTCTGAAAATAATCCTGAAACCGATGGTGGATTGGGTATAACTGGAGCTATTACTGGCGGGACAGCTAAGGCTCTTTGGATTGGCGGTGGTTTTATTTTACTTATTGCGGTTGTTTTTATAATTGTTTTATTAAGAAGAAGAGCAAAAACTTCTGAGTTTGCTGAAAAAGTAAGGGTTCAGACTGTTTAAATCGTTCAAGTAAGACTTCGTTTATAATAATTTAGTAATAATATTTTAATCTAATTTGACTTGGCTTTTTTCAGTAAGACCTGTTCTATTTGAAAATTATGTTTTTTAAATTATAGAATTAATAAAATTATTATGAATTACCTATACTTATATTTAAAAACACATTTATTCTTCTATCTCTATCATGAAAGAACTAAAGGAAATTAAGAAAATTGAAACTAAGAATGAAGAAAATATCGATATAGAGAATCTTCCAATGTTAAATGTTGGTACTGTTGGTCATATTGATCATGGAAAGACTACTTTGCTCTATAAACTAACTGGGAAATTTGCAGATACTCATAGTGAAGAATTGAAAAGGGGGATAACTATAAAATTAGGTTATGCTGAAACCATTATCTCTGATGCGGATGGTAAGAATAAGCGATATCTGAGCTTTGTAGATGCTCCTGGGCATGAAATGTTGATGGCAACAATGCTTTCTGGTGCTGCAATGATTGATGTAGCTCTTTTAGTAATCGCCGCCAATGAAGGTATAAAACCTCAGACAAGAGAACATTTAGTTGCACTTGAAGCTAAGAACATAACTAATATAATCATAATTCAGAATAAAATTGATTTAGTTACTAAAGAACAGGCAATTGATAATTATAAAAAAATAAAGGAATTTGTTAAAGGTACCATTGCGGAAAATGCTATTATTATTCCGGTTTCAGCTCAACAAAATATTAATATTGATAAAATAAAAGAAGAGCTTCTTAAAATTAAAATTCCTCAGAGAGATAAAACTTCTAAACCTATTTTTATGATTGCTAGAAGTTTTGATATTAATCGACCAGGAACTCCCATAAAAAAGCTTCATGGTGGAATTCTTGCTGGAGTATTAAAACAAGGTGTAATAAAAGTCGGTGATGAAGTTGAGATAAAGCCTGGAAGTTATGAAAAGAAAGCTAATCAATTTGTTTATCAAACAATAAAGACAAAAATAACTTCTATTTATCGTGGAAATCATTCTATAAAAGAGGCTACTCCTGGTGGGAGTTTAGCAATGGAAACAGAATTAGATAATATTTTAACTAAAACTGATTTACTTTCTGGCTGTATTGTTTCAACAGTAGGTAATCTTCCAGAGATAGTAGATAAAATAAAAATAAAGTTTCATCTATTTCCCCAGGTTTTTGGGACTGAAGATAATACTAAAGTAGAAAATTTAAAACCTAGCGAATTGATTATGTTTAGTGTAAATACTGGAATTAGTGTTGGTATGATTAAAACTGTTAATTTGAAAGATAATACTGCAGAAGTTCATTTACGTATTCCTATTGTTCCAATAAAATCTGGAAATATTGGACTTGCAAGAAATATTAATAATCACTGGAGATTAATAGGGTATTCTGAATTGATTTAATTTTATTTCTCAATCCTCTCTGTTCGTTCATATTCTATTCCTAATTTTTCAATAATTTCTATAACTTTACTTCTAGATTCAGAGTTTCCACAGCCTTTCCAGTCAAGTATAATTAAATCTGGATTTTCTTTTGTTTTTTCTATTGCTTCTTTTAATAGTGATTCTGTTAGGGGTAGGGCATATTCAGGAATAATATGACTTATTGCATATTCTTTGGAGTTTAATTGAATTTTGTTAAAATTGGAGCAGTAGTGTGGTCCACCGATACCTATTGCTGTTTTAATTTTATCTGTAGTTGCTGGATTAAAGTTTTGAAAGTCTGCAATTGTTTTTGCGACTATGGCTGCAGCCTTTTTATCTTTCCAACCTTCTTCATTACTGCCTACTTCGATAAAACAACAGGGTTTATTTATCAGAGGTCCGTGGTGTGTGCATTCGAGAGTTATTTTATGGGGATAATTTTCTTTTTGTGCATTTTCATTTAGTTTTTGAAATAAAAATTTAAGTGCTAGTGCAGAAGTCGTGCAAACTTTTCCAGGTTTACCTCCGAAATCTGCATTTCTCCAGTTTCCTGGTGCATGTAATGATAGGGACGGAATTCCTTCTTTGCTTTGATGTTTAGTAGCGAAAATAATAAAATCCATATTTTTTAATCTTTCATCTTTCTCATCTATGTTTTCATTAAATATACTTTCTTTTGAGAGTTCAATTATTGGGACGTGCGGTAAGAAGTGTTCTTTTAGTTGCTCTGCTATGTTCATTCCAGCTTCATCTTTCTTAGAATAGAGTACTGCAAATTTTATCATAATCAAAACCTCCAGCGGGTTTTGATGGATCCAGCAACCCAGAAACCTCCGGCGTGGTTTCTCTTACTTCCAGCTTCCATTATTTTTATCATAAGATAATGCTTAAAAACCTGAGTTATTTATATAGCTTATGATAATAGAAGTAATTATTTATTTTGCAATTTTAGCAACATCTTATCCTGTTGCTAAATTATTGGCTTGGCTTTGTGATGATGAACTTTTGAAAGATAGAAAATACTTTATTTTGTTTGCTTATTTTTTAATTGTTATTTCTATTATATTTATGATTTTTTATTTTAATATAGCCACGATACTATCTTTAGTTTATTTAATGCTTATATTATTCTTTCTTTTAGGGAAAGATAAAAAATTTAAAAGGAATTCTAAGAAATAACTAATTTTTTTTATTCTTTTTATTTTTATTTTTAAATATCCACATGGTTATGAACAATACCGCATAGCCGATAACTAGTGCTGCGATAAGTTTTAGAGTATCATTTAATTCCATAATTAGCTTAATTGAATGTTCTATTTAAAGGTTTTTATTAGAGTCTTTTTTAGTTAGACTTCGTTAGTATCTAAATTTATTAATATTAAAAATCGGGAAGCTTACCTCTGCTCTAACAAATCGAATTTGGTTTAATTAATAGTTTTTTGATTGGTAAAATTTACGCAAAGTAGAAACTTTTGGACGTATTTAAATTTATAAACTTGAATTTATTGAATATACTATGCTATATCTAATTGGATTGGGATTGAATGAAAAAACAATAACGAAAGAAGCATTTGAGATTATTAAAAAATGCAAAAAAGTTTATTTAGAGGGAT
Organism: Candidatus Woesearchaeota archaeon; assembly: GCA_964366925.1. Taxonomy (GTDB): domain Archaea; phylum Nanobdellota; class Nanobdellia; order Pacearchaeales; family GW2011-AR1; genus CAIPOI01. The sequence goes on along the minus strand of CAYIVX010000009.1, from coordinate 15,902 downwards.
ATACTATTGATTTTCCTTATGAATTTTCTGAATTAGAAAAAGAAGTTGGTAATTTTGAAGTTCTTGGAAGAGAAGATGTTGAATCAACCAGACTTATAGATGAAGCAAAGAAAAAAGATATTGCACTTTTAATTTATGGTTCTCCACTCTTTGCAACAACTCATTTAACTTTACTTAGTGATTGTAGAAAAGTTAAAGTTAAGACAAAAATAATCTACAATGCTAGTGTTTTTGATGCAGTTGGTGAGACCGGACTCGAGCTTTATAAATTTGGAAAAATAACAAGTATGCCTAAATGGCAACCTGGTTTTGAACCGGATAGTTTTTTGGATGTTGTTATGCAAAATTCTTCAATAAAAGCTCATTCATTAATACTTTGTGATATAAAACTTAAATTTCAAGAAGCACTTAACCAGCTAGAGATTTCTGCTAAGAGAAAAAAAATTAATTTTGAAAAAATTGTTGTTGCCAGTAATTTGGGTACTTCTAAAAGTAAAATAATTTATGATACTCTTGATAGTTTAAAGAAAAAACATAAATTAATTAATAATCCCTTTTGTTTGATTATTCCCTCGGAACTTCACTTTATGGAGAAAGGGGCATTGGAGATTTATAGTTTGTAAATTCTTGATTTAAGATAGAAAGCTTTATATATCAATTGATATATGACTAATTATGTTACAATTAAGAAAGAATAAAGAAATTAATTTTGTAAGGTCCCCCACCCTAGATACTGTTTTAATGGTGGAAAAAGTTATTAATGATTTTAGTGGGGAATATAATAGAACCCAATTATGGCAAAAACTTCCTAGAAAAGTAATGTGGCAAACCTATTTAGTAATTCTGGAATATTTGCAAAGCATTAATAAAATTGCCATAGACGCAGAAGGTAAGGTTGGTTATATTTGGAATCCTTTATTGGCAAAAAAACTTGCTAAGATGAAGGAGATACGAGTATGATTAAAATGTTTGAATTTAATAATCCCGAATTTAAAATCTTGAGAAAACTAGATAGTCCGGCAAAGCTTCAGGATTTTATTGATAAAATTCCAATAAATTTTGAAAATGATGGGAAAGGAGAGACCTGCATGTCTCCACTATCTGTTTTAAAAAATAATCGGGCTCATTGTATTGAAGCGGCTTTTCTTGCTGCACTCGTCATTAGATTAAATAAAATTGGAAATGGAAAAGCTCTGGTGGTAGATATGAGGGCGACTAAAGATGATTTTGATCATGTTATTGCCGTTTTTCAGGAAGGTAGTGGAAAAAATGCAAAATGGGGAGCTATTTCTAAATCTAATCATGCTGTTCTTCGTTATAGAGAACCTGTTTATAGAGATATTCGAGAATTAATTATGAGCTATTTTCATGAGTATACTGATGATTCTGGTAAGAAGACTTTACGTGAATTTTCAGAAGTTATTGACTTAAGTAAGTTTGATGATACTAATTGGGTTACTTGTGAAGATAATCTTTGGTCTATGAATGATTATCTTGATGAAGTTAAACATTACCAAATTTTAGAAAAAAATCAGCAAAAAAAACTTCGTCTTGCAGATTATATGGAAAGAAAGATAGGGAAGATTACTGAGTGGAAGAAGAGCAAGTAAAAATAGTCATTAGATTATAATAATCTTTATTAAGTCTTTTTGGGAATCTTATTTATGCAAAAATATACTGCAACACTTCTGAAACAGATTGATAAGGTTAGAGAGAATGAAAATATAAGTCCTGGAGATTTAGAAGTAAGTTTGGATGTAACCACTATAAATGATGATGACCCTGGAATAAAATTTAAGGTATATTCTCGGCGGAGATCTGAACTTCCGCAGAAAGGAGAATTAAAAATATATGGTTCTAATCCTCTCTTATTTAAGGTGGCAATAAGAAAAGCAGAAACAATTGCAACAGAAGCTTGGGCTTATTTTACTTCACAGGGAACAAGGTGTTCAGTACATCATTATCCTCCAAGCTTATTAGTTTAATTTTTTGAGATAGTTTAATAATAGATTTTTTCTACAAATAGAAGATTTAAAGATTTTTATTTTTTTAGTCTTCTAGTGTTCTTTTAAATTCGCCTTTTTTCAATCCCCAATCTTTCATAATCCTTTCAGTATGGGAAAATATTTCCAGGGGCTCATACGATCTACTAGCAAGCCCATACTCCTTTTTAGTTAGGTTGATTATCCCAATTACTTTTTGAACGTATCTTGTTTTTTCTTCCATTCTAGGACTAGGACAAAAATTAATATCCATACAATGATCATCAGGATTATTAGCTCTGCCTAACCAAACACTTCCAATACTGCCTTCATGTGCTTTTCCAGAATATTTTGGTCTTTCACCGTGTATATTGAGTTCTTTAAATCTTTTCTTTAAAATGCCATTTAGAATTTCTTCCATAAAACCGGCATCTTTGGACTCTCTGAAATAATAAGCAAGTCTACTAACTGAGCCATGTATTAGGTGCAATGCCTCTTTTTGTTCTTGAGATTCGTTTTTCATAGTAATATGTTATTAACTCTATTTAAAAATAAACTTATACTGTAGAATAATAGAAATGCTTAAAAATCCATTTCTCTTCTATTATCTATGGCTAATCAAAATTCACGTTTCTACAGTGGATGGACATTAGCTAATGCTGTAGTTTTTATGGTTTCTTTTGTGTCCAAAATGAAAATTTTGGATCATCCGGGAATTCTAAATAATTTTAAGAAGAATTCCCTGAGAAGTATAATTATTATAGCGTGAGGCAAGCCCGATTTTTTTTGGCTTGCCACATTAACTCTCATGACAAAACTCGAACTTTATGATTGCACCCTAAGGGAAGGAGAACAGGCAGCTGGAGCTAGTTTTGATTTAGATGGAAGATTAAAGGTCTTCTCTATGCTTGATGAATTTGGATTTGATTATATCGAGGTTGGTTGGCCCCATGCTTCCAAGGAAATTATGGATTCTTTTGAAGCTTGCAGAAAAATAAGGAAAAAAGCTAAGATTGTAGCTTTTGGTTCTACTTCTATAAATTCTAATCCTGAAATAGATGAAAATCTTAATTCTTTGCTTAAGAGCAAGGCAGATTATGCTTGTATCTTTGGAAAATCTCATCTTCAGCATGTTGAAAAACAATTAAGAATATCAAAAGAAGAAAATCTTACTCGAATAAGAGAAAGTATAAAATTTTTGACCAATAATGGTATGCCTGTTTTTTATGATGCAGAACATTTTTTTGATGCGTTTAAGGATAATAAAGAATATGCTTTGATGACTATTAAAACTGCGATGGATGCCGGAGCAGAAAGAATAATTCTTTGTGATACTAATGGTGCCATAATGCCTTCTGAAGCTAAAGCTATTCTTGGTGAAACAAAAAAATATTTAGGTAGTGAGTCTTCCTTGGGTGTTCACTTTCATAATGATAGGGGCTTGGCTTTGGCAAATGCCTTAATTTGTTTAGAAGATATTGTTCAGGTGCAAGGAACTATTAATGGTATTGGTGAGCGAGTTGGTAATTTAGATTTTACCCAATTTCTTCCTATTCTTAAAATTTCCTATGCTAATAGAATAACTCATCCTCAGGTTATGAATAAACTTATGAGTTTAAGTCAGTGTGTATCTAGTGCAAGTGGAATAGAAGTTCCTCTTAATCGTCCTTTTGTTGGCGAGTATGCTTTTGCTCATAAGGGCGGAGTTCATATTGATGCAACTAATAAAGGTGCTAGTTATGAACATTTTAATCCTGAAATTTTTGGAAATAAAAGAAAAATTATACTTAATACTCTAGGGGGTGCTTCGTGCGTAACTGCTGTAGCTAGTCAGTTTGGATATGTTCTTGATAAAAAAAATCCAGAAGTTCAAAAAAAGATAAAGTTACTTTTTGAGGAATTAAAAACTATGGAACAAAAAGGATATAGAATTGGCGGTGTAGACGCAGAACAATATCTTTTAATAGAAAAATATTTTGGAAATATCCTTAATTTTTTTGAGATAGATAGTTATAAAATAAATTCTGAATGGATGGGGGGCAAAGAAACAAGTAGATTTAGTATGTATGGATTCGTCGATAATAATCCTATTACGGAAGAATTTTCTTTAGAGGGTGGACCTGTTGATGCTGCCTATAAGGCCCTGGTTAGTATTCTATCGGACCGATATCCGTTAGTTAAAAAATTGAGAATTGAGGATTTTCATATAAGTATAGCAAAACACAAGGCAGAAGAGAGCACTGTAAGAACTGAAATATCTTTTGAACAGGATGAGAAGTTTAAAACAGTTGGTGTTGATGAAAATATGTTTCAATCTTCTCTTGAAGCTTTGGAGAAGGGATTTAGATATTATCTTAATAGGAAATATAATATAAACAATAAACTTATAAATAAACGAGGAGATAGTGAGTTATAATATGATTGACTTAAAGAAAATAGAAGAGGAAATGCTTGAATTTTGGGCTAAAAATAAAATTTATGAAAAGAGCAAGAAAAAAAATTCTAAAGGGAAAAAATTTTACTTTTTACAAGGTCCGCCCTATACCTCTGGAAGATTGCACATAGGTCATGCTTGGAATAATAATATGAAAGATATTGCTATGAGATATTTCCGTCTTACTGGCAGAAATGTTTGGGATAGGGCTGGTTATGATATGCATGGGCTTCCTACTGAAAATAATGTTCAAAAAGAATTAAATCTTGCGGATAAAAAAGCAATTATTGATTATGGTTTGGATAAGTTTTCTAAAAAATGCATGGAGTTTTCAACCGATAATGCAAAATTAATGAATAGTGATTTAACTCGATTAGGAATTTGGATGGATTTTGAAAATGCGTATCTGCCTGTAACTAACGAGTTTATGAGTTCTGAATGGCTTTTAATTAAAAGAGCTCATGAACAGAAGAGATTATATCTAGGAAAAAAAGTAATGCAATGGTGTGGATTCTGTGAAACAAGTTTAGCTAAGCATGAATTAGAATATGAACAAGTTTCGGATAAATCTATTTATGTAAAATTCAAAACAAAAAATTCTAAAAATAAAAACGAATATTTTGTTATATGGACTACGACGCCTTGGACTATTCCTTTTAATCTTGCAATAATGGCAAATCCTGATATAGACTATGTCCGCGTTGCTGTTGGAGATGAAATTTGGATTGTGGCTAAGGTTCTTGCAGAACATTTGATTAAAGATATTCTTAAAAAAGAATATAAAATAATTGAAGAAATGAAAGGTAAAAAACTTGAGGGGCTTGAATATATTCATCCCTTTGAAAAAGAAATGGATTATGCTTCCTTGAAAAAGAAGTCTAAAAAAATTCATAGTGTTATTTTATCTAAACAATATGTTACACTTGATGCTGGAACTGGACTCGTTCATTGTGCTCCTGGTTGCGGGCCTGAAGATTATGAGGTTGGAAAAGAAAATAAAATTGAAGCATTTAATACAATTGATGAGAAAGGTGTTTTTGAGAATTCTGGAAAATTTAATGGTTTGGTTGCAAAAAAAGATGATGCTAAATTTATTGCAGCTTTAGAAGAATCTGGGGCACTTGTTGCTATGGAAACTATCAATCATGATTATGCTCATTGTTGGAGATGTCATAATCCAGTTATCTTTAAAACAACAGAGCAATGGTTCCTTAAAACTGAGGATTTAGTTAAGAAAATTCTTGATTATAATAAAAAAATAAAATGGGTTCCTAAAACTGTTCAAAATAGTTATGAGGCTTGGATTGCTAATTTGAAGGATAACGGAATAACTAGGCAAAGATTTTGGGGAACACCTGCACCAATCTGGCAATGTAGTAATGCAAAATGTAATTCTATTGAAGTTATTGGTAGTAAAGAAGAGCTTAAAGAAAAAGCTACAACAAAAATTCCTATTAATTTACATAAACCATGGATAGATGAAGTTTTATTAAAATGTCCTAAATGCGGAGGGGTTATGAAAAGAATTCCAGATGTTATTGATGTGTGGATTGATTCTGGAACTGTTTCTTGGAATTGTCTTTATTATCCTGAAAGAAAAGATTATTTTGAAAAATTCTTTCCAGCGGATTTGATTCTCGAAGCTAGTGAACAGGCACATTTGTGGTTTTCAATGCTTCAAATTTGTTCTACAATTATGTTTGGAAAATCTTGTTATAGTGGAATTTTTGGACACGGCATGATTTTAGATTTTCAAGGAATGAAAATGTCTAAGTCTCTTGGAAATATAATTTCACCCTATGAAGTTATTGATAAATATTCTTCTGAAATATTAAGATATTATATTTGTGAAGTAAAAGCAGGAGAGAATATTAATTTTAATTGGGAAGATGTAAAGCAAAAACAAAGAAATCTTTTAGTTCTTCTTAATACTGCAAATTATCTTAGTCAATTAAAAGGTAAGGAAGACAAAAAAATTGGTTTAGAAGAAAAATATTTATTTTCAAGATTAAATTCTGCAATTAAAAGAACAACGGAACTTTTTGAAGCCTATCGTTTTGATGAGACTATAACTGAAATAGAAAAACTCTATCTAGATATATCTAGGGTTTATATTAAGATGACTAGGGATAAGAGTACTGAAACGCCGGGTGTCGTTTTTTATGCTGTTAAAGAAGCTTATTTAGCTATGTTGAAGATGTTTTCCACTATTTGTCCGCTTATTACTGAATCAATCTGGCAGAATTTTAGAAAAGAAGGAATCGTTAGCGAAGAAAGTGTTCATTTAACTGATTGGCCTAAATTTGATGAGAAAAAAATTGATAAAGATTTAGAGGAACAATTTAATACTGCTTTAAAAATTATTGAGATGGGCTTATTTCAAAGAGATAAAGCACAGATTGGATTAAAATGGCCTCTTGCAAAAGCGACGGTTTATTGTCCTAACAATATTTCTAAAGAGATTAGTGAAATTATTGCAGTTCAGATTAATGTTAAAAAAATTGAAATAAAATCTTCGGAAGATAAAGAGAAAAAAGAATTAAAAATAGTTTTAGATACTCAATTAACCCCTGAACTTGAAGCAGAAGGTTTTGCTAGAGAAATATCTAGAAAAGTTCAAGCTATGCGAAAGGAAGCTGGATTGATTAAAGAAAATACTATTGATTTAGTTATTGAAATAAGAGATGAAAATCTTCGTGAAATGCTTATGACTCAGGAAGATATGATCCAGAAAAGAACTAATGCTCGCAGTATAGAAATTTCTAAAGAAGTAAATGGAAAAAAATTTACTGCAGAAAATAAAGACAAAATAAAAAATAAAGAGATTGCAGTTTATTTTAATAAGATTTAGTTTTTAGTTTATTTTTTGATTTGCACTTTGTTATTATCTTAAACTTTTTATTAATAATGTAACTGCCCTTAAATTTACAACTAAAGAATTTCTTCCGAAAAATTAATAACAAATCGTTTTAAGATTAGAAATTATTAATAATTATGAATTATGCGAAGCCTCTCTTGAAAAAGCTGAGCCGAAGGCGAGGTGGGATAATTGTTTATTACTCCTATTGAATAATTCTTAAAATCTGTATAATGTTGTATAAAAAAGTAGCTAAAGTAGGGGTTTATATTTTTGTATACTGAATTTTATCGACGACAAAAATTCAAATATATACTTCTGTCGATAAAAACATTTAAATAGTGCCTTTGATATAGTATATTAATAAAAAAAAAGGATTAAAGAGAGGTCAAACCTAAAACTCATAAACAATGATAATAAGCGAAGAATTTTTAAGCAGACTAAGAAAGATTTTTGATTTAAATTTATATGAAGTTAAGGTTTGGGCTGCGTTATTATCTCGGGGAGTTTCTACTGCTGGAGAATTAAGTAATATTTCTGATGTTCCTCGCTCAAGAACTTATGATATTCTTGAGTCGCTTGAAAAGAAAGGATTTATTGTAATGAAACTTGGAAAGCCTATAAAATTTGTTGCTTTGAAACCTGAAGAAGTAATTGAAAGAGTAAAGAAAAATTTAGTTAGAGATGCTCAGGAAAAATCAAAACGACTTGAAAAACTTAAAGATGAAGATGTTCTTAAAGAACTATCTGGATTATTTTCAGAAGGAACAAAATTTGTTGAACCTGGCGATTTATCAGGAAGTTTGAAAGGAAGACAGAATGTTTATAATCATTTAGATATGATTTTAAGAGAAGCTGAAAAATCAGTTACTATCGTAACTACTGCAAATGGATTGAATAGAAAACTTGAAGCACTTATGCCTACTTTAGATAAGGCTAAAAAAAGAGGAGTAAAAATAAGAATTGCTGCACCGATTAATGACACCAATAGAAAAATTGCAAAAGAATTAGCAAAAGTTGCAGAAGTAAGAAATACTGAAGATTTTAGAGCAAGATTTACAATAATTGATGGAGAACAGTTGATGTTTATGGTTCTTGATGATGATAAAATCCATCCTAATTATGATGTTGCTTTCTGGCTTAATGCAGAATTTTTAGCAAGAGCAATGGAACAGCTTTTTGAAATTGCTTGGTCAAAATTCAAACGAGCTTAAATTTTTAGGCCGGGTGGGAAGAAATTATTGGGTGAATTTATTTATCCGTAGTGGTTGATTGGATTTGGGATTTCTTATTTTGTGTCTTAATTAAAAAGTGGTGGGATAATAATAAATAGTCTATTTTCTTAGAAAATTTGCTGATGAATACGGTTGTCCTGGAAAGGATGCGTACATACAAGCCTCTGCTGGATGCTCAGCTATTAATGTGGAGAACGGACTATAACTCTCCATACGAAACCTGCATTCACTAAGCTTCCTTATGTTGCGAATGAGATAACCTCTAAAACATGCCAATAGGTTAAGATTCGAATTGGTAAATTGTTTGAGGAACTCTTTCACCGGGTCCGCGTCAGCAACCTTCATTATAAACTGAAGAAAAAAGAAAATGGTTAAAAAAAAGAAAATAATTAAAAAAGTAAAACCTGTTAAAAAACAGGTTAAAAAAGAAGAAGTTTGTAATTGTTGCAGACAGCCAAGTGATAAAGCTAAAGATTCTAAAGTTGAAAAGTTAAAAAAACTTTCCCATAATAATCGGGGAAAAAAGAGAGTTGGATTCTTTGGTAGACTTTTTGGTAGATAATAGATAAGTCTGGCTGGTTGGGGGAATTTATTTGGGACAATAGGCAAATATATTCTTTATAGCCTACTGGAAAAGAGAAGTTAAATAACAAGTCTTTTCCAGTCTAGTCAATGCATAAAATAAAAAATAATGCATTGACTACAATAATGCTTTTATAGTGAAAAATCTCTTTATGTTTATGGTAAATGAAGAACATATAAAAAATGCTTTTGGAAAAGTCAAAGAAGATACTGAAGGAATAAAAAATGAACTGGCCTTTGCACTTAAACGTATTGCAAAACTTGAAGAGCTTTTTACAAAGGTAGCCATAGCAAATCCAAATTTTCTTTCTTCAAGAAAGAAAAAGAAATAAGTTTTTATGAATTTTGTTGGAGTGGTTTGTTTCTAATTAGGTGGACATCAAAATATTCACAGAATTTATGAAAAGATAATTTTTTTAATTTATCTTTTGCATTTTTTATATTGAACTCTGGAACTTTCCGCACTTCTTTAATTTTTGAATGCATAATTAGATAAATAATAAATCTTAATATTCCGCTTAAAATAAATATTAACAATAATATATCTAATCCTAATAGGGTTATGTTTAATGAAGCAATTAATCCGCCAATAAGTGAACCGATAACAACTCCAATTCCTGCAATAATATTAAAATAAGATATACAGATTGCTAGTCGTTGGCCTGTTACTGCGTCATAAATAAAGTTTCCTGCTGCAAGATTGAATCCAGCCCAAACTAATCCGGAAAATGTTTCGGTAATTATAAGATAATAAACTATGTATTGTGGGGGAACGAATATTGTAAATATCCAAAGAATAGGGACTATTGAAATTAATATTCCATTAATTTTAATTACACTAAGATTTCCATATCTATCTGCGAATTTTCCCCAGGCAGGTATGAATAGAAAAGTAGATACAGCATTACTAAGAGTTATAATCATAAATTGTATGTAATTGAAATTAAGATTTTTTAGCATATACACTGCGAAGAATGGGCCTGATATCGCTGTTGCCATAGTAACTAGTGAAAAATAAAGAGTAAATTTCCCGAAATTATTAAACCACATTCGTTTGATGAAATCAAGAAAACTAAAATAATATCTATTATTACTTTTAAATTTTGGTTCCCATTGTCTTGTTATCAGGATTGCTGAGGTGGTTCTTCCTAAAAAAGCTATGAAAAATATTATCATAAAACCTATGAAAACTTTCGTATTTTCAAAATAATCTAGTATAAATCCTGCAATTAGCAAACAAATCATTGCAATAATTCCTGCTATTCTTGCTCTTTTTCCAAAATAATCTCCGCGATTTTCAGTAACTAGTTCTTTCATCCAAGAACCCCAAGCAGGTCCTCCAAATGCTCCGAAGAAGCATAAAAAGGTATAAATTATAATTATAAGGTAGGGTGGTAATTGTGTATGGATATTAAATATAAAATATAAGCTTCCTGCTGCTAAAAGAAATAGCCACATTAATGCTTGAAGAAATACTGCCCAGAAAACTATTTTTTTCCGTGAATATTTTTCCATTGCCTTTAAGGTGAATAACTGAGAAAGATTCCCTAATAAAGAGGGTATCGCATTTAATAGTCCAATGTGAAAATTTGTTGCACCAACCGAAAGTGCATAGGGGGTAATATATCTAAGACCAAAACCGTCCATAAAAGAATAAGCTCCAGCTTCTTTGGTGCTGATATTTTTGGTTTTTTCTATTTTTTTTAGCTCTTCAGCAGTTCTTTTAATCGGTTTTACTTCTTCTTCAGTAGGATATATTATGGAACTAGTTTTGCAATAGGGGTCACATTTCTTTTTATTCATGTTTGTTTTGTTAAAAACGAATTCTGAAAATTAATAATTTTCAGTAATAAAAAACTCTTCAACACGAACCCGAAGGGCAGTAAAGTTTTTTACTCTATTTGTTTTGTTCTCTTTGGTCTAAAAAGAGAAAGTCCTTTTTAAGGTTTTGGAAGACGTTAGTATTATAAATGCGTTTAGCTAATTAATTTTATGACATATAAATTTTTGGAGCATACTGCTGATTTGAAGATTCTTGTAGAGGAAAAATCTTTAGCTGGGGCTTTCAAAACTTCGGCTATGGCTCTTAGGGAAGCCATGCTTGAAAAAATTACTGTTGAAACTATTGTAACAAAATATATTAAAGTGGAGAGTGAAGATTTACAGGATTTATTGTACAAATTTCTTGAAGAATTTCTATTTTTGCTTGATGCTGAAGATTTTATTGTTTCAAAGATTGAGAGAATAGAAATTGCTGATAATGGTAATAATGGTTATGTTTTAAGGAGTAGGATTGTTGGTGATAAAGCTAGTAAATATAAATTTACAAATAGTGTTAAAGCAATAACGTTTAATGAGATGTTTGTAAAAAAGCAAAAAGATAAGTTCAGAATTCAATTTGTTCTGGATGTTTGAAAAATCTAGGATTTTTCAAGCCACCAAAATCTAAGCTTTGGGAGGATTTTGGATGTTTGAAGGATTTTTGAGTAATTCTTACCAGGTAATAAAAATTGACTAAATAATAAGATTTTTCTTATTAGGTAAGAAAAAGAAGCTAGGTGAGTAGTTTAATTCTTACCGAGTAAGAAAGATTTATAAAGTTAAAATGAATAGTTATTATATGGATGATTCTAAAAAAGAGAAAAAAATTATTCTAGAGCTGACTGCTAAAGAATATTTTCAGTCAGGTAAAGAGGAACTTAGTATGGGCAGAAATAATTCTGCTGTTGTTCTATTTTTTAAATCATTGGTTGCTTTAGCTGATTTGCAGATTTATGGAAAATTAGGAAAGACTCCATCGTCTCATGCCGAGAGATTTAATATGGCAAAAAATAATTTGCCAGGATTATACAATTTACTTGACAAAGATTTCCCTTTTTATCAGAGTAGCTATAATATTTTAATGTCTAAAGAATTAGCGGAGGTTATAAAAGAAGATGCAGAAAAAGTCGCAAAAGAAATTGGAATTAAATTATAGTGCTAAAGTTATCGATATTGTTCAGTTCGGGTCATCAGTCATAGCTGGGAAGATTCCTAATGATATAGATATTGCTGTAATTTTTCAAAAAATACCTCTGAAAGAACAACTTGAGGAGTCACAAAAAATAAAAGTTCAGCTTGAAACCTATTTTGACAAGCCCATTCATATTAACTCCTGCGATTTATATTCCTTATTTGATAAGGGCAATTTTGCTAAAGATTCGATTATGTTTTATGGCAAAAGTTTAATTTCTGGTAAATACTTTTCTGAAATGTTTGGAATGTGCCCCGGGCTGCAAATAAGCTACTCTTTGGCTAGGCTAGAAAAAAAAGGCAAGGTAAGGTTTAATTATCTTTTAAATGGAAAGGCTGGAAATTATGGCATGCTAAGAGAATATAAGGGGAAATTGCTTAATCCTGGCTTGATTGAAGTTTATCCTGAATATGAAAAACTATTTGTTGATGCTTTAAGCCAAATTACAACTGAAATTAGAGCAAACAAGATTTTTAGGATGATTGAGTAATTTTGAGAAACCGAAGCGAGTTGAGATTAGAATTATTATTAAAATAAATTTTTCACAGTTATTATTAATTTAAGATTGTGTGAAAAATTTAAAGTAGTAATTAATAATTATTCTGGAAAAAGGATATAAGTTTGTTTAATCTTTAGATATTGTTTTAGGCTTAGGGGTTTGGTTTAATTATTAGTTATTAACTAGCTCGCCCACCAGATTATGCACGCCAATACTTGTTATTTTAACCTCGACTTCTTTTCCTAGAAGAGTTTTATCTGCTTTTAGATAAATTATGTTATAATTTTCATCTCGGGCTTGATATAAATTGTCAGTCATTTTTTTATTTATGAAAACTTTTAGAGTTTTATTTAGGAATTTTTGCTTGTTTTGTTTTGCTGTTTCGCGGTGAATTTGCATTAATTCTGTTGCTCTCTTTTTTAGGATGCTATTTGGAAGAATTTTTAGTTTTCCTGCAGGAGTGCTTTTATGACTGCTGAATTTGCTGATATTTAGTACATCCGGTTTATATTTTTTAATGAATTCTAGATTTTTTTTATGGTCTTCTTCGGTTTCAGTAGGATAACCTACGATAATATCTGTTGCTATAACTCCCTCTGGAAATGCTGTTTTGAATTTTGTTATTATATTTTCGGCTTGGTCTATCGTGTAAAAACGATTCATATCCTTGAGAATTTTATTACTCGCACTTTGAATTGGAAGGTGAATGAATTTGAACATTTTTTTATTTTTGTAAATTTCTATTAGTTCGTCTTGAATTGGAATAATATTATTTGGGTCTGCCATACCTAATCGAAGTTTAAAATTATGCTTTAGATTTAAAATTTCATTTAATAATTGGGGTAATTGTTGTTTTCCTTTATCGATTCCGTAGGCCGCATTATCTTTATCTAAGACACCTAACGGTTTCTTCGATGGAGTTTCCCTTGAGTTAGCCCAGTCCAAGCCGTATGCGGCGTTGTCCTGGGATGTTATCCAAACTTCTTTTGCTCCGCTTTGAAAATCAGATTCTATACTTTTGAGGATTTCTTCTTCAGTATAGGAGAAAAGTTTGCCTTTTGCGAGTCTAGTTTTACAATAGGTGCATTCGCCCAAACATCCTTCGGATATTTGATGAATTGATATTAATGGATTTTGTGGTTTTTTAGAAAGATTAAGTTTTATTTCTGGATTTTGTGAAATGTAATATATTTGTTTTTCTTTTGTGAGTTTGTTTTCAGAGTAATCTCTTATAAGATTAAGAATATCTTTGAAATTGTGTGTTCCTAGAAATAAAATATTTGGTGCAAGGTTCTTTAATTTTTTGAAATCAGTTTGAGGCATGCATCCGGTCACTATTATTTGTTTGTTCTTGTGTTCTTTTTGTATATCTTGAATTCTGCGTTTAATTTTACTTTCTGTTTTGCTTTTTACTACACAACTATTGATAATTATAATTTCTGATAATTCTGGATTATTTGTTATGATAAAACCTGCTCTGCTTAGAATTCCCGCTAGGATTTCTGAGTTATTTTGATTTGCGGTACAGCCGTAGGTTTCTATGTATATTACTTTATTATTGGAGGTCATAGTTGTCTGAGAAACATAGTATTTATAAATCTAAATCCTCTATTTCTTTCATGAAAAAAGGCATGTGTATTAATATAGCTTTAGTCGTATTGATGTTTTTATTTTTAGTTCAATTTGTTTTTGCTATTACTCTTCCTCCGCCACCTGGTTCGCCCCCAATAGAAACGACTCCGGCAACTACTGCGAAAAGTAATGTTCCTGTTAGTGGTTCTTCTGGGACTTTATTAAAAACTTCTAGTGGTGGAACTAATTGGTTATTGATTATTGGATTAATTCTAGCTGTGTTGATAATTTTATTGGCTATTTATTTTATATTTAAAAATAAATCTTTAGAAAGTCAGACTAATTCTGTTTCTCAAAACCCTAATTAATAAAAATGGAAAACAAAAAATTATTTTTCGTTTCGCTTACACTTATTTTATTTTTAATGTTGACAATGTTTTTTTTGAATTCTCCTAATATGAGCTTATTTACTGGTAACATTATTCTTGATGATGCTACTTATTCGAGGTATGGTTTTGCTTCTCCAAGAGATTCTTTTAGTAATGATGTGGTTTTTACTATAACTCCTGATAATTTTGTGTTGTCTGCAGATAATCAACAGATTAATATGAATGTCGAAGTCAATCAGCCCGGTGGATATATCTATAAAACTGGTTATTATTATAGTGATAATGCTTGGACGCCGTTTGAATTTTCTCAAAATACTGTAGGAACTTCTAATTGGATTAATGATAGGGCTTCACAGAGTTTATCTATTAATGCTAATGGTGCTCTTGTAAATGGAGAGGAAAATTTTATTGTAACTTATTCTTGTAAAAAATATTATCATAATATGGCTGATGATTCTTGGACTGCTAATGTTGAATGCAGTACTAGAACCGATGCTAATTGTCAATGGAAATGTGGCTGTTCTGCAAATAAAACTATTTGCAATCAATGGATGTTGCATTCTTTTAATATCGAAGGCGTTCAAAATCAATCAATTAGAACCGTTACCTGTACTTTAGATAGTGATTGTGGAATAAATGAAAAATGTATGAGTGGTAGTTGCATTGCTAAGATTGCTGGTTTGGGAACTCCTGCTGATCCTTTTAGAATTTATGATATTTCTGATTTGCAAGATATAAGTAAAAATGTGGGTGCTTCTTATACTCTTGAAACTGATATAGATGCTTCTTCTACAAAGAATTTGAATAATGGTTTGGGGTGGACTCCTATTCAGAATTTTAATGGAAAACTTTTAGGAAATGGTCATGTTATAAAAAACTTGTACATAAATAATTCTGCTATTGGTAATGCGGGTTTATTTGGAAGCATATCTGATGCTGAAATAAGGGATCTTGGTTTGGAGGAGGTTAGTATAACTGTTGGAGGAAATGATGTTGGGGCTTTAGCTGGGAGTGTTTCTGGAATAAGTGTAATAAGTAAAGTTTATTCTACCGGAAATGTTAAGGGTAACTCTCAGGTCGGTGGACTTATTGGATCTTTTAATCCTCCGGCAGTTTCTAAAATTTCGTTGTCAAGATTATATTCTGGAGCTAATGTTTGGGGAGCTCGTTCAGGGGGAGTTCTTGGTTTTGGTAATGAGATTAGCGGAGATTATCCCTTATATACCATTACATTTACGGATTTATATGGTTCGGGTAATGTTTCGGGGTATGGAGAATCTTGTGGAGTAATTGGTCGTTTAACTTCGGGATATAGTGCATTAACTACATATTCTGTAAT
>CAYIVX010000008.1:0-28822 GCA_964366925.1 Candidatus Woesearchaeota archaeon | reverse complement strand
AAAAACAAAGAGATCTTTAATAATTACTAAGGCTAATCTAAAAAAGGTTAATGAATATTTAGCTAGATAGTCACCATGGTCTTAGTAAAAGAGGGACTATGTTAGAAAAACAAATTCAAAACTTTGCTAAAGAATTTTTAGAAAAATCAAATAAAACTGACATTTTAATTGTAAGCCATTTCGATACAGATGGCATAACATCTGCTTCTATTTTTGGAAAAACTTTAAAAAAATTAGATAAAAAATTCTCGTTTAAAATTGTTAAAAGTCTAGATAAAGAAACAATTGAAAATCTTCAAAAAGAAAAAATAATAGTTTTTTTAGATTTAGGTTCCAGCAACATCAATGACATTTCCAATTTAACGAATAAAGTTTTCATAATAGACCACCATGAAATAAACCTTAAATCCCCCATTCCAGAAAATATTAAAATAATAAATCCTCATTTATGTGCATCTGAAGAACTTTCGGGAAGCTGTCTAACTTACCTTGTATCTAAAGAACTAGCAAAAAAAGATTCACTTTCTGCGACTCTTGCAATCATTGGAATGGTAGGCGATATTCTTGAGAAAAAAATTGGCCCATTAACTTCAACAATACTTCAAGACGCAGATTTAGTAATAAAGAAAGGTTTATTGCTCTATCCCTCAACAAGACCCTTGAATAAAGCATTAGAATACTGTTCAAATCCTTATATTCCAGGAGTTACAGGAGATGCAGTAGGTGCTTCAGGAATTTTAAGAGAAGCGGGAATAGAATTCACAAAAAAAGGTTACAAATCGCTAATAGAATTAACCGAAGAAGAAATGGAAAGATTAGTTACAGCCATAGCTCTAAGAATGCCGGACCATGAAAAAATGTCTGAATTTATTGGAAATCTTTTTCTAGTTAAATTTTTTAACAGGCTTGAAGATGCACGAGAATTATCTGCTCTAATAAATGCCTGCAGTAGAATGGATGAATCCAATACCGCTCTTCTTCTTTGTATGGGAAATGAAACTGCAAGAAAACATGCAGAATCAATTTACATTAGATATAAACAAAATCTAATCGAAGCACTTAAACACATGAATACCAATCCAAAAATAGAAGGCAAGCAATATGTAATCATGAATGCTAAAGATAAAATTCAAGATACAATTATAGGGACCGTAGCAAGCATAATGTCTATGTCTGCATTATACAAAGAAGGGACAGTAGTAATAACTATGGCATATAATCAAGATAAAATAAAAGTTTCCTCAAGAATTTGTGGAAGAGATAAAAAAGAAGAGAATCCTAGAAATCTTAAACAAATTATGGATGAAATCACTGAATTAATCGGTGGAGAATCGGGCGGACATAAATTCGCAGCAGGTTGCGTCATAAGCAAAGACAAAGAAGAAGCATTTATAGATTTAGTCAAAAAGAAATTAGATTATGAAATTATAAAAGTATAAACTCAGATTTAAATTCTGTTTAGAATATAATCTCGTATAATCTCCACTGCAGAAGAAGTTAAGTCTTGAGAATGTTTAAGCAAATCTAAAAGATCTTTTTTATCAAAATATTTTATTTCTTCAATTTCATCTCTATCAAAATTAAATTTTTCAAGAGAAATATCTTTTTCCACAAGAAAAACTTTGATAAATCTATAATTTAATATTTCTGGAGTAAGTTTTTTTCTTATTTCCTTATAAGTTAATTCTTTAAATTCTCTCAAAGGTAAACTTATTCCAAGTTCTTCTTGAAATTCTCTTTTCGCCGCTTGTTCATAATTTTGATTAAAAGGAAAATGACCTGCACTAGAATGATCCCATTTATGATTATCTAATCGTTTCTGGAGAAGAACTTGCTTTGATACAGGATTTATCAAATAAATAGCAACTTCTCGGTGCAAAATTCCTTTCTTATGCACTTCTCCTCTAGTGGAAGTGCCAATTACTTTATCATTTCCATCAACAACTGCAACTAGTTCATCAGGGTCATGAGGTATCTTTGCCATACTAAATACAACATAAGAAGTTTTAAAAACCCACTTCTCCCCTAATTTTTATGAGCAGAAAACGATTCATTAAAGTAAGATGCCAAGCATGCAAAAACGAACAAATCATGTTCGAAGGCGCAACAACAGAAGTTAAATGTCTTATTTGCAGTGCAATTATAGCAAAGCCAAAGGGCGGAAAAGCCGAATTAAAGGCAAGATTAGTTGAAGTTCTTAATTAATTCTAAATTAAAGATATCTTTAAAAGTCTTCTAAAACAACAATTATTATGAGAAATAAAACAACGGATGCTGGAAGTAAGAGAAACCACGGAGGTTTCTGGGTTGCTGGAGTTGTGAAGAACCTGCTGGAGGTTAATCTATGGCAATCCCAATAGAACTAGGACAATTAGTATTATGTACTGTTAGAAAAATTGACGGTACAACTGTATTCTTAACAATAGATGAATATAATGTAGAAGGAACACTAACTTTCATGGAAATAGCTCCAGGAAGAATCAGAAATATAAGAGAATATGCCTTTCCTGGAAAAAAAATAGTGTGTAAGGTCCTGTCAATTAGACCAAATCACTTAGAACTTTCATTTAGAAGAGTTAAAACAAATGAAAGAAATGAATTTAATGACAAATTCAAAAGAGAAAAAAGCTATTCTGCGATGTTTAGAAAAATTCTTGGAGAAAAAATAGGTGAAGATTTAATTCTAAAAATAAAATCAAGTGAACCCTCATTAGTAGATTATATCGATTCCTCAAAAGAAAATCCAAGCATTCTTGAAAAGTACCTATCAAAAGAAAATGTTCAAAAAATACTTTCGGTTCTAAAGGATAAAAAAATAAAAGAAAAAGAAGTATCTCAAAGATTTTCTATTTTAAGTAAATCATCAGATGGAATAGTAAAAATAAAAAATCTTATCCAAACTGCCCAAAAAGAGGCAGGATTAAATGAAACCAATTCTGAAATAACCTATCTTGCCGCAGGAAAATATATGATTCGTTCTAAAGCTGGCGATTTAAAACAAGCCGATACCAAAGTAAGAAAAATGTTTGAAATTTTAGAAAAACTTGCAAAAAAGAATGCTTGTGTTTTTAACGAAGAAAAATAAGGGTTTGAGAGGTGTTGCTAGCCTTAGATAGCTATTTCTAAGAAAAATAAAAATGGCAAACAGCATAAAACTTGAAACCTTAGATCTAGAAATTCCAGTTCCCGAAAGTTTAATTTTTCATGATGAAGGATATCTTAATGCATATGAATTTTATAATAAAATATGTAATTTTAGAAATGGCCGAGATTTAAGAATGTTAGAAATTGCAAATTTAGGATTTGATTTCGGTTCAGAATATGGGGCCCTAGAAAGTTATATCAAAGAAGAAAACGGACAATCAAAAAAGCACATACATATTTATTGTGAAAGTGCAATAAAAGATAATTATCCTCTAAATCAATTTGTTAAGGGTCATGAAGAAACACACGTTCTGCAACCCCCCTTAGTAAATGGCTATGAATTTCTTAAACAAAAAATGCAAAAAATAGGAATAAACCCTCTAGATTTAACAAAGTTAACCGAAGAACAAATCGCCCATATTGGGGGATTAACAATACTTACCTCTCAAGGAGTTTCAATAAATGATATTTCATCACAAAAATGGCAAACATTAATTAAACAAGCCCCCGAATTAATTGCTAGTACTAATTTTCAAACAGCTTTATGTTGGTTTTTAAAAAATAAAAATTAAATTATTATTTCTCAACCAAAACCCCGTAAACTCCATCATATCCAGGCTTAACTTTCAAATTAGCAATTCTATTATCCATAATAAGATTAGCTAATTTCTCATGCTTATCTTTTATTAATTCATTCTGCAAAATATTTTTATCTACTCTAAGAAGAATATTATACTCATTTCCAAACTTTTCTATAAGTTTATCATAAATAGGTACAACTTTTTTTGATTCTACTTTAGTTTTAAGATAAAAAGCAATTAATTCATGAAGAGGTAAAAGTTTATAGAAAGGCTTAGCATTTTTAGGAATACCTGAGTTATCAGTAAGTTTCTCTACACGAGTTTCGACACCAATAATTAATTCTTTTTTACAAACAGGACAAATCCCACCAATTTCTTTTGTTTGTTTTGGCGAACAGCTAAAATTGCATAATCTATGCCCATCATAATGATATTTTCCATATCCCGGATCTGTTTCAATTGTTCCCTTATAAGTTTTATTTCTTATTTGTCCAATTAAATTATCATAGCTAAGTTCATCTTTAGAAGAAAAAATAGTTGCTTCTCTGCCAATTCTCCATGGCCAAAAAGAATGCAAATCTGAAAAACTAACTATCGCCTTATCTTCTAATTCTTTTATCTTCCAGTTCATTTCAGGATCAGAACTCATTCCAGTCTCAATAGCATGAATATTTTCATACTGACTACCAAAAGCTTCCTTTAAACTATCAAAACCACTTTCACTTCCAAAAACCCCAAACCAAGGAGTCCAAATATGAGCAGGAATAATTTCGATTCTAGTATCTATTGCCATTAAATCTCTAACAAAATCTTCACAAGAAATATTAAAAATAGGCCTGCCATCATAATCTCTTCTGCCTTTTTTATCTAAATAAAGATTAATCTTAGCAACAGTTTCTAAATTAGGAACAAGATAAACGAGATGAACTCTTCTTCCTTTTTCTTTTTTAGTAAATACTAATGAGATTTCTCCTGTAAGAATAAATGGAAATTCTCCTTTCTCATCTTTATACCAATAAATCCCGCTATGATCTTTCTCCTTAAGATATTGTTTAATTTCAGAAAGCCATTTTTCATGACTAATATCTCCTGTTCCAAGTAAATCTACCCCCTTTATTCTAGCATATTTTACAAGATTAGGGATATCTAAATTCTTAGAAGTTGCTCTAGAATATCTTGAATGAATATGCAAATCTGCAATTAAATCTTGCCCGCCATCTTTAGAGAATTTTATCTTTTCCGTATCAGATTTTTCTGCAGTCACAATAGCCTCTTTTATTAAACTTAATACCATCTAATCTAAAAAATAGAATAAGCTTTTAAAGTTTTATGAGACAAAGAATATAACTAACCAAATACCATTTCTTGCATTCTTTTTCGATAATCTTTATCATCTTTTTCTGTTAGAGGCGAAATATATCTTACCTTGCATTTTTTACATTGATAAATCGTAGTCGGAGTTATTTCTTTTCCATCCCCCGAAGAACCGCTAATAATTGGTGCAATCATTTCTAATCTAGAATTATCAAAAACACATCTTTCAACAGGTTTTTCTGAAACTAAAACATCATCAAGTGTACCAAAGGCATAAGCCTTACCCTGTGATAATCCCTGATTAGTCAATTTTTCCTGATGATCATAACAATGCAAAGAAAATTCAGCACATTCTAGTTCCATTTTTAAATTAGCAACAGAATTAACTAATCTATCTCTCTTTGAATCGATATTAACCATTCAAATAATTAGAGTAAAGCATTTAAAACCATTTATACGCTTAAGAACATACATCTTGCCCCTGTAGTTCAGCCCGGATAGAATGTCTCGTTGCGGTGAGTGACTTCACAAGTCAAACCTACTCGAATAATAACAAGTGGGGTCGCGAAAACGAGATGACCGAGGTTCAAATCCTCGCAGGAGCATAACTTAAATCTTAATCCTCGCTCGGAGTTTCTTCATCACTAACTCCCTTAGGGCCTAAAAAGAAAATTGTTTCGTTTTCTGGAAGATTTGGGGCATCAATTAATTTAGCAACTCTGCTTCCCTTCTTTCCTTTTCTTAGATAAATTCTGTATGTTGAAGCATGTCCAACAATATTTCCACCAATAGCAGTAGTAGGATCTCCAAAAAGCATTCCAGGATTTGACATAACCTGATTAGTTACATAGATAGCAAGATTATGATGTTCAGCAAGTTTCATTAAATTATGAAGATATTTGTTCAATTTCTGCTGTCTATCTGCAAGTTGTCCTCTTCCAGAAAACTCTGCTCGGAAATGTGCAGTTAAACTATCAATAACAATTAATTTTATTACTTCACCATTTTTAATCATCTCAGTAACCTTGTCTAAAAGAAGAATTTGATGATCACTATTAAATGCACGAGCAACCAATATATTTTTTAAAACACTTTCAGGATTTAATCCAAATCCAAGTGCAATTTGTCTTATTCTTTCAGGCCTAAATGTTCCCTCAGTATCTACAAAAACACTTTTTCCAGCAGCCCCACCCATATCAATAGGCAATTGCGTTCTAACAGCAAGAGAAAATCCCAGCTGGGATTTTCCACTTCCAAAAGCACCATAAGCTTCTGTAATTGCTTTAGTTTCTACACCCTTTCCCCCAAGAAGATTATCAAGATTTTTCGATCCCGTAGTAATAAATAAAACTTCTTTTCTTTTCTCAGAAAATTCCATACCATCTTGAAAACCTAAATCCATCATTTTTCTTGCAGCCTGTATTGCCTTACGAGCAACAGCTTCTCCAAGTCCAGCCAAATCAGAAAGTTCTTTTGGACCCATAACAGCTACGCCCATTAAATCATAAATTCCAGCATCCTCAAGTTTTTGTACAGTTCCAGGACCAATTCCAGGTAAATCAGAAATCTTCATTTCTTTTTTCTTTTCAACTTTTTCTTCTTTCTCTTCTTTTTCTTTTTTAGTCTTCTTAGTTTCTTTCTCTTCTACTTTTCCTACTTCTTCTTTTATATCTTTAACGCTTACCATGTTGTTTTTATGTGACAAAAAGAACAGTCTGGAAATTTTTAATTTCCAGAATATCAAAAATCTTGCATAATCAAACCGAAGGTTTTATCAGATTTTTGAAAAGTTATTCTTTTGTTATAGTCTTTTATCCAATTGTAGCTTTATAAGGATTATTCAATTGAGAGATATATATCCAAAAAAATAAAATAGGCTAAGCCTGCAGAGAGGATTGA
The DNA here is from genome assembly GCA_964366925.1 of Candidatus Woesearchaeota archaeon. Classification (GTDB taxonomy): domain Archaea; phylum Nanobdellota; class Nanobdellia; order Pacearchaeales; family GW2011-AR1; genus CAIPOI01. Next base: position 21,884 of record CAYIVX010000008.1, on the reverse strand, counting down.
ACTCTCGACCCTTTGATTACGAATCAAATGCTCTACCGACTGAGCTATACAGGCATAATTAAAGGTTACTAAACCTAATTCTTAAAGCTTACTCGCTCAAACTGCTCTTTCAACCCTATCCTAAATTTCAGGGGCATTAATAAAAATAATAGTTATATTGCCGAACTTGTGCAGGCAATAAGATTTAGAAAAGCAACTAATTATGTTGCTCACTAGAATGATATCTATGTTCTACTTCATTAATCAATTTATCAAAGATTTTATGAACTGTTTTATTAAAATCCCAATCTTCAGCACTTGCTTCAAAAGTATGCGTTTCGCCTTTTATTTCACCCTTAATAGTATATCGTTTACTCTTATCCTTATTTTCCGGACTTTTATTATAAGACTTAAGAACTAATTTTAAAACAAAATCACTTTTTGTCTTCCATTTTATTTTATCCTTGTAAGTTTCTATTTCCTTATTAAGTTCCTGTTTTTCACTTTCACTTAATCCTTCAATGCCTTTTATTTCAATACGTTCCATGTTTTACAAACAATCAAAATAAATTAACTTTAAATAGTTTGCTGGATAAGGAAAATTATGATATTCAAAATATTAGGGATATTAGATTTAATAACAGCCCTAGTTTTCCTAATAAACAATTGGTTTGATAAAACCCTGCATTGGTTTCCGGACAAAATAGTTCTAGTTTTAGCCATATATTTAATTATAAAGGGCATATTTTTTCTAATAAGTTTAGATTTTGCAAGCATCATAGACATAATTTGTGGAATAGTAATAATTCTCTCTCTTTATTTCACCATACCTCTTCTGCTAGCAGCAATAATCTTTATTTATTTACTTCAGAAATCAATACTATGTCTTATTTCTTAATTTTTTTTACTTCTAGATTAATATGATTATCAAAAAAACAATGTGCTACATTATAGTAAAAGATGCAGTTTGATTGACACTTGTTTTTTGGATGATCCAAAATTAAAACTAGTAAGTTACTAACCTATTCTAAAGAATGGAATTTTAATTTATGGACATAATGGGTTCTAAATACAATCATGGCGAAAGCAGAAAATAAACTTAAAACAAAACCATAAATAAAAGTATAATCGGGATTAATATTAAACAATAATCCGCCAATAATTCCAGCCAATATAGCTGAAACGCCTATGGCTGTTTGAAATGCTCCAATTGCAGTAGCTCGAAGTTCTTCACTGGATTGATCAGAAACAAAAGCTCTTTGATTACTTACAACCATCGCATTAGATAATCCATAAAGAATAAACATTAGAATTAAAATGGGTAATGAACTAAAAAACAAAAATCCAAGACAGACTAAAGAAAAAATTAAATATCCTGCTGCAATAATCCTCCTTCTACCAATTTTATCCGATAATTTTCCAAAAGGCACGGCAAAACTCGCATAAAAAATATTAAAGAAAACATAAAGCAGGATAGGAATGGTAAACTGAGAACTTCCACTAGAAAAAATATTAAAGGTTCTAAGTACGAAAAACATATAGGTAAAATTAGCCAAACCAAAAATAACAGAGATGAAGATAAACATCTTAAGTTCATTTGAAAGATGTTTCAAGCTAGAAAAGAAAAATATTTTTTTGTCTTTACCATTAGAATTACTTTCTATATTCTTCAAGAAATAAAGAGGAATAAGAGATGTAAATCCAAGAATAGATGCAAAAAGTATCAGAGGTTTAAAATGTAATCCTAAAAAGTAGACTATCGCTAACAAAGTTAATGAACCTAAAATTGCACCACCTACATCAAAAGCCCTATGAATTCCAAAACCTCTACCTTTTTCATCAGGCATAGATAGTGAAATTAATGCATCACGGGGAGCTTCACGAACACCCTTTCCAAGTTTATTTAAACCAGTAAAAGCTAAGATAGTCAACCAACTATTTGCGAAAAATAACATTAATTTAGTAATCTCGCCAGTAAAATAACCCCAAAAAATAAATTTCATCCTATGATGAGACTTGTCTGAAAAATATCCTGAAAAAATCTTAACAAGATTGGGCAACCCGTCCATAAATCCTCCAATAATGCCTATAATCAAGCCAGTGCCTCCAAGCGAACTAATTAATAGAGGAAGAATAGGCCAAATTAACTCACTACTAAAATCATTAAGAAAACTAGTCAAGCCCATAAGGAATACATTAAAGGTACCAAATCTAGAAAAATCAAATTTACGCTTTTTATTTATAATAGCCTCTTTTTTCATAGACTACCATAACAGAAATATATATTTAAACTCTACTTTTCGAGTTCTTCAATTAGCTTTTCTAATTCTACATTCTGAATATCATTTACAAAAAGTTCTATATTTTCAGTAAATTTATTCTTTCTGGCTGAACCCTCAACAAAAATCTCGTTTCCCAGAAGCTCTTTTCTCTTAGGCATAAATGCTTCTGCACTTTCCAATTCTGCTTCAGTTGCAATTTTTTTTATTTGCTCGCTAAATAGAATAGCTCTAATACTTCCACTGCCATCATCTAAAATTAAAGTAAGTATTGCATTTCTTTTGGGAATAACAACTCCATGAGCCTCACATTGATTTATTTCAGAAACTCTTTTCTTACATTCAGGACAAACATTATAAAATGTAGGGCCAAATATCTGAACAATAAAAGCTCTTGAAGAAATATTATCATTAGACTGGATCTGTCCTATTTCCTTTTTCTGAACAACAGGTTTTGTCTGGACGTCGTTTAAAATAACACTACTTAATTTCAAATCTCCAAAACTACCTAAATGAAGTTCAGAATTTCTTATATCGCCATTAGAAAGTTCAACACTATCTCCCTCTTTAATTATGCCATTCTCAATTAAACCAATATGATTCGTATCCCATAGGACAACCCTTATATTGCTAGTATCGTCTGCAAGTAAAAAACTCCCAATTTTACCGCTCTTACCATTTTTATTATACTCCGAAACTCTATTTAACTTAATTATTTTTCCAACCAAATTTATTTTCTTCATTCCCGAAAGTAGACCAGATATTTTCATTTTCTGTTTATCGAAGCTTATTCCAAGTTCAGAAGCAATAATCTGAGCCGCACCCTCTTTAGAAATCAATCCAGAAAGTTTAGCCCTCTTAGCTTCAATCTTTCGCTCAATTTCCTCAACAGGAAGCTTAGAGCTCTCTGAAATCATTTTAATTATCTGATCGTAATTTCCTTGAATCATTTTATTTTTGCCCCTTATATTTTGTAGCAAAAATAAAAGCTCAGGAAATTCTTAATTTCCTGTGATGTAAAAAACTCTTCACCACGAACCCAAAGTCTTCAAAATATACTTGTTTTGAAGAGCCAGAGAATTATTAATTCTCTGGAGGCTTAGTAAGTTTTTTACTTTTCTATTATTACTACTTTTTTTATAAATTGAATTTAGTTCCAGACTATTTAAACACTATTATAAAATAAAATAATGTTCCAAAAATAGTAAAAAAATATTAGTTAAACCATATCTTTATAAATCTCTTTTTCCCAAAGCAATTATGGGATTTACAGCGATTCAAATGAAACTTATGCCCGATTCTCCTAGTGCAGACCTGAAGGCAATAGAAAAAACAGCAGAAGAAATGATTGTTTCACAGCATAAGACCATAGTAAAAATAGAAGAAGAACCCATCGCCTTTGGATTAAAGGCAATAATTCTAAGTTTTGCTTGGAACGATGAAATAGAAATAGAAAAACTTGAAGCAGATATGGCAAAAATAGAACATGTGTCTAGCTCAGAAATTCTTGATATAAGAAAAGCTTTCGGATAAAATTTAAGGTTTATTTCGATTATTATTTATACAAATCTATTTAAATAAAAACTATTTACAAATCTTATGGAAATAATGAAATCAACATATACAAAACCCCAAGAAATTGCTAATTTAGTAGTTAAAACAGCTACAGAATTAGATAAAAAAAGAGGACACCATTCTTATAAAATTAATTATCGCGGCTTTAACAAGTTTTTAAGAACCATCGATACAATCGCAGAAGGGTTAAAAGTCCGATTTCATAAAAATCCAGAATTATGGGGAGTAGAAGATGCATTAAGCGAAGTAGTAGTAAAATTATTTAATCTTGAAGAGTCCAGAAAAGTAACTTCTAAAGACATAGGGGCGGGATTAGAGTTATTATCCGAAGAGCTTTCCAGATACACAATGATTAAGGGTAAGAAAATAAGAGAAACGATTGAACATTTAGGTATAATCTATTATTGCATGACTCCTGAAAAGGATAGAGAACCCTATTAAATTATTATCAATCAAATAATTTATTAACCTATTTCTAATAAAGAAAATGTCTAAAACATTTTCTGTCTCTCAAAATCTGCCTTATAAAAGCAAGAGATATTAAACCCAGATTTTAAGATAAAGGAAAAGTTTATAAGAAAAACCTTGATTGTTCTTATATGGCACTTACAGACCAACAGGCAAAATCAATAAAAGAACAGCTTCTTAAACAAGCAGAAAAATTTCCAGAAGATAAAAAAGAAGAAGTAATTAGTTATATCAAATCAATGAATAATGAACAGCTTGAAGAATTTCTAAAGAAAAATCAAGCAATGGCTCAAGAAGAAAAATCAGAAGGCAATAAAAATCCTGCAAAAACAAAAGGAACAGATTGTGTTTACTGCCTTCTAGCCGGAAAACAAATAGAATCCTCTTCAATTTATGAAGACAAAGATTATCTTGCAGTTCTAGAAATAAATCCCCTTTCAGAAGGCCATATTGTTCTAATTCCAAAAAAACATATAAGTGAAACAAAAAACCTAAAAGCAAAAGCATTTACTCTAGCAGATAAAATAGGAAAACACATAGTTAAACAATTGAAAGCTGAAAACTTTCAAATTTCGAGTTCAGATGAATTAAAGCATGCCATAGTAAATATAATCCCCACATATAAAGGGAAGAAGCTTGAAAGAAAACAAATAGATAAAAAACAAGTTCAAGAAATTGCTATAAAAATTGGCGAATTAAAAAAACCAAGTAAAAAACCCCGAACTAAAAAAGAAACAAATTTAACTAAAGAAGAAAATAAGCTCGTTAAAGATATAATGAGTTTGCCTAGAAGAATACCTTAAAAGTTTTAGTTTCTACTTTGCACAGTTTTAAATATTTTATTAATGCTCAATAACTTAAAACAATTTAGTTACCGAGAACAAGACCTAATTTGCAAAAAAACTTTATCTTCCAAATTTATAGAATTATTAATAATCGTTTAATAGGCGAAGCCTAACTTAAAAATTAAATCCAATCTACAAATCTATTAGAATATTTACCCGTATCAGAACAATGATAAACCTTATGCATAATTTGATAAGGATATCCTCTAACTTCAAAATTCATTTCTCTCAAAACTTTTTCATTATCTCTTAATAGTGCTACTTGGGGTGCCTCAAAAATTGTTGGATAAAAACTAAAACACTTCTTGAATTCTTCCATACCAATACGGACGTATTCTTTACTTCTAGCCTCACTAAATTCATTATAGCTATGATAAACTCCATGCATTCCAAGAGTTTTATTTAAACTCAAAATGTAATTACACCAAGTAATATTTTCAGCAATAGATTTATTTTCAAAAAGAGGAATAACCATCAGAGTTTCACTTTTATCAAGAAGATTTTGCAAGCAAGGAATATTGGGATTAACATCATCAAGCTGTCTAGGTAAAATAAGTCTAAACACAAGTAAAATAAGAGAGCTAACAACAATACTTAAAAGAACAAAGAGAATATTTTTTAATAAAATTTTAAATTTCATATTCAGCCCCTAAAGATAAATTCCCATGAGTAGTATTAAAATTGCAATTAAAAATGCGGGAATAAAGGGAATGCCATATCTTATTAACACTTTTTTCTTACAATTTTTCCGAATAAACTTTAATTCCTCTTCAGAAAGTCCATCCCATTGAGACTTAATAGTTTTTTTGCCAATCTTAAAATTAGAAATTAACAAATCACCAATAGTCAAATGAGCTACGTCTACTAATTTAACCATGCAACTGCCTTCAACAGCCTTAGCCCAAATTAATAAAATAGGAGAAATAAATATAAGCAAAGCAAGAAGTTGCCCCATATAAAAATCATATGAAATCGATAAAACAAATAAAAACAAACCAAGAATTTCAACAAGATAAGCTACTCGTTTATATTTTTTAAAGAAAAAAGAAAATTCTTGCCTAAATCTCTTAAAATGAAAAATCAAGATAATCCAACTATAAATAATACCATAAATAGCTCCAGCAAACATAAAAATCAATGTAAATAAAATAATTAATTCGAGATTAACAGCCCAGTTAATACTAAGGGGTAAAACTCCCCCTAAAGCCATAAGCATCTTTGCATCCCCTCCACCAAACATTCTGCCATAATAAAAAACATTCATCAAAATAAAACCAACACCAAGTCCAACTAAGCCCCAAATAAAATACAATACGTTCATTTCAGCAACAGAAGTAAAAGCTCTAAAAGCAAGAACAAAAGCAATAAAAGAAAAAGTCCACCAATTTTCAACTTCTCGCTTTCTAAAATCTTGAATTGAAGCAATAATCAACCAAAAAATAGCGACAGCAATTAAAAATATATTATAATTAGAAAAAATATCAGAAGCATCAATTGGAACTGGAAGAAAATTTAGTAAGTTAAGCATATTGTCCTCTTTTAGGTTAATATTATTAGGTTTAAGTTATTTTAAAACCTTCTTAATGCTCGCCCTTCGGGCTCGCTTCTCAATGTAAGGCTTACGCCAATTAAATTATCAATAATGCCTAATACAAATTCGATTTTTATTTAATTATTAATTTTTTATTTAAAAGAATTTATGCAAGGCACTAATTGAAAAAAAGCGAGCGAAGCGAGCAATTAATACTCTATTTCTTCATTTCTTCATCAGCACGCCACTTTCCACCTTTTCTATAGGGAAATAGCTTTCTATTTCGCTTTTTATCTTTACCTTTATTTCTTCTTTCACTTCCGCCAGAATAATCATCACCCATAGTAATATAGTTTCTTCTTTCGGAGTATTTATACTTTCCGCGAAAAGCAAAGCTTTTCGGAGCTCAGAAAAACATTATTTTTCTGTGTCTAAAGAAGAAAGTTCAATTTAAGAATATAACCCCTAGCCAAAATAAATGCACAAGAAGCCCCCTTATATCCCAAAATTTATAGAATTATTAAAATAGATTATAAAATGAAGTGCAAAATTAAAATTAAACAGTCGTACAAACTTCTTTAATCTGTGCAGGTTCTTTAGAAGACCAAGTTCCCTGACCTTCACACTTAACCTTTGTATCTGCAGTTAAAATAGGCTTAAGATTAACCAAACAAACACCCTCTTTAAGATAAACATAAGTTTTAGGGTTATTCAAACACATAGCTACTGTAAAAGATTGGCTAAATTTTAAAGGAGCAAGGGCATTATTCATCCCAATTTGATAACATTTTTCACCTTCATTCCAAGCCCCATTAAGACCTGCAGAATCAGTAACTCCTTCGCAATCAGATTGACTAGCTACACCAGCAATTACCTTGCCACTAGCGTCCATACAAGCAGAAATAGGACTCTCTAACTGCCTACAAGTTGCCTTAGTCTTAAATCCATCTGCAAAAGTAATATCTCTTACCTGAAGATTATAATTATTAGTAGCTTGAGAAAGACAATCAATTTTACAATTACTAACTTCTCTATCGATAGTAGCCTTGCCACCAGCTGCTCCAAAAATAATATCTTTTAAACTAAAAGTATTCGTTAGTATCAACACAGAAAAAATTAATATTAAAATTGCTACAATCCAAATAATAGTTTCCCATTGCGGTTGACCTTTTTTATCTTTTAATATTCTCATGTTTCTCTTTTTGCTATTTTTAATAGGTTTCAAGGGTTTAAAAACATTTTTGTAGTCTGTTCTAACTCTATTTTAAAGTTATTTCAAAAGTTATATCCTTTTTCCAGAGGATAGATTTAATCCTTGAATCAGGATTTCCCGATAAATCCGAACTAAACTCAAAATCCTTTAATCTAAAATAAATTTTTCCACCAACAATTTTAATATCATATTTTGAAAGATTCTCTATTTGATTCAAATATTCGGGATAAAATTTTTGTTTATCTGCATAATCTTTATAATTGGCTACAAACTTTTTAACAAAATCTTCGCCGGTATTCGTTGCAGAAAGCTTAGCAAGATTATATAGATAAAATTCAAAATTTCTGCTAGAATCATAAAAATTGCCAAGATTATTGAAATCACCAACACTTTTTTCAACAGAAGAATCATACATTGAAAAAGAGTAAAATGCAGCACCGCACATAATAACTGTCATTATAACTAGTAATGTTACTGCAATATCTCCCCGCCTATTCTTAATCATTGTAATTTACTCGCCTCAAGTTTTATTTTCTTATTGGGCAAAATATAAATCTCTTTAGAAGTATATTGATCGTCTGTTTTAATTTTGCTAAAAGTTTGAATTCCATTAGTTAAACCATAAGCTTCAATAAGCATCCAATTAAAATTGGATTGTTTTTCTAAAGAAATACTTACATAATAATTAGAACTAGGAAGATTCTCTTCTAAAAAGCTTTCTGCTTCCTGTTTAAATAAAGAATTTCTTTCTTCCTCTTTATCGTCTTTATCTTCAGCTTTTGAAAGCAAATCATAAACAGTCCCACCATTAGAAAGAGGTTTATTCAAAAAAGCAATAAATTTACTATTAATATTTTGCTCTTCACCATAAGAAATAAAAACAGAAGCAGTTTGTTTAGTTTCAGATAAACCCTTGAGTTTTGCAATTCCCGTAACACCTGTAACAAAAAGAACCATAACAAAAACAACAATTATAATTGCTACAAACCAAGTTAAAGTTGAACCAATCTGCGATTTATTATTCTTTATCATCTTGTTGTCTCCAATCTAAAATCTTTATTAGATGCAGTCATTATACTAAGAACAAGTTTTCTTCCATTAGAATCTAATCCAGAAACACTCTCTTGTGAACATCTTGCAAAATTTCTAGCAGAAATAAGTGATTGCTGAATCAAACAATCTCCTTCAAGAGCATTATTACCATATTTCATCAGAGGAAAAATTTCTTTTCCAGCAATATCGTTCAATTGAAATTTAATATAATAATTACCCTTAGTAGTCAATAATTCCTTATTCAATCCACAAACACTAAAAATATCCATTTTACCAACAACAAATTCAGAATTAAAATATCCCTTATCCAAAACACAATTAATTATCTTAGCAGAAAGAATATCTGATTCCAAAACTCGTACATCAACTTTAGCAGATTGAAAAATTGTGACACCAATAATAACTCCACCAGCAATAACTGTAAGTACTGCAAACCACCAAATAGATAAAAGTTTAGTATCTGCATGTTTGTTTAATTTTTTTATTTTTATCATAGTTTTTTCTTTCGGGGTATTTCTTTTTTAAAAGAAAGTCCTTATCATGTTCTTATTGTCAATAGTTTATTTTCGTCATCAAAAAATAATTGTGGTTTTAAGGTTGTAAAAAAATCAAAACCCGAGCCCACTCCGTCTTTTACCTTAACATTAATGGTATTTCCGTTAACATAAACAGGAACATTCGTAAATTTATTTTTACTTGCTTGATTGTAAACTTGCTCTAAAGAAACATTAACTTCCATTTTAGGTTCCATTGCATCAATAATAAGTGCTATTTTCTTAGCATTCGCTTCTTCAATAGCTACATCAGAACTTCCAGCACGAACAACAAAAAAAATCATCATAGAAAAAAATACTAAATTAAGAACTATAAAAATAATTGTTTCAAGAACAACTTCATCACCCTTCTTATTTTTTATATTCATTTTATGGGATGCTCTCAATAGCCGAACAATAACTAGAAATCATTTCAGGCTCATAAGGAATTGCTCTTACAACAGAACAGCCATTTCTTGCCTCACTTCCTCCAACCAAATCATTACATTTTGTAGCAGTAAGACTTCTCTGCATATAAACATTAGTTTGTTGGACTCCATAAAGCACAGCAACAGCAACAGCCACATATCCTGCAGCCGCCTTTGCTCCAGAGCTAATACCTAATCTAGATGGAGTTCTAACTACACTCCCGCCTTCAATCAATCCGGAAGTAGGATTTATCACACGAGGAGCATTAATTGCTAAAGTACTTGGAGAAACCGTTAAAAAAGCAGTTGGTTTATATAAAAATCCCAAGCCCAATAAACTCAATGCACCGCCAATAAACTTCCCTGTTGTCTCGCCATGTCCTGGAGCAGAAATCTGCATAAATAAAACCGAAGTACTATCTTTATTATAATCAATTTTTTTAGTAATAGGTGTAGCAGTTATTTCTTTATTAGAACCAATAGAACCAAAATCGTTTACTAAACTCTCAGCACTTTTTTTAGCTGCATCGCTCAAAGTACTCGTAGCTTCGATTGCCTTTGTTAGTTCATCGATGTTTGCAGGATTATTATTTAGATCAATGCTATATTTTCCAGATTCTAAACCTAAAAATTCAAAATAAGTATAATCTTTATTAGGAACTTTATGAGTCATCATATATTCCTGAATATTCGCATTATCGGGATTTACATTAGCCTTATTTAAATTAGTCATATCAAAAGCAAGTCGAGTACAAATCACGCAAGAAGGATAAGTAGTACCATAACCAACCGAATTTACAACACCATCATAAAACAAACTTAATTTTCCTTGCCCCATCATATCCCAACAATCATAAATCTCCCTAGCATAAATCTGTGCAATCTGTTCTTCACCAGCAACACCACTCTTAACCTTAACAGTATTTATTCCCTTTTCTCCCTTAAATGCATCACAATTTCCCCCAACTAATCCAGAAGTAATACAAATTTTATTTGTCTGACATTTCAGAGGAATAGCTGTTTGAACAATTCCGGGCAAAGTAGCTCTAAAAGTTACGGATTGAGCACAAACAGTTCTATCTAAGGCACCAGTTCCACCAATATTAAATAAAAATACAACTAAAACAGCAAAACCCAAAATAAGCAAAATCATAGCTATAAGAAAATCTACCGAGATTGTTCCTTTTTTTTCTTTTTTATTCATCATATCTAATTTCTTTTCCATTTTTTATATGTTTTTATTCTATCCGCCAACTATTTTACCTAATCTATAGACGACCCATACAAGTAGCATTCCAAATAAAATTATCCAAGGCAAATATTCCACAATCTTACTAGCCAGCCCACTTTCTGTAATTTGCGATTTTTTATTCCTTAACATATTCATTAAAAGTTAATTTTATTTTATAACTATTCTCACCCTGAGCAAAATTATTTTCAAATTCACTACCAAAACCATCAGGGGAAAGTTTCCAACCAGCAGGAGGCATATAATTCACACCATTTAAAAATGAAGCAGTAGTTTCCTTATTTTTCCAAACACGAATATCCCATCCATAATTTTCTGCCTTCATTTCTTCAGGAATAAATTTTTGTATTTCATCTACAATCTGAGTTTCAAGATTTTTTGCAGTATTTTTATAAGGAAGCAAATCCGAAAGTAAATCTAAAGTACTCATATCTGCTCTTTGAACAATTAAAGATTTTATTTTATCCGAAGCCATAACTTGTTGAATTATATTATTAGAAGTATAATCCAAGGAATTTGAAATTTCAATTATTCCCTTTTGTTTACTAATTTTTACTGCTAAAGGAATTTTACTAAAAGAAATACAATTAACGATTCTATCTAAAACACATTTCCCCAAAACTTCAGATGAAAGAGTATAAGTTTGGCATACTCCTCCTGCTAAACAAGTAGCTTTTTGTTTTATAACATCAATTTCATTAGGACAAATACAAAGTTTATTCTCAGAAGCATACTGAATAAAATGCCAATTTGTAGGTGCAGTTATAAGATAATTCAAAGTCTCGCCCTCACCAACAACATTCGCCTTTCCAACAATTGCATCTAAAGTAGCCCTAGCTTTTTCTAAATCACTGCTAACTGTAAGAATACCATAAATCTTAACTGCCAAATAAATCAAAAGAACAATACAAACAACACCAATAATTATCTTAAGAACTTCTGGAAGAAGTATTGCTTTCTTGTTTTTTATCATCTTTCTTCTCCTCTGATAAAAAAGCAGTCTGAAAATTCATAATTTTCTGAAGGTAAAAAACTTGTTAACACGAACCCGAAGGGCAGTTGAAGTTTTTTATTTATTTTTTTAATCATATTAACCAGTTATTAAAGCAGAACCCTGAGGGGCATTAGTTTCAGCAGGAACAACTTCAGATTTAGTTTTATATAAATAGAATCTAATATTTTTTGAAGAATCTATTTCTTCTTTAACCAAAGCAAAAGCAGGAATTCCAACTCCACTATGTTTATTCAAATAAGCATCGTAATCCTGTTGAGAAATAGTTATACTAACTCTATCAGCTTCAATAGTTCCTATTTTTAAATCAAATGCCCAATTAACACTCAAATAAAGATCACCATAAAGTAAATCATTTTCTACTTTTTCATGAGCTAAATAAATTGGAGTTTGTAATTTATCTTTAATATCATTCTTAAATATTAAATCAACATATCTCTCTTTTCCACCAAATTGAGGTATATCTATTGGAACATTAATATGTCCAACAACATTATAATTTAATGTCTTCATTTCATCTGCAGAAAGTTCTATAGAATTATCCGCAGGAGCATCATGTCCAGGTAAATTTTTTATCCACTCAACAATTTTGGGCTGAGCTAAAAAAACAATCGCAACAACAAGAACTAAAAGAGAAACAATAACTCCAACAGTAAACATAGAAATGCCCCCTTCCTGACCCCTACGATTTATTCCCCTCATAGCCGATTATCTCCCAAAACTAAAAACTCCCCTAATTTTTTCCATTATATCTTTAATTAAGTTAACTCCATGATCTGCTGAAAAATAAATAGCCGCAGCACCAATAAATAAAACAACAGTACCCACAATAACCCAAATTAAAAAATCCGAAACCTCTCCTTTTTTATTACCCATATCTCTTTTATCAACCTCAAAAATAAGAATAAAAAGAATTATTTAAACCTTCGCCAAAGAAGGTTTAATAGTAAATCCTTTACTATGCTAAAAACTAATTACCCTAATTAAATAAACTTCCTGCTCAAGCCCAAACTTCCATTCCAAAATCCCAGTTACATTATCAATAATTAGTAATAATTGCGAAGCACAAACTAAAGTTACACCAAATTCGGCAAAGCAACAGCCGCAATACTTGAAAGAGCTATCAAAGCTATAAGAGCAACAATATAATAAAGCAATCCACCTGAAAGAAGATTCTTGCCTATTTCATTAGTAGACCTTAATTCATCTGGCCCAGCATCAACAACAACCAAAGTTTTAGTTAAAATAAATATTATTTCAATAATATAAATTCCAACACAAACCTGAAGGAAATAAGGCGGAATTAAATTTTCAACTCCAAATAAACCCGTAATCGTGCCAGCTATTCCCGAAGAAGCTCCAGCCCCTGCCTGAGCGATATCTGTAAGCCCTTTTAATTTAGTAAGTATAAGCGTTATCATTGAAGAAAGTCCAACAACAAATCCAGCAAGTATCGGAGCAAGGAAAGTCATATTACTTTTCATATCAGAAGTTACTTCTGCAAGTAAATCTCTAAGTCTATCATTAATTTTATTTATATTTCTTAGATAATCTGCAATACTCATTAAAGAAGCAGCTGCAACTTGCAAACCTTTTTTTACGCTCTCAACAAGAATATGCATACTTGTTGCAATCAAATTAGAAGGATAATTTATTATCGCCCCTCTCTTAGGATCAAATATAGCTTTATCCAGAGGCATTCCTAAAGATTGAATATTAGAATTAACTGCTCTAAAAAAATCAGCAGTAACAAGTCCACGAGAACTTTCCGCAACTCGTGCAAAAGCCAGTTCTGCAGGAGTTCCATCTCCAATTCGATTTCCTAATTGAAAAAGAGAATTATTGAATTCACCCTCAAGTATCTTAGAATAATTTCTAGAATCAATTATTTCCCGTGTTTTTAATCTGTAAGCAATAGAATAAAATAAAACAATAGCTAGAGGGATAAACATACTAAGAATTAAAGCAAAAAGGCCCATCGGACCTACAGTAACGCCATTAACAGTGATATAATCAAAAAGTTTAGCATCACCTAAAAATGATAAGCCTACTTGAGTAAAAGTATAATCCGTATTCAAACCCAGCCAAGCTGGAACAGGAGTATACTGAAAAATAAAAGGCAACAATCCTAAAATTAAAATAGGGAAACAAATAGCAAAAGCAATCCAATAAGGTTTTCTTGATTTATATTTAGAATAAAGAGGATTCATTTCAAGTATAGAACTCTCACCATACCCCCCCGGACGGCTTAACATCATATTATTAGTCATATAAAAAACAAAAAATGGAACGAGAAGATTAAAAATAATAAAAATATGATACCATTTTATTGCCCCGTTCATTAAAGCAGAAGCAAGAGGAATAAGTGCAAGTGCAAGGGTAGGCAAAACAATTCCCAGCATATAAACATTGGTTAAAGGTGCTTTAACATCATGAGAATATTTCATCATTTTATCATAAACACCATCTAGAATTACCTGCAAAGAACGTTCTAAAATTTGCAATCTTCTCGCCTCACTAGGTTCAAAAAGAGAAGACTCAATTAAATTAAAACTTTCTACAAATTCAGAATTAGTTAATCTCCAAGATTCCAGATAAACATCCAAACTTTCTTTGATAGTCGAATATTTTCCAGTTTCAACATCCCAGAAAACTTTTTTCAAATCAAAAGCAAGAGGTGCATCTAAATGTTGTGAAGCAAATCTAATAGCTCGTTCTAAATTAGAAGTATGCTTCATATAGACAACAGTATAAAGAATACAAGGAACCATCTGCGAACCCGCCCTAAGTCTCCATTGATTAGCCAATCTTGAAGGCATAGTATAAAAATAATAGAATAAAAATCCCGCAGTTAAAAAACATAAAAAGAAAATTAAAATTATAGGCGATAGTTGTTGTTTTTCTCCAAAAGTTAAAAGATAAATTGCTGCAGAAAGAAGAATACCTGCAAAAAGAGTTAAAATAAAAGAAATCATAGCAAGAGAAACAACATTTTCAGGTCTTGTTTCCAAATGTGCAGAATCAATCTCTTTTTGTATTTTTTGTCTATCCTTTTCAGAAAGTTTAAGTTTTAGTGAACCGCCAAGATTATTGCACCAATTCTCATATCGAGTAAAATGGGGCAACATATCACTCTTAAATTTTTGAAACTCTGAAGAACCTTCTATAGATGCAGGAATGGAATTAGAAGTTTGATTCGTTCGTACAGAGCTATCTAATCTAGCCCCATATTTTTTCATAATATCTTCTACATTTTCTCGTGCCATAGTTACCTCTTTTTATTCATTTTTTATTTAAACAAGTTAGTGAAAAATGAATAGTCTGAAAATTCCTAATTTTCAGAATCTCAAAAATCTTGTACACTCAATCCGAAGGATTAATTGATTTTTGAGCAGTTCATTCTCCTTTATTATTAAGGAAGAATAGTAATGCTATATTTTAAAGCTTCTCATCCTTACCAGATTTAACCCGACTTTTCTATAGTTTCTGCTTCGCAATTATCCTAAACCCAATTTATTAATTCCCTAGAAATTCATTCCAAAGAATAATTCAATATTAATTAGCTCACCTAAATTCAAATAAAAAATATAAACCAAAATTAATAACGAAACAACCAGGATTTGAGGTATTATCAAAATCAATCACGCGAAATTATTGAAGAATGAAATAATTGAGGCGAATAATAATTTTATTTCTTCAAAAGCAAAATTCCAACAACTACAACAGAAATTATAAACATTAAACTATTTTTTACAGTATCTGAATAAATATAATTCTTAAATTCAGAAAGTCCGGAACCAAGTCCAGCATTTGAGGTATTAGGCAAAGCATGATTTAAAACAGGAAATTGATAAACAGCCACGAAAATAATTATTAACAAGCATATAACCAAACCTGCAATTGCCAGAGGTTTAGAAAATTGAACATCTTTTGCTACAAAAACTAAGACCATAAGAATTACAAAAGAAAAAATTAAAACAAGAGACATTAAAGATATTGCGTTAGCAGCATAAGCCGTCAGTCTTATTGAAGAAACCACTAAAAAAGTAAGCATAAAACTCAAGAGAGCCAGAACAAAATCATTTCCAGGAAGTTTTATTTTTTTAAGTCCTGCATAAATTAATATAACTAATGCAATCATCACCCAAATAGGCATATAATTTCCAAGGAAGGATAGAGATATCATCTTATTGTGTACCTTGAACTCGATTTAATTTTTCAGCATAATTTATTGCATCTACTGTTCTTTCTTGTCTATTTGGAATAGAATTTGTAAGCGGGGTTATTTGAATATAAAGTTTAGAATAATCTTGTTTAAGTTGTTCTTCTCTAGAATCTAATCTCGTGTGTTTTATTTCAAGTTCGCTAATTCTAGATTCTAATTCGGCAGTCCTTATTTCAAGTTTAACATTACTTGTCTGCAAATGAATAGCCAGTACTCCTGCCAAAGCAGCCATAATTGCAACAGGAAAATATGAATCCATTTTGTTTGACATCTTAATTATATTAACTAGAAACGATTTTTAAAGCTTTCTGTTTGTTGTAACTAAGAAGTGGTGTTAAATAATAAGATTTAAAAAGAAGTCAATTCTAACTAATTTATGAAAATAAACGCAACATTACATTGTCACGGTGCATGGACAGATTATACTTCTGGAAGATTTGATATTGAAAGATTTCCAAGAAATGTTGAAGCTCTTGCAGATGTTGCAATAGCAAAGAATTTAGATTTAGTGGGACTAACCGATATTTCTGGAAAATATGTTTGCGAAATTTATCGTCCATTAACTAGCCAGAAAAGTGACAAATATTCTATTGAACAAGGAGAAACTTCTACTGTTTTAACTAGAAAAGAAGACGGTCGAAAATTAGTTTTTGCAAGAACTCTCGAAGTCTTATCAAATGATGCTCACGTTTTAATCGTAGGAACTTCTGCAAATATTCTTGGTGCAAGACCTCTTGATGAAGTTGTAGATGAAACTTATGAAAAAGGCGGAAAGACGATTGCAGACCATCCATGCTATACTATAAAACTTGGAAAAGGTATGGGTGAAGAAAGAGTTAGAAAATTCAGAAAACAGGGAAAATTAATCGCCTTAGAAGAAAATGCAAATATAACTGCATTACTGGAATTTATTGGACACTATAACCAAAAAGCAGTAAATCTTGCAGAAGAATTAGATATGCCTATTATTGCAAATTGCGATGGCAACACTGCAAAAGACCTAGCTCAAAGATATACCACTTATAATTTGACAAATAATCCTTCTGCAAATGAATGGTACAATTCTACTATTAAACTGATAGAGACTTCAAAAAGTAACGATCCATTTATAGAAAGAAGAGGAAAATCTAAAAATTTCATTTCATTACCTCTTCATGTTATTCGTGGAATTTATTCTATTGTGAGAGCTAAAGCAGGTTGGATAGAAAAAGGTCTTCCTGCTTGTTAATTATTAATATGAAAATCGACTTACATAATCATTTACTTATCGGGTTTCAACCAGAATGGCTTAGGCTTCAGGGATATAAAAACCATAATCTTGCAAAAATTCTTGCAGATTCAGCTATGGAAAAAGATATCCGACTTGTTGCAATAATTAGTGAAAATTTTGAAATTCCCCTTAGCAGCATTCATGATAGGTTTACCCGAATTTGTGAAGATGCCGAAAAAATAAATGAACCGAGCTATGCTATTAAAAAAATTGGGAAAAATACACTAAAAATAAACACGGTTTATATCGTTAACGGACAAACAGTCATAGTTAATGAAAATGGAAGAAGATATGACCACTTAGTTATCGGAAGCAACCAAGTTCCAAATAATTGCAGTTTTGATTATACTCTAAATTATTGTGCCGATGAAGAATTGCTCAATTTTTTAGAACATCCTGCCGTAGAAAACCATTTTGGAACAGGAATTCACAGTGCAGAAAGACTAATTGGAAAATATGGTCAATTAATTACAGGAGTAGAAGGGCATAATGGTTCATTAATTTGGAATCCAAACTTAAATCAAAAAGCAAAAGAACTTGCTACAAGATTAGGTATTCCCCATATTGCAACTTCTGATGCTCATTCACCTAACCAAACGGGAGCTGCAACCATTGAAACAGAAGATAATCCTCAATTTTCAAGTGAAATAGGACTATTTTCTTATTTAAATAGAGTAATTAAAGAAAAGAAGTACATCTGTAATGAGGGTTATGTAAGTACTTCTTCATGGATTATTAATGCGGCAAGATTTGCCATAGGAACAAAAGTTTTTGGAATTGGTAAGAGATAAGGCTTAACTCGCTTCGCTCACCTCTTTTAAGTTAAACTTCGTTCATTCAAAATTAAATAAAATTTATCTAAAATAATCTTCAAAAGTTGCAGAATTTTTCCCGTTAGGTCTCGGTCTTCCTTGTTGTTGCTGTTGTTGATTTTGTTGAGACTGACCTTTTTGTTTTTGTTGAGATTGTTGTGCAGACGATTCTTGAGCTTCTTCATAATTTTCAGATTGAGATTTTATTCCTCTTTGTTTATCTAAAAGCGGATTAATCACTTTTGCAAAAGATTGTTGCGTGGCCCTTATCTCTCCTGAAATATTTGAAATTGCGTCACCATACTCACCCATCTTTTTTATCACTGCTCTCTGAATATCTTGAATAACTCCTTCTATCTTCTTCATCCGATTGTCAATATCTTGAATTTGAAAACTTAATTCTGATTTAGATTTAGCGAGCATATCAACTTGCTCACGAGTTTTTTTCATTATTTCTTCTACCTGCTGACGAGCAATATCTCTAACAGTTTCTAAATCAAGAGTTTGCTGATAATATTCTGTTTGCTCAGGATATTGTTGCTGATATGCTGTCTGATCATAACCTTGCTGTTGTTGAGCATCCGCATATTGTTGTTGATATTGTTGGGGTGCGTACTGTTGCTGAGGTGCATATTGCTGTTGACTAGGGGCTTGCATTTGTTGAGCAGCAAGAGCTTCTTGCTGATAAGCAGGTTGACTAGTGTAATTTGGAACAGACATAAACTGTTGTCCACTAGAACCCTCAGCCATAATACTTGGTTGCATACCTCCAGAATTTTCTTCAGAAGAAACTGCCGCCTTAATATTCGATTGTGAAATTGCTTCACTAATTTCTCTTGGAGAAATTCCACTTTCCATAAGATTATTTGCTATTTGATTATCAGACATTCCAGATTGTCTCATTGCAGATATTTGTTCTAATAGGGCCATTTTGTTTTTGTTGAATTACAAGTTAGATACAAAAACAAAAATCAGAAATTCCCTGAATTTCTGAGTGTAAAAAACTCTTTGCCACGAACCCGAAGGGACGTAGAAGTTTTTTACTAATAGTTTTTGTCTCTTTTTTGTTAATTATTTATGTATTTAGGGGTTTTAATATTTAATGATTAAGTTTATTCAGAGCCTTTCTAATCATATCTTCAACGTCCGAAATTCTAGCCATTTCAAGTGGTTGAAACATTTGAAATTGATGTTGTAAAACTTGAAATTCATTTTTCCTGACATAATTGTCCGAATCTTCAACTATTCTTTCAATAGCTAATTTTACTTTTCTTATTTCTTCAACAATCATATTCATCTGGCCTCGAAGTCTAGAAATCTCTGCTTGAACTTCTTCCTTTTCAGAAACAAGATTCTCGCCAATCATAATAACTCTATCTTTAATGATATTCTGCTTTTCTTCTATATCTCTAAGTTTTACTGCAACATCTGAAAGAAAAGCTTCAGTAGAGCTATTGTATTGTTCTTGGTTAACCATTTTATTTTTTATTTTAAAGGAAAAAAATAAATCCTGAAAATTGATAAATTTTCAGTACTCAAAAATTCTGTAAGCTCAAAGCGAAGCTTTAGTCTAATTTTTGAGTTTTTTATTTTATCTCTTTATTCTAGTTTACACAGGGATATTGGGTTTAAAATACTTGTTCTTGAACCCAGAAAACTATTTAACCCATTTAAGACTCTATTTTTTATAAAAAAGGTAATAGAAGAAATATAAAAAAGAAAATGTTATTCAAACCAGGAACTCCAATCTATGCATTTGAAGTTGAAAGAGAAGGTGATCAAGACATTATGTATATTAATTACCTTGGTGCCTCTGCCGTTCCAAGCATTGCAGATTCTGCAGAAGTTATGGCAAGAGTCGTAGAATATCTTGAAAAAACACCCAACATAACTAGAATTGTTTTTGTTCAGCAAAGAAATTATAGCTATGACTTTAGCCAGGTAATGTTTTTAAGAGAAATTGCCGATCTCGATGTCTATCTTACAAAACAAGAAAAAATACTATCACCGAATAAACTTTCGTTCAACAATCCTCAGAATATTGCTAGAAGATACGAATTTATTAGCTATATGTTAGCTTTTCTAAAATCCGACCCGCTTACATGTTATTTTGATTTAAAAAATGAAATCCTTTCTCAAAAAGCTCTTGTTGAAAAAATCGATGAACATGCGAAATATGATTTAAGAGTTTACATAAAAACTCTTGAAAATTTTTACAATCTTCTAAACAATACAAAATTTATAAAATCTCTGCAAAAAAATATTGAAGGCTATTCTCGCGGAAATAGGAATTATTACAATTATCTTTTTAGACCAGATATAATCCCCAATTTTACATTCACAAGATTAGCTGCTCAACTTCCAAAAAATGCTGAAATCTTTAACCAATATGAAATTGGAACAGGTTACGATGTTTCAACTGTAACAATTCTAAAAAAACCAGAAGAAGTAAAATTTCTTTATCATCTGATGCCTCCAGAGTATAATCTAGATGAAGAACACCATCTTCTATTAAATCTTGCAAGAAATGTTTTAATCGAACATCAACCTAAAGCAGAAGAATTTACAGACCCTGAAAGAGTAAGGCAAGTTTTCTTTAACGTAGCTAAAGATTTACTTCAAGAACTAGCAGATAGTCAAAATATAAAATTAAGTTATTCAGATTTAAATAAACTGGCAGCAATTCTTGTTCGTCACACTATTGGTTTTGGTTTAATCGAAGTTTTACTTCAAGATAAAAACTTGCAAGATATTGTTCTTAATGCACCAATAACTCAAAACCCAATCTTCCTTAGACATTCACAGTTTGATGAATGCTATACAAATATTCTTCCAAGTCAAGAAGATGCAGATTCATGGGCCGCTAAATTCAGAATGATTTCAGGTCGTCCTTTAGATGAAGCCAATCCAGTTCTAGATACAGACCTATCAATAGGAGACTTAAGAGCAAGAATAGCAGTAGTCCAACAACCACTTTCTCCTGCAGGGCTTGCCTATGCAATAAGAAGACACAGAGAATCGCCCTGGACACTTCCACTTTTTATAAAAAATAAAATGCTTAATCCTCTCGCAGCAGGTTTAATGAGTTTTCTTGTTGATGGAAGTAGAACCATGTTAGTCGCAGGAACAAGAAGCTCAGGAAAAACTTCTTTGCTTGGAGCCCTAATGTTAGAAATTATGCCAAGATATAGAATAATTACTATTGAAGATACTCCCGAACTTGCAGTAGATACAATGCGAAAATTAAGATACGATATTCTTAGAATGAAAGTTCGTTCTGCATTATTACAAACAACAACAGAAGTAGCAGCAGATGAAGGAATCAGAACTTCTCTTAGACTTGGAGATACTTCTTTAAATGTTGGAGAAGTTAGAAACCAAGAAGCACGAGCCCTATATGAAGCAATCAGAG
>CAYIVX010000007.1:0-29012 GCA_964366925.1 Candidatus Woesearchaeota archaeon | reverse complement strand
GTTCCAGTGGAAATAGAGGGGTTAAAATACCCAAATTTAGATACTTCCACACGAAATAGGGGGGTTCCAACAGACAGACAGACAAACCAACAGACAGACACTTCACCGTCGATACACGAGGAAAAACCTTTAAAACAACACATTCAAGAGGCCGAGAATCTCCTTGATTCTTTAGATGTTCTTAAGAAGGAAATTAGGCTTAAATTCAAGCAAATTACTAGCCAAGAAATGACTGTTTTTTCTACTATTTATGCCCTTCAAGAACAATTCCCTGAAGGTGTTGAATATCGCCAGATTGCCCTTAAGCTTCAACTTTCTGAGTCTTCCATTAGAGATTATACTCAAAAACTTATTTCAAAGGGAATCCCCGTCGATAAAATCAAATTGAATAACAAAAAAATTTTGCTTAAAATCTCCTCTAAACTTAAAAATATCGCTTCTTTAGAAACTTTGATCAAACTTCGAGAACTTTAAATCAGAGATTTCTATTTTTCTCTATTTTTTCAGTTTTTTTAACTCTAAAAACATCAGATTTTAGTATTTTAAGCTCTAAAATCCTCATATTTTAACATAGAACCCTCTAAAGTAGTTTTTCGTTGTAACGAATTAATACTACTTTTAGCTCTAGCTAATTTGCCCATTAAGCTTATTTTTATGGTTTTTAAGCCATAAAAGGCTTATTTTTGCTAACCTTCTCTTTTTGACTGTTTTTTCTATTTTTATCTCTGAACTCTCTATTTTCCGCGATAAATTATCTTGTTTCTGTTATTTCTTTAAGTTTTACTTGAAATTACTACTGGAACTCTCTTTTTTACCGTATCTCAAGGCTTTTCTCTATTTTTTGATCGAAAAACACTATTTACTAACTCTCACTTTTCCACGATTTTACGAGGAAAATGTGTTTTTTGGCCACTTATTCGGCATTTTAAGTGATTTTAACCCTCACTTTTCTACCATTTTGAGTGTTTTTAGCTGGTTTTTCGCCTCACCTTTGCCTTTTTGAGTAATAAATCCTTCATATTATCGGGTACAAATAATCTCTTTTTACCGTTCTTTTCTATCTGTTCTTCGATCATTCCAGGACATTTAGTCTTAATAGAATTTACTTGACCCCTGACTGTTGCAGTATCCTTGGCCATCATCGCAGCCAGATCTTCATAGCTTAATTTCATATCAGTATTCAGTAATATTCCTACAATTGCTTTTTCAGAAATGGATAATTTAGTAAAAAACCCTGCTTGAACAGTCGTTTGAACAGCTGTTTGAACATCATAAACGGCTGTTTGTTTGTCTGCAGCTGTTTGCCGCCGTTTAAACACCGGCTGAATTATTGTCTGTTGTGGCTGAGAAATCAATTTTTTTATTTCTTCAAGTTCATTTTTTATAGAGGACATTTCATCCTTAACTTCTTCCATGTCATTTTTTATGCCTGAATCCTGCGAATCTAGATGTTTAATCCATTTGCTAATACTATCCATATCTTGCTTTACGCTGTTTAAGGCTGTTTGAACAGCACCCTTATGCTGTTCAAATTCTTTTTTTTCAACTTTTTTAAACAACCAATTGAACATAATAATCTAGCTATTTCCCGTCTTTATAAATGTTTCGTGGATTTAAACACCCGTTTAAACAGTCAAAAATCCAACATAAACAGCTGTTTATACTATTTTAAACAGCCATAAACAGCCAATTTTTATCGTCGATAAAAAGCTGTTTAAACACCTTTTAACATGATTCCAACACATTTTTCAGTGCTTTTTTGTTAGATTGAGATTCAAATCAGGATTCGCCATTCTTTTCAAAAATAATTTCAATTTTTTAGCTTAAAAATGTATAAAAAATTTATTAAAATTGCATCAAAATTTAGCCAAAATTCTTTCAAAATAAGCTCAAAAAGGGCATTATACTTAGTTCACCTAAGTGCATAAGGCGGTCCAATTTTTAGATAAGTTCCGGGCACAAAATGTGCCCGGTTTTACGCAATTTTTTGCTAAAAAAATTGCATTATTTTAATAAAAATTTTAATAATTTTTCTGCCATCTTTGTAACATATAAATGTTTAAATATTCCTAAATTTATTTTAAATTATGATTGAAAAATTATGTTTCGAAAGTTGCCCTCTTTTGGGAGAACTAGTTGATATCACCCTGACTGGTTTAGATTCGAATAATCGTAAAGTTAACTGCACTCTTTATTCCGCTCTTGCTTACTGTTCTCATCCACTTTCAGAAACTCGATTGTGCCAAACTTACCCGATTGTTACTGATGCTCAAGACCAGGATAATCTTTCACCTGCCAAAACAATCGGTGATTTAAAAAATTTAAGCCGAGATTCTGCAAGGTCTGTACCTCTTGAACAAAGCCCACCCAAGACAGACTATTTTAAAACTCCTGCTGGAAGGGCCGAACTGTATCGATTGGGTCATCCAGTTTGTGATTAAAATTAAAATTAAACAAAAACAAAACTAAAAATGTTAGATCAAGACCCCTATTGCAAGGTTATGCATGAAAGAGTTTCTTACAGTGGCAAATTGAATAATGTGGATAATCCTTTAACAATTATCTGCGACTATTTTTCAGATGGAAATTGTATGCAAACAGGCCATGGATGCAAACCCTACAAACAAGCTCGAAAAGATGCGCGATATGCACTAAGGAAATCAAAGTGCATAACTGTTGAAGATTTAGTTAGAAGCAATAATTCAAAACTTGCTAGATTTAAGTATCTTGTAAAATATGGTTTTGGTGATGTTGCACAAACCTCAGCAAAGTGCAAAGAATCTAAAAAAACATTATCCCAAAAGATGTCGGAATTCTTAGCTAGTGGTTGCGAATACCTCTAAATTTTCATTTTTAATTTTGAATCATCTACATAATATTTTTGAAATTATTTTTATCAAAATTATTCCTATTTTAGCATTTTCCTCATTAAAACCAATTCTAACTGTATAACCTTCGCATAATGTAGATTATACGAAAAGCTTAAAAACTTCAGAGTATTTAATAGTTTATCATGCAAAAAGAGTTGGTCGATAAATATGTTGAAAGAACAATTACTGAACTTAAACTCAAGGCTTATAGTCCAAAGACCGTAGACTCTTATTTATTTTTTTTAGTGCCTTTTCTTGAAAAAATTGAGAATCCCATGGAAATTCAGATTTATGATGTTAAACTTTTTCTGGCGAGCTTGATTGACAGATACAGCAATAAATCACGTTCTTTAGCTGTTTCAAGTCTTAGATTTTTCTTCAAAAGAGTCATAGAAAGACCCGATATTTTTGTAAAGTTAGAAGTGCCCAAAAAAGAGAAAAAATTACCCATTATCATGTCCCCGCAAGAGGTAAAATCACTCATAGACGTAACTGAACATGCAAAAAGTAAATTGATTCTAAAGATGCTTTATTCTTCAGGTCTTAGAGTTAGTGAATTGGTGAATTTAACTCCGAAAGATTTGGATTTTAATCAGAATATTGGTTGGGTGAGAAAAGGTAAGGGTTCCAAGGATAGACTGTTTAAAATTGCAGAGTCCATTAGTAAACAATTACAAAGATATTTAACTAAAAATCCCGAGAATAAATTCGTTTTTTCTGAAGTTGAGCCAATGTCTCCAAGGAATATTCAACTTATTGTAAAAACTGCAGCAAAAAAAGCAGGAATAAACAAAAAAATATCCCCCCATAGTTTTAGACATTCTTTTGCTACTGCTCTTTTAGATGCTGGAGAAAATTTACTAGTTATACAACAACTTTTGGGCCATGAAAATCTAGAAACCACAAAAATTTACACCCATATCAGTCAGGATAAATTGAAAGCTGTGAAAAGTCCGCTGGATAGGCTTTAAGCTTCAATATTTTTCAGTGATTTCAACGTAAAACGCATTTTTAAGCTCTATAAACGTTTTTTTCTTGTTTTCTGAGCTAACCTCGTGCACCATTGAGTTTTTTTATCAGATGTTGCTCAAAAATAAAATTCAGGCTATTTTAAAACAGAGATGATGGGCTTTTTTCAATAAAAATCTTAGTTTTCAGAATTTTTTACAAAAAATAATTCAAAAATTTGCTAAAAAATTCACCAAATTTTCATCAAAATTTAGATTAAAATTTCTTAAGATTTTTTATTCAAAATTCACCAAATTTTCAGTCTTTTTTCATCAAAATTTTAACTCTTAAAAAAACTATAACTTTTTCATAAAAAATAACTCGTTTTATTTTTATTTTTCATAAAAAATATTTTATTTTCAATCTTTATATTGTTTTTTACCCGTCGATAAATGCTATTTTTAGAAAAAAATTATTTTCTTCTACAAAAATTAATAAAAAATTATCTAATGAAATATTAAATTTATGGCTTTATAAACAAAAGTCTAAAAATTACCGGAATTAAGCTACCTAAATATTAATCAAAATATTTTTAAAATTTTTACAAAATTTATGATACTTTTTAATCAAAAATCTAACTATTTTTAGCTATTGCACTTAGTACCTTAATGCAAACAAAAAATAATTATTAGGTATAAAAATAAAAAATCGAAAAATTAAAAGTTAGGATTAATACTCTCACTTTTGCTAGATTTAATCAAAATTTCTTAAAAATCAAACTTTTTGGGTCTATTTGGAAAGTAAAAGTGAGAGTTAGCTAAAATTACAAGGAAATCTTAAAAAGAGAGTTAGAAAACAACAAAATAAATCAAAATGAGGAGAATTGGAGGTTGGACTAGTGGTTGTGTCAAATTCAGTCAAAAATTTAGGAGTTTTGTGAGGAATTATCGGAAAAGCATCAAAAATCCCTAAAAAGTTAAAAAAGAAATTTCGATTCTTGGTGTAATTGTGAGAGTAAGCCCCTGTAATCTCCTTTGGACATAATTGTCTCAAAATTTAAAAATCTAGGTTTTCAACCATCAATTTATTTATTCGGCTTATCGAATGACGCAATCTTCTTTTCGAAACTTTGAAATCTGAATTTTTTAAAAAATTTGAAAAAACCAAAAAATTTAATAAAAAATATTTTTTTCAGAGTTTGCACTTTGTTTAGGTTTATGAAATTTTTTTAATAAAAAATATAAAAATAATTTTTCCGACGAAGAATTTACAAATTAGCTACTTTTTCATCTTTATCTACCTCTTTGCTATTAAAATTCCTTTTAAAAACGTATATAAACGAGTTTTGACAATATACCTGATGAAACAAGCAATAAATATCCAAATAAATAATCCGCGAATAGAGATACTAAGAAAAAAATACGATCATGTTTTTAAAAAAGTCAAAACCCATGTTACTTTAGTTTATCCTTTTGAAGTTAAAGATCAAGTCCAACTAGCTGAACATATTGAATCTTGTATTGGCGGACTTGAATCTTTTGAAATTGTATTCGATAAATTTAGAAAATCTGGAAATTATCTTGTATTAGATGTTGGTAAAAATCAAGAAAAATTATTAAGTCTTCATAAAAAATTAAACTCAGGAATTTTAAGTGGGTTTGAGAATAAAGAACTTTCAATTTATCTTCCGCATATTACTATGGGTATTTTCGATTCGCATGAAGAATTAATGAAGGTAATTAATGAATTGCGGGCTCGTGGCAGTAATTTTCGTGTAGAAGTTAATAAGATTAGTCTTATTACTCTGAATGATGATGGTTCTGCTAAAGAAACAAAAAATTTCTTATTAAAATGACACGTATGTGGTTAGTAAGCCCTAAAAAATTATGCAGACAACATCTTTTGGGGGAACATAAGGAGCTTCATCAATTAGTTGGAAGTATACTAAAAAATAAAAGTATCAAGGGGCATATTGAAAAAGGTCAGATTGAAGTTCATAGTATTAAAAAAAGACACATTGAACTTGTTAAAGAACTTTTGAGAAGAGGATATAAACATCAATCTCCATTAAAAACTTTTAAATCTTTCAAGGCAGGAAAAATTAATATTCTGGAAAATGAACGTGAACTTGAAAGAAGATGTAAGAATTGCAATTTTGGGAAATAGTGTTATTTTTCTTTTCATGTCCATAGATTTAAACTATCCCCTTTAGAGGGCATAACTTAGTGGTTTAAATCTTGGAGCATCCAAAAAACAAATGCCAATAAAACCACACAATTTAGTGTGTGGTGGCACCCTGTTTTTTTGATAACTAAGTTCAATAAAGCCAAGTTCTATCTCCAAACCAATAATCTTTAAAAAGTGAATAAAGATAAACTCTTTATGAATCAAAAAGCAGAAACGGCATTTAATTTATTAAAATCTGTTCTAATGGAAAAAGAATTTGTTAATTCAGGAGACCCGTTTTTACATGGTGGAGAATGGCGTTATCAGGAACCTTATAGAATTGTAGATGTTACACTGCAGAAAGGTGCGAAAGTCACAATAGTTGGAGAATATTCAGATGGTAGAAAATCTTGGTATTCTCTTAATGTTTTACGGGCAGATAAACCTCATTCAAGCCAAATAGTGAATACTACAAATACTCTTATTTTAGAAGACCTACTGAACTTATCCCTTAAGGGAAGAAGATTTATTTTTCCAGAAAGTGGAGACCGAAGTAATGATTTTTTTCAAGTTGATAGAAAAGGACAAATCTATGTAGTCTCCGGAGTTAGATGTGATTGTTTTGGAATGAATCGAACATACGCAGAATTTGAGAATAATGGCACAGGATCTTTTGATCTTTCTAAAATGCTTTTTGATCTAGCAGTTTAAGTTACTTCTTTTCCCTTTAAACAATAATATCCCCCTTTAAATCCAAGCTGTGCATGAACCGGACAACCTCCACAAATACATCCTTTCATTTCTTTTATGCATTTGCTTTTTCCATTTAGACAATAAGCAAAATTTTCTTTACATTCTTTAAAGCTTGGACAGCCCTTGCAGATACACTTTTTTTCTAATTTTTTATCTGCCATTTTAGTTCTCAGTATATTCATAGGTCCATTTATTTGAATCTGTTTTTCTAACTATTTCAGTCATAAGTGTTACATTCTTAGCAAGCTCTCTTACAATATTTTTATGGCATTCACTAAGAACTATGGGTTTGTCTTCATAGGTTGAATTACAAATAGAAGAATTAGCATAGGTATTACTTATTGGCGGAAATATCATGCCCCAATGATTTAGGGTCATGAACAATTGAGATATTGCCATGCTAGCTCCTTCTTCATGTCCGGCTGTGATAATTCCTGCAACTTTTCCCATAAATCTTTTTAACATTCCGCTTCCAGGAATATTATTGTCCGCAGTTAACTTAATAAATTTCATATGTTTAATATTAAGTAATTTATCTTTTGGAGACTTGGGATTAGCTGGGATTAAACTACCATCCAAACTAATGCAACGGTCGATAAATGTTTTCATTAGGGTAGATATGGACATATCATTTACAGGAGTTGCAAATATGATTGCATCTGCTTCAAGAATTTTATCATAGAGTTTGTTTGTCATATCATCTCCGCTAGGCCCTTTTGGATAACAGGAACAATAAAAATGGCACTGAGTGTTGCAGGTAGAGTAGCATGCCTTGCAATATTTGATATTATACTTTCTAAGTGAAATTAATTCAGTTTCTGCACCAAGCTTTTTACATTCTTCTAAACAAACCTTAAGTAAGGCTTCAGAATTAGAACTTTCTTGAGCCATATCTAGTTCATCCCTAGCACTTCCAGAAATACCTAAAATTCTTATTTTTCCTGTTTTAGGTTTTCCAAGCTTTTTAGCTTCTTCTATAGCTTTTCTTTGTATTTCTCTAAATCGAGCAAGAGTTTTTGCATCAACATCCAGTGTTTTCATTAATTCTTTATCCGATATGTTATCTTTCATTTTATTAGACTACAATTCCCTTAAGAATGAAAAGTAACGCAAAAGTCATATGTATAATTCCTAAAGCAAGAATTGTAAATCCAATAAACCTATGATATTTGAATACATTTTTTTGATATCCGACCATTGCTATTGCAAGAGATATTTGGGTAATTATTAATAGAAATATAAATATTCCAAGCCAAGCAAATAAGGGCATCCCCAGAATTATCATTTTAACTTACAATAACCTTTCCTTTCATTGATGTATGAATGCCACAATGATATTCATAAGTTCCCGCTGTTGCAAAAGTATGCGAGTAAGTTTGTCCAGTTGAAATAACGGGCGATGAAATTTCAGTACCAGAATCAGAAATTATTGAATGTGAGGCAGAATCTTTATTAGTCCAAATAATACTATCTCCAACCTTAATATTTAGAGTATCATTATTAAATGCAAAACTTTTGATTTCAATATTATAAGTTGAGGGGGTTGAAGTGGGGGGTGTCTGTGAAGGAGGTGTTAGTTGATCTGGCGAAGTTACCGGACTGGTTGGTCGTGTATCTATTGAAGGTATTGTGGAGGGCTGTGTTGGAACCTTCATAAAAAAATATCCTGCAATTGCAAGAATAACTATTGCAATTATAATCCCTAAAATTAACCCCTTTTTCATAAATTCATTAGTTAAACCCCATTAATAAATCTTTTTAGTAGAAACTTAGTTACTTTTTCGTCTTACCATTTCACCGTTAGCAATTCTGCCACCTGTTTTTTTCCCATCTACTTTTTCGCATTCACAACAGCCAGAACATTTCCAACAATGGCTACACACAGGACCTTCTTTTTCACAATTTGAACACACGCCTATTTTCATAAAAATTATATGCTTTTTGACTATAAAAATCTTTCAAAAAATTAATTTGCACTATTTTCTTTTAGGATTAGCCTTTCGTATTTTTAAGCCACTAGCTCCCAAAGTAATTCCTAACCAGGGTATTTCCTTTGATGGTGAATAGCTATCACATTGCCTATAACCTTTCATAGAACAAATTGTATATCTTCCCCAATCAGAACAAGCAACATTGTCGCAGTCAATATAGTTGCTTCTTCTAACTTTTATTGCAAGTTCATCGTAATTTTTTCCCAACAGGACACCGATAGAAGTATCAAGTTTGGATTTCTTAGCGGATTCAATTACTTCTCTAATAACTTCCTGAAGAACTTCCCTATTCCTTTGGGGATCATCATTAAGAAAATCAAAGTCGAGTTTATCTTCATTTTGAATAACTAATTCTATGCGAGACCTACTTTTTTTGCGTTTCATTATTATTGCAATTATTTATCATTTAAAAATAAACCTATTCTTGAAAATCTATTTAAATTCTCTACTTCAAGAAATCCCTATTTTCAAATTTTGGTTCAATATGCTCGTTTTGAAAATTTGAAAAGACAGAAAATTCTTTTTATTTAAGACAAGAAATTCTTAGAATTTTCTGTATCCAAAAACTTTAATGTGGATTTCTCACATCTTTTCTTAAATTCAGCAAGTGAAATTTTCTCTTTTTTCCAAGAATATTCAAAATTCTTTCGGTCCCATCCGTCCGGATCAAGAACAAGTATTTTATCTTTGAACTCCCTTTGCCATTCTTCTGAACTCTTAAGTTTTTCTTTTTTTATTTTAGTTGCCATGGTATTTTATATTTTAAAATCGAGGGAGAATTAAAAAGTAAGTTTCTCTGCGTACTTTCCTATTAGTGGGAGTTCTTTTTCTTTGCCGTTTGCAGCATTTACTATTCCAACAATTACAAAAATCAATGGAATTATTTGTAAAATTCTATATATCTGCATTATACCAAATAAAAATCCCCCAAACATTAGAGGGATAAATAATATCGAGAAAAGTATGCTTAATACTAAGCTGTAGAGAACTTCTGCAAGTATTAAAACAATTCCTTGTTTAGCATGATACTTTACAAAAGAACTCTGTCTCATTTTATCATCTGCAAAATACCAGATTATTCCAATAAGTAAATAGCTAAGAATGGCACAAAGTTTTTCATTACTTGCATCATTATTAACTTGAGTCTCTTTCTTTTTTACTTTTTTAGCCATGTTTGTTTTGTTTCAAAACGAACAATCAGAAAATTATCAATTTTCTGAGTATCAAAAAGCTTGTTTACTCAACCCGAAGGGTTTAGTGGCTTTTTGATTATTCATTCTTGTTATTAAAAAGGTTCAATCCCTATTTAAATCTTTCAGCAAGCTTTAAATAATAAACTTCTTTCTTTTTTTTATGATAGAATTAGCCTTTAAAATTGCTTATAGTTCTCTCTTGGGAATATCGATGATTACTTACTTGGGAATCATAAATTTTATTTTAGTTATTACTGCACTGATAATGGGTTTAGCTATGAACAATGGAAAGGTGAATCCCCTAACTTATGAAATAGTAGCTTATTTTGCAATCGTTATTACCTTAATTAATGGAATTTTAGGATTACTTCTTTTATTTTAATCTTTTAGAATAAAAATAAGATTAATTAATAATTTTCACAGAGTAATTCATAATAGGCTTGAGGATGACTGCAAGCAGGACATTTGTCAGGAGCATCTTTACCTTCATGAATATAACCGCAATTTCTGCATTTCCATTTTGTGCTTTTATCCTTTTTAAAAACCATTTTCTTTTTAACATTCTCGAGTAATTTTCTATATCTTTTTTCATGCTGTACTTCTACTTCGGCAATTTCTTTAAATGCCCTTGCAACTTCTTCAAATCTTTCTTTTCTAGCAACTCTTTCGAACTCGGGATATAATGTTCCCCATTCTAATTTTTCACCATCAGCAGCTTCAAGCAGATTATCTGCAGTTTTAGAAATTATTCCTGCAGGATAACTGGCAGTTATCTTAACCATTCCGCCTTCTAGAAACTTAAAGAAAACTTTAGCATGTTCTTTTTCATTTTCAGCAGTTTCCAAAAAGATTGCACTTATTTGTTCAAATCCCGCATTTCTTGCTTCACTTGCGAAATAAGTATATCTATTTCTTGCCTGACTCTCGCCAGCAAAAGCTTTTAGAAGATTTTTTTCTGTTTCAGATCCTTTTATTGATTTTTTCATTTCTTTATTTGCTTTTCCACAATCCATGAAGATTGCAGTAGGCTCTAGCACTTTTAATTTTAAATGAGAATGTTGCTTCAGGTTTATCACCCGGTTTTAAAAATATTTTATCAATCTCGCCCTTTTCGCTTGTTGCTTCTATCCACATTATGTAATGTTTTTCTTCCATCGGATGAGGGATACTGCCCACATCAACAATTTTGCCATTTATTATTGGAACATGTTTCTCTTTACTGGCAGAATCATCTGCGTTCGCTTTTTGTAGAATCATCTCTTGACCACAACATGTAATTATTCCTCCACCTGCATAAAGAACTTCAACTATATTCCCGCATAGACTGCACCTATAAATTTCCCCTCTTTTTTCAACCATAAGTGTAGATATATCAAAGACTATAAAAACCTTCTGAAATATATTTTAATATGACTATCAAACCATTGTGCGATAAGTGTAAAAGGGAGTTGAACGATTTCGGAGCAATACTTTTCAGCCCGCCCAGGGGCAAGGATGTTAAAAAGTTTCATATTTGCAAGGATTGTTATAGTAAAATAAAAACTGAATGGGGATTATTAGAGAATCAATAAAATGACTTTCAATATTAAATTCGGTCCAGCAGGTACGAGTGGAAGCAAAGATGAGGGATTTATTCTGGTTAAAAAAGCAGGGCTTGATGCAGTTGAAATAGAGTTTGTTTATCAAGTTTGGATGACCAAAGATGATGCAGAAAAAATAAAAGAATTAAACAAAAAACTTAATCTTATTCTAAGTATTCATGCACCCTATTATATTAACCTAAATTCTAAAGAACCCCAAAAAATAGCTGCAAGCCGTTCTAGAATTCTCAAATGCTGTGAAATAGGCACAATTCTGGGGGCCAAATATGTTGTTTTTCATCCTGGCTTTTATCAGAAAGATAGTCCAGAAAAGACATTTGAAAAAATAAAAGAACAAATTCTCAAAATTATGCAAGAAGCAAAAGAAAAGGGATATATACCTGAACTAGCGCCAGAAACAACAGGTAAACAAAGCCAATTCGGAGATTTAGATGAACTTTTAAGATTAAAAAAAGAAACAGGATGCCATCTTTGTATTGATTTTTCTCATTTAAAGGCAAGAAGCAATGGAAAACTTAGCTACGAGGAAATCGCAGAAAAACTAGAAAAATCAAAAATCAAACATTTTCATTGTCATTTTTCAGGAATAGAATATTCAGAAAAAGGTGAGCGAAGACATATTTTAACTCCAGACAGTGAAATAAAATTACTTTTGACTGCATTAAAAAGACATAATATTGATTGTACAATAATAAATGAATCTCCAGATACATTTGGTGATGCAATTAAAATGAAAAAATTCTTGGAGAAAAATTGATATGA
This sequence comes from Candidatus Woesearchaeota archaeon, assembly GCA_964366925.1. Classification (GTDB taxonomy): domain Archaea; phylum Nanobdellota; class Nanobdellia; order Pacearchaeales; family GW2011-AR1; genus CAIPOI01. Next base: position 16,728 of record CAYIVX010000007.1, on the reverse strand, counting down.
TAAAGGCAATAGTTTTTGATGTTGGAGGAGTTTTTCAATTAGGGAGATTTTCTTTATTTCCTTTTGGAAGGCATAGGAGTGTAAGTGTTCATAAATTCATGGCTAGAAGATTTCACATAAGTTTAGACCAATGGTTTGATTCCATAGATACTGCATATGCAAGAGCCATAGAAGGAAAAATATCCAAACGAGAGGCTCTTTCAATAATGTCTAAGGATTTAGAAACTAGTCCAGTCTATCTTGAGAATTTATTTGTTAAGGCCTATAGAAAATATTACAAAAGGAATAATTTGCTTTTTGATACAGCTTTTAATTTGAGAAAGAAAGGTTACAAAATTGCAATACTTTCAGACCAGTGGCCCGTTTCCAGTGAGGCTCTTATTCTGCCAGAAGATTCAAGAAAATTCAACACTTCTATTGTTTCCTGTGATGTGGGTATGCGAAAACCCAATCCATCAATATACAAGTTAGTTTTAAGGAAACTCAAAATCAGACCATCTAATTCTATTTTTATTGATAATCAAAAATGGAATGTCACTTCTGCAAAAAAATTAGGTATGAAGACCATACTTTTTAAAAATAATAAACAAACGATAAAAGACTTAAAAAAGTTAGGAATTAAGTTATAAGATGGAAACTTCACAAAAAAACGAGATATTGAAAAATGCAAATTTTAAATGCCAAAAATGCGGCTATTCTTCTCCAATGGGCGAAGGTCTTGATGTAAACAAAATTCATTCGGCCGTTCTTTGTAATATCTGCAATACATTTTCTCCAGAAGAAAAAGAAGATTTTCAAAAATACTTAAGTGAGTCGGTTGAATGGCAGCAACTTGAATCTTTTCGTAGATTTGGTGCAAACAAGATTTCTCACGGTTCTCAAAAACAAGGAATGATAATTAAATCAAAACAAGGTAAATTAATGGCTCGGCCACCTTTTGGTTATGATGTTAAAGAAGGAAATTTAATTCCTAATGATGATGCTGAAAATGTTCTTTTAATCTTTAAAGAATTTTCCGATGGAAAAAGCATGAATCAGATTGCAAAAACCTATGGTATGTCTGTAAATGGAATAAAAAAGATTCTAAAGAATTTTGCCTATCTGGGCAAAATTAATTTTGCAGGGAATATTGCTCAGGGTTCACATTCTTCTCTAATACCTGCAGAATTATTTAATCGAGTTCAAAGCAGATTTGAAAGTTCTAAGAAAAAAATAGAAGAAGAATAAGGCTCGCTCAGCAAAGCCTAGCTTCGCTCGCCCATTAGCACTTCGTGTAATAAAAATTATTAATAATGCCTTAAACCAAAAACTTACAAGCTTCTCCAAACTTCTGCTTACGAAAGTATAGAATTAATAATATTTTATCTAATAATGTTTACGAAACTAGAAGTCTTTCATTAACAACCCTTTTAAATCTCTTTTTCCTATACTGGCTATGGAAAAAGAGGGAGAATTTAATCTGGATGCTGGAAGTAAGAGAAACCACGCCGGAGGTTTCCGGGTTGCTGGATCCATCAAAACCCGCTGGAGGTTTTGATTATGGAAAAAGAGGACGAATATTCAGACCTAATTGAATCTACCGGAAAACCAGCTTTCAGAATTCAAATTCCTTATTCTCTAAGATTTTCGATTATTTGGACATTATTTTTTTCAGTAATTGGTCTAATCTTGCAAATAATTCAAAGTCCTGCTTTTGCATTTGGTCAATCATTTTCCAATTTTTTTGGTAGCAATTATTTGAATTGGTTTAAAACTTTTTTAGAGTTTTTTAATATAACAGAGTATAATACTGGAATGAGTATATTTAGCTCAATAATGTCTCAATGGTATTATTTTTTCTATACTGCTGGGCTTTTGTTTCTTATTTGGGGATTAATTAGCTGGATAATTAATTTTGAGATTGTTTTTAAGAAAAATGTAAAACCCCGAAAAATAATTAATGAAACTCCAAGACAAATGCAAGTTCAGCAGAGAGTTCAAGAAGAAGCTTCTGAAATTGAAGAATCTCCAGAAGATACCGACAGAATAAGCAATTGGTTAGAAGAAGGCGATATTCTTTTAGGTATGGGCAAAGTTAAAGAAGCAGAAGAAATTTATCAGAAATTGCAGGCACATTATGATTCTCGTGATGATTTTGAAAGATTTGAATATAAAAGAATTTTAGATTTCTACTATAAAATTTTAGAGAAGAAGAGATAATTAAGCACGTTTAAATTTATTAGATAAATCTTCATTCGCTTGTTTTCTTACCGTCACGCCATTATATCTGCAATCTGGACAAAAATCAAAACTAGGTAGAAATCCTGTAATTCTAGTTACGTCTTCATATTTTGCACAAAGATGATATGTTCTTCCACCGATAGACCAGTCTGTTATTTTTACATCAGAGATTCCGCCAGGACATTTTTCATTTGCCATTTTAATATTTTCAGAATACGTTTCTGAGATACGAACACCTTCAGGAATATAAACTATCTGTAAGACTTCTGTCTCTTAGAACGAGCTTTAGAATCGCCAGGTTTACATGGCTCTTTTCTTCTAGTATCTGCAACAAGCATGTTTCTATCGTAAGAAACAAAAGCTTTTTTTAATTCTAAGGATTTAGTAAACTTAACAAGAGCTTTAGCAATAGCTAATCTTGATGCTTCTATTCTACTTTCTGTTCCGCCACCAGTAACATCTACTGCAATATCAAAATCAAAATTTCCAAGATTTTCTTTTGCCATAACTATTGGTTCACTTATCATTAATCTTTGAAATGGGCTTAAATTATTATAGGGTATTTTATTAATAGTAACTCTTCCTGTTCCTGCTTTTATCTTCGCTTTTGCAATTGCTGATTTTCTCTTTCCTGCTGCAATTAATTGTAAAATTTCCATTTTATTTTTTTATGCTTTCCTGCTTAATTCTGCAATAGAGATAACTTTCTTAAGTTCATCTTTCTTTTCAGTTAATTTAATTAATTTTTCTTTAGAGAATTCAGCAGGTATTCCAACATATGTTTTTATTTGTTTCCAAGCAACTCTTCCTCTTCCAACTCTGTAATCTGGAAGCATACCTCTAATAACTCTTTTCATTATTCTATCAGGAGTTTTTGAAAGAAATGGCCCTTTTTCGGGTTTAATGCTGTTCAATTGTCTTATAAATTTAAAATCTTCAATTGTTTTTTCTGCTCTTCCGCTTATTAATGCTTTTTCAGAATTTAAAACAAAAACTTCGTTTCCTTGTAATGCATTTTTAGCCGCAAAACTAGCAACTCTTCCCATTGCAGAATTTTCAGCATCAATATATATTTTTGTTACCATTATCTTATAATCTCTCCTTTAATTTTTTCGCCTTTCTTTAACGCAGATAAAATTGTGTGATATTCGCATCCAGCTTTTTTCAATTTTTCTTCAGCAGTCTTTGAAAAGCTCAATGCATAAACCTTTAATTTTTTATGTAAATTTCCAGCACTTAAAACTTTTCCAGGTATGATAACAGTTTCAGCTTTAATGTCGTTTAATTTTCCAACATTAATTTTAGCTTGTTTCTTAGTGGGACATGCAATTTCACCAGCAAGTTTGATATCTCCGCTTTTCTTTGCAAGAAATATTGCTTCAGCTAAGTATGTATTTGTTTTTTGTGCTATTCTTTTTGTAATTGTTGTTTTTGATAACATTTGTTTGTTTTTATTTTATAATTTTTTTTATTGTTTTTATTTATGCGAGGGTTAGGATTCGAACCTAAGAAGGCACTAAGCCACTTGACCCTTAATCAAGCCCGTTAGACCGCTTCGGTACTCTCGCATATGAGTATGCCAAATCGGCAACCTATATGATTACTTAATTTCTTTAACCAACTCTTTAATTTCTTTATTTAATACTTCTATAGAACCCATGAAAATCTCTTTTGCAGGAATTTGTCCCCAAGATTCTATAAAAACAGTAAGTTCTTTCTCGCCGCTTTTCTTGGATTTCTCAACAAGTTTTTTGAAGGATTCATCGTCTTCTTTTTCTAAATCTTCTGAATACCTATAAAAAATCATTCCAGGAGAATGTTTTGCATGTGTGATTCCTAATCCCATCTTAGCAATCGCAACAAATTCTAACTCCTGGTCTTTGTCAAGAATAGTAATTGGCATTTTGTAAACTACTGAGCCTTTTGGTGATAATTCATCTGAATAAACTGTGCAAGGTCCGCTTGTAGTCAATTTCAATTTTATTGAGCATTTTCCACAACCTTCTTCTTTATCGCAATCACATTCTGAAGGTAACTTTAGTTTTTCATTTAACAATGGAACTAATCCAACTCTATGTGCAATTATTTCATCATACAATGCTGAATCATTTTTGCTTATTTCAAGACTGTCTACCGCAAGAATTGGAATATAGTTAGCACTTCTTCGAATAGCATTAGCCACACTTATGTCCATGTCTGTCTTCAGGCTAATTTTTTCGTTTGATTTGTTTATTATCTTAATCATGTTTGTTTTGTTAAAAACGAACAGTCTGAAAATTCTTAATTTTCAGAATGTAAAAAACTCTTCAACACGAACCCGAAGTCTTCAAAACGTGAGTTTTGAATGAATTAGGAAATTCTTAATTTCCTAAGGGCTGGTTTGAGTTTTTTACTCCGTTGTTTTTGTTTATTGTATTTTTATTAGTTTTAAGTGTGTATATAAGTTTTTCTACCTTCCTAGAGTTTCTTTTTTCCTCAAAAAGTTATACTTTTTGGGGCTTAGAAAGCTTTTCGCTTTCTCAGCTAAAAAGAAACTGTAGCCTTATACTCTTCTTCCCCGTCTTCCGCCTTTCTTCTTAGGTCCGCCACGTGGAGATTTAGTAATATCTAGCATGCTTATTACCTTGAAATCATCTCTGCTTAAAGTTTTTATTATTGCATGTGAAACCGAACTTGAAGTTAATTCTCCAGTTTGTCCTTTTATTCTAACATATAAATTTACAATTCCATGTTCCTTAGCTTCTTCAGCAATTTTCTTTGAAGCAAACATTGCAACAGTAGGTGAAGACTTAAGTCTTGCTTGTTTTGTTGATTGTCCGCCCGAAGATCTGCATAATGTGTTTCCAGCCATATCTGTAAGTGAAAGTATGGTATTATTTTTTGTAGTTTGAATGAATAAGATCCCTGTTCTTTCTTTCTTAGCTTTTTCGTCTTTTTTTGTTTCTGTGTCTTCTTCAGCTTCTTTCATATTTTCGTCTTGAATATCCACTTCTTCTTTTTTATGTTTTTCCATTTCAAGTTCTTGTGGTGCTTTTTTTGTTTCTTCTGTCATTTTATTCTTTAGTTTTCTTTTCGTGATGTATTTTATTTAAAATTTCTTTTTCTTCGTCGGAAATAACTTTTTTAGCTGGAACAGTTATATCTGCTTCAAGGCTATTTTCTTCCTCTAGTGTTGTTAAATGTGCTGGCGAATCTATTTTAGATCCTAAAATTTTTATATGTCTATGGGTTATCAGCTGTCTAGCATGCTTGTGTGTTGTTGTAATCTTTTTTGCAACTACTACACTTTCGAGTCTTCGTTTAAGATAATCTTCTTTGCTCAATGCTAGAACATCTGCTATAGTGCTTACATTGAATCCTTTTGCTGCTTGTCTATTTATGAATTCCTGTTTTTCTTTATCTCCAGCAGTAATAAGTGTTTTAGCAATATTTCTTATTTTTCCGATAGCAAAATCTGCCTTCCAAACTTCTCTTCTGTTTTTTAATCCATATTTTTTAATTAGAGCATTTTCACTTTTTATTAAAGCAATATCGAAAAGTTTTCTAGGTCTATTGTATCTTTTATGTTTTCTTACTGGCATTTTTTTATTTTGCTCCTCCAGCACTTGAACCTGCTACAGGGGTTTTCGCTTTTACTTTAACTCCAACACCTTTCTTTCTATTAGTTCTAAAGTGTGCTTTTGTTGATTGTCCTCTTGTAGGCTGTCCAGTAGCATGTCTTAATCCTCTGAATGATCTTATTTTCTTCAATCTTTTAATATCAAGTTCTTCAGCTAAGTCTAAGTCATTTCCAAGTAAATGTAAATCTTTTCCAGTAGTATAATCATTTCTTCTATTCAACAGGTATCGGGGGAAATTTCCTTTTTTTAAGAATTCTTCAATTTTTGTAATTTCATTTTTAGTTTTATTTTCAATTTTTCTTTTTTTATCCAGTTTTAATAAAATACAAGCCGCATTTGAAATTGCCCATGAAACTCCTTTTATTCTTGTAAGTCCAGTATAAACATTTCTATCTCCAGGTACGTCTGTTTGTAAAATTCTAACAATTTTTCCAGATATAACTTCTCTCGATACTATCGATTTTTTCTTCTCTTCATGTTTAGGCTTTTCTGCCTTTTGTTCTTTCTTAACTTCTGGTTTTTTTTGTTCTGCTGCCATGTTGTTTTTATGAAATAAAAATAACAATCTGGAAATTCATAATTTCCAGAGTGTAAAAAAGCTTGTTTGCTCAATCCGAAGGATTTAGTTGCTTTTTTATATCTGTCGTTTTGTTTATTTCTGAAATATTTTTTATTTAACCTATAAATAAATGATGTCTTTCTTCTCCATTTAGTTCTTCCATTATCCTTTTAACTATTGCGGTTCTTGGATCAGGTAGATTTGAAACTCTATTTTTCAAATCATCAAGGCTTTCAAAAGGCTTTTTCTCTCTTTCATCGAGAATAGCTTTCGTATGTTTTTTTCCAAATCCAGGAATTAACTCCAATTGATGAAGCCTTGTATTTATTGGCTGAGCATTGTTGAAAAAATCAACGAATTTTTTCTCATCGGCTCTTATTTGTTTTTCAATATACTCTTCAATAAATCTTTTTCCAGATTCACTGATTTTATTTGGTGTGAGTTTGCCAAGAATATAATATACTTTATCTCGTTTGCCTTCTCCAATGTATACTTCTTCTCCGACTTCAAGCTTTAATCCTCTTCTAGGTACTATTTCTAAAAGAGTAAAATTTTTAGTTCCAATGGCTTGTGCTATTGGCATCATTTTCTTTTCGAGTGGATAGCCGTATGGTAAAAAATCTATTATTATCGCTTTTTCTTCTCGTTCTATCATTTTGTCTATTGATTGTTTTTAATTGCATCGAGTATTTTACTTGTTTCATCTGCATCTAAGCTGATTTCAGTGAATATTTTATTAAGTTCAACAGCATTTTCAGGACAGATGTCCACGATTTTAACGATGTCTGTTGATCTTAATTTCAAAATATTCAATGTTTCAAGTTCTATTTTTAATTTTTTAGAGCTTTTTTCATCTAATTTTGAAAACTTTTTTATGAATGCCTGAATATCTTTATTTTTATCATTTTCTTTTAAATCTGCAAGTATCTCTTTTGCCCCGTTCATTGTTAATGGTGTTCTTTCTTTTATCATTTTATTTATACTCTGATTAAATGTATGGGTTTAAGTATATGGACTTTTTCCGCATTGCCGTCATTTATTTTAACTATATAGGCATTGCCTTTTCGTCCAATTACTATGCCACATTTTCCTTGAATTCTTTCTGGAAATTTAGGTTCCATCGAATGTTCTCTAACGATTGCTACTTTGTCACCATCCTTTAATTCTTTAAAGTATTCGCTGAGTTTCAATTTTCCGTGTGTTTTTGCTGCTTTTCGTTTTATCATATTGTTTTTGTGAAACAAAAATAATAGTCTGAAAATTTTTAATTTTCAGAATGTAAAAAATCTTTAATCATGAACCCGAAGGGACGATTGATTTTTTACCTGCTATTCTGTTTTATTACTATTTTTTTAGATTAAGGACGTTTAAAAAGCTTACTGAATGCTTTTACTAGGTAATTAGAAGTAATTTAATAGAAATTTAAGGACCTATTTGATATTTCCCTGTTCTAAGTTGCCTGTTTCTTTGGCATCATCCATATTGGATTCTATTGCTTGATACATTTTAAGTCCCCAAACTTTTATACCGCAGGGTTTGCAAACAGATAGGGCTTTGCCCGTTGGAATTTCACCTTTGCAGTAAATACATTTGTCAACCATGTTTGTTTTTGGAGAAAACAAACAGTCAGAAATTTATTAAATTTCTGAATTTCAAAAAGCTTGTTTACTCAATCCGAAGGATTAGTTTGCTTTTTGAATCAGTCTGTTGTCCCTTTTTTCTTTTTATCGATGTTCATAAATTAAAATTTTATTTTAATTTTGAATCAGCTAGAAAACTTAAATATTTTTTTAAGTTTTCTTGATTTTGTTTGCCAATTCTTATTTATAAACATTTGTATGTTTTTCTATAGAAAGAAAGTTTCACAAAAATAATCCAAAAAAGATTAAAAATGATTGATAGTAAGTTTTAAAAAGCTATTTTATGAGGTATTATTATGATAATTCCAATACGTTGCATGTCCTGTGGAAAACCAATCGCACATCTTTGGGAAGACTTCAAGAATCGTGTTGAAAAAAAAGGCGAAGATTCCGGAAAAGTTCTCGATGAACTGGGCTTGGATAGATATTGTTGCAGGGCAATGTTTCTAGGACAAGAAGATACTCTAGAGTTAGTTAACAAGTTCAAGAAGTTCTAAATAGATTTTAATCTTTTATTTTTCTAGAATATATTCTATATTCCTAATTAATTTATTCATTGGATTAACAATATTATTTTCTACTGCTTCATCTGAAAGTGTGACTATTTTTGGACCGATAATTTTTCCATGCTCATTATGTTCAAATCCAACCTGCATTTTATCAAAAGGCCAGTCAAGAGAGGCTTCTCTTCGAAATCCATAAATAGCTCTGTCGGTATTTGGCTCTTGAGCTACGCATAATATTAGTGGAGGGAATTGTTTTGTATGAAAAAAATATTCATTCATAACTTCAAATTTTAATGCCATTTCATCTTTGGGGCCAGGAAATAAAACACCTTTTCCATCTCGATGGTCCCACAAAAACCCATAAGCTTCGGTCCATCTGGAAATTCTTTGTTCTTTTTCAGTCAAATTTTCCCATTTTTCGCCCCAACATAATCCTGCAGTAATGGATAGACTTTTATTTCTTAAATATCTCTGGACTGAAAGTTTATCTGGAGGAGGAACAGGTTTCATATTTTCAAGAGATTCTACGAGATATTTGTTCATATTAAGTCTACAGGCTTCAATTTCCTCCACACTTATTTCATTTTGTAAATTCAAAACAGAGGGGTCATAAACTACCCAGGGTTTGACTCCAAAAAATTGTTCTAATTTTTCTGGCCAGCCTTTTTTTGCTCTTGCCGTTGGAATATAAAATCTAGTTTTACAAGAGCTCGGAACACCGCAATTCTCATCAAGATGCTCCCAAAAAGAATTATCAATAAACCAATCGGAAGGAACAACAAAGTCACTTGGATTAAAATCGATATCTAATTCAGATTCAATCATGAATAAAATATTCAAAAATGCCTTATAAGGATTATTATAATTTGTTATTTAATAATTTAAATCAATATATTTAAAAACCCTGATTTTCTCATAATTTTGAAACGGCCATAGTAAGCTGGTCACACCCGTTACCATTCCGAACACGGAAGTTAAGCAGTTTACGTTTCCGGCATTAGTCTCCTAACCGAGGTCAAACCGGAAAGCTGTTTTACCTATTTTTATTAGAATTATTTTTATATCTATCCTAAATCAATAACTTTTAATAAGCTCATTTTCTTGTTAAATTTACGCGAGGGTACCGAAGCGGTCAAACGGGACAGATTCAAAATCTGTTGGCTTAGTGCCTTCTTAGGTTCAAATCCTAACCCTCGCATTCTCACTCGAGTCTTTTATGGATTAATCTCGTGAAAATGCTCGCCCTCGCATATTCTGGGAATATAAAATATACATCCTAATCTATATATCTCAAAATATATATCAAAAAGTATAATAACTCTAGGAAAATTAAATCAAACTTTAACCAAACATCTTATGCCAGATTCTTCCAAAAAACCCTCTTTCAGCTTCATCCTGTGCAGCAATTTTTGCATTCATTTCATCTTTATTCAGCATTTCATATTTTAAGGTAGGTTTTTCAACCATTTTTGGAGCAGAAGAAGCTAATTGAGAATTTGCAAGTTCCATTGCTTTTTCAACAGAAGTTCTTGAATAACCCTGTTTAATCAGAGAATATTTTAAGGAGTCTTGAGTATATCCCTTACTTAAATTCTTTTTAATGTAATCTGCAAGCTGTTGATTTTGATTTACTGGATTTGGCATGAATTACTATGACTTTAGGGGTTTAAAAGTTTTTTCTATGCCCAATGTATATTTCGAAGTAGTAAAAAACAAGTGCATTAAGTAGAAAGAAAACTATTTTAGAAATTAAACTTTGAATAAATTAAGAAAGTATTTAAAAAGAGAAAAGTTGTAAATATAAAATGGTGCAAGAGGTTTTAATTTATCTTAGTCTTATAATCACCCTATCTGCAGTTATGGCTGTGATTGCTAGAATAATTAAACAGCCACCACTTATTGCTTACCTTTTTGCAGGAGTTCTTGCAGGCCCCTTATTTCTCAATTTTATAAATTCAGGAGATTCTTCTCTAATACAAACCTTCTCAAGAATAGGCGTAGCTTTTCTTTTATTTATCGTAGGTCTTAGTTTAGATTTTAGATTGCTAAAAGAAATAGGAAAGGTTTCAACAATCACGGGAATAGTGGAAATTATTTTTGTTACAGGAATAGGTTTTTTAGTATCTACTTGGTTGGGTTTTTCTCACATTGAAGCATTCTATATCGGAGCAGTAATAGCTTTCTCTTCTACAGTAGTCGTTGTTAAAATTCTATCTGATAAAAGAGAGATGCAAACTCTCCATGGAAGAATATCCCTGGGTATTTTAATTATTCAGGATATCATTGCTTCAATTTGTTTGATGATTATTCCTCTTTTTGCAAGTTCTGAAGAATTTAATTTAATTCTACAAAAAATCGGACTCGGTGTTTTATTAATTTTTATTGTTTTTTTAGTTGCTCTTTTTATTTTTAGAAGCTTTATGAATTATCTGGCTAAAAGTCAGGAAGCATTATTTTTATTTGGTATTGCCTGGGCATTAATTATCTCAACAACTTTCTTTAAACTAGGATTTTCCATAGAGATTGGTGCATTAATTGCTGGAATGTCTTTAGCATCAAGTAAATATGCTTTAGATTTAGAAGGAAAAATGAAACCCCTACGAGATTTTTTCATGATTTTATTCTTCGTATTTTTAGGAAGTCAGCTTGTCGGACCTATTGATTATAATATGATAAAGAATGCAATTATTCTTTCTTTATTGGTAATGATAGTAAAACCAATAATAGTTATGTGCACACTTAAATTATTTGGATATACTAAGAAAACTAATTTTATGACTGCACTTAGCTTAGCTCAAGTAAGCGAGTTTTCTCTTATACTGGTTCTCGTTGGTTTTGGTTTTGGACAGGTTAATAGTTCTTTAATGAATTTAACCATCCTTGTAGCCTTAATCACTATTTTCCTAAGCACCTATGGATTGAATTTTTCTGATTATTTATCTCACAAACTCTTAAAATACTTAAACATTTTTGATGGAAAAGTTCATGTTAATGAGGATTCTAAAAACAAGTCCTATGATATTATTCTTTTCGGCTATCATAGAATTGGATATAAGTTATTTGAAACCATAAAGAAAACTCATATGAAATTTTTAATTGTAGATTATAATCCTAAAACTATAATCTCTTTAATGAAAAATAGAGTTGATTGTATCTATGGCGATGCTGAAAATAAAACTTTTCTAAAGGATATTGGTTTAGATAAAGCTAAAATTGTAATATCTACTCTTCCAGATTATCCTTCAAATGTTGCAATATTCGAAGCATTGAAAGAATTAAAATCTTCTGCTATATTTATTGGAACTGCTGAAGATCCGCGTATTGCTCTTAATTTATATGATGCGGGTGCAGATTATGTAATCGTGCCTCATCATTTGGGCGGAGAATATGCTGCAAATCTTATAAGGGATTTTGGAACTAGTAAAGAAAAATATACGCGGATGGGCAAAAAACATCTGAACAGTCTGCAAAAAGGAAAAAATAAATCTAATTATATAGCTTAATTAAAAGCATTAAATTCTATTGGTTTCATTCTGTGATATAGTTCTAGAGCATTTTTTAATCTTGCTTCGGATTCAGAATATATAGTCATAATTTTTTCTCCTCTTTCTATAACTTCTCCAACATGTTTATATAAATAAATTCCTGCACCCTTATCCATTGGCGAGCCAGCCACCGTAGCAAGAAAATTTATCTTTTTATTATCTATAACTTTTATTTTTATATTAAATTCTGCAATTATATCTTTTCTGTATTTTCCGAGACGTTCTTCAATCTCCTGAATAGGGGGAACTTTCCCATTTTGGGCTTCTATAATTTCCCTGAATTTTTCAAAAGCTCTGCCTGAATCTAATATCTCTTTTGCCATAGCTAAACCTTTGCCTTTTTTTGCTTTTTCGCAAAGTTCTAAAATCTCTGCTGAAATAAAAATTGCCTTTGCCCTTAAATCAGGAATAGATTCTCTTCCCTGAAGAATATTTATTACATCTCTTATTTCTAGTAATGGTCCTATGCCGTGGCCTATTGGTTGATCTCCAGCAGTAAGCAAACATTTTATTTTTAATCCGAACATTTTTCCAAACTTTTCAAAATCTTTTTTAAGTTTATTGCCTTCTTTTAAATCCACTTTTGCTGATTTTCCATAGGGAATATCAATAAGAACATATTTACTCCCAACAGATATTTTTTTGCTCAGAACACTTGCAAGAAGCTGAGCTTTGGGATCTAAACTAAGAATTTTTTCTACCTGTATTAGTTTATCGTCTGCAGGAGATAGTCCAAGACTTCCTCCCCAAACCATGCATGCTCCTATTTTATTGACTATTTTCTCAATTTGTTCTGTTGAAAATTCTACATCGGCTATACTTTCTATAACATCGGCAGTTCCTGCCGCACTAGTTATTGCACGTGAAGAAGTTTTAGGCATAATTAAACCGGTTGAAGCACAAATCGGAATTACTAATGGAGTTGTTCTGTTTGCTGCAATTCCTCCAATAGAATGTTTATCTGCAACTTTTCCATTAAATTTAAGCCGAGTTCCTGTTGATACCATTGCATCAATAAGATTTTTAGTTTCTGCATCGTTCATTCCATTTTTATAAACTGCCGCTACAAAATATGCAATTTCTGCTTCAGTAAGTGCATTATTTACTATATCTTGAATTATTTTGAATATCTCTTGTTTTTCTAATTTGCATCCGTCCATTTTTTTCCTTATTAGAGTGGTGCTTTCTGGCTTTTCTGCAATTCCTACTTCAACAGATTCATCTTCCCGTAATCCCAAAGCAGAAACAATTTCATTTGAAACAGCTATTTCATCAGATTTTAATAATCCCCCTCTGGAAGTATCAATAACTGCGATTATGGCTCTGTCATGATCCTGAATATGCACCCTTTCTCCAACATGCACATTAATCTTTACAGCAGTATGTTCATCCATTATGGCAATTGGCCTTCCTGCAAGAAACTTTAATATTTTTATTTTTAAACGCATGTTTGTTTTGAGCACAAAACGAACAGTCTGAAAATCCTCGATTTCCGCGAAAATCAATTGGTTTTCGGGGCCCTAAAAATCTTTGAAGATTTTTCTGGTCAGAATTTAAAAAACTTTTTAACACGAACCCTAAGGGCCGTAGAAGTTTTTTACTTTCCTCTTCTATTTTGTTTTCTTCTTTTTATTTTTTTTCTACCACAGCAGTTGTTATTGGCGGAGGAGTAGCCTCTTTTATAACAATGCTTTCAACCGCATCTTTTGAACGATATAATTCAATCATTAGGATAAAAGAAGCGAGTATAAGCGGACCTAATAAAAATCCAATTGCTCCAAAAGCATAGGTTCCGCCAATTACTCCTATTAAAGCCAGTGCGGAATTCATTTCTGCTTTTTCAGCAACAATAATCGGTCTTGCAATAGTATCTATCCAGTTTATTAAAAATAATCCATAAATTAATAATTGCATTCCTGCAACACTATTTCCAGTAGCAAATAAATATCCGTCAACAGGTATCCAAACAAGCCATGGGCCAATTACGGGAATAACACCGACTATTATTGTGATAATTGTAAGCAAAAGAGCATTAGGGATTCCAAACATGTAATAAGCTATTCCTGCAATAAGACCCTGTGCGACTCCAATAATTCCATGACCATAAACTACAGAATCTGTTACCTGTGCAAATCTTTTATAAAATCTTTCGTGATGTTCTTTTGGAAATGGAAAAATAGAGAGGAAATATTCCCAAAGATTATCTCCTTCTCTGAGTGCAAAGAAAAATGTAAAGAGCATAATTAATATGGCGAAGATTATGGCTGGAAGATTCATAAGTGTGTCTTGAAAAATAGTTAATATCCAACTAGAAAGATTTGAATTAAAATGACTTGCCGCAGAAATTATTTCAGTAGATGCACCTGGAATATTTGTTAGAGAAGGAAATATTTGAAGTATTATTTTTGAAACATCGAGTTTTTGAAGTGTAGAATATACTCCAAAAAGTTGTTTAGTAAAAGAGGGCAGCATTATAACTAATGGGAGAATTAATATGGCTGCAATAACCAGGAGAATCATCGTTGCTGAAATATTTTTTGAACCAACTCTTCTATTTAATGCCCTATAAGCAGGTGTAAACATGTAAGCAAAAAGCAAACCCAAAATAACTGCCGTTGAAATAGGTTTAATAACTAAAAATGAAAGTACACCCATAAGTAAAATTACTAGGGGTAAAAGAAATTTTTTAAAGCTTTTTTCGTCCATATAATAAGATATATATTGCAGTATATAAATTTTATGAACTCCACACGGATATAAAAATTTATAGAGAAAACCTTTATAAACAAAAAATAACACACTTCTTTGGAAAAGAAGTTTCTTAGAGTTTAAGAAACTACAAAACACCATGGATTCATTCATAAAAAAGATTTTTACTTCTGAAACTGAAAACGATGAAATAGTTCACACACAATTTCAAAAATTTTCACGCGGAGAATTTAGAGATAAGGCGGTTATAAAATATTCTCACGGAAAAGATAAATATTCTTTAGCTACTACCTATGAATATTCTAATGAATTTGCAAGAATTATGGCTGAAAGACTTGGAAATAATAAAACAAAAGTTACGGGCGTTATTGTTTCTACGAGAGATTTAACAGGACAACTTAATTTTTCAGGAAAAAAACAATTTGCAGGAGTAAAACAATATATTCTTGATAGCGAAATGACGGGGGATGATATTCTTTCACTTTTAAACAAACTGCCAACAGCATTTTTTGCACTATCTATGAATGTTAATGGGACAGAATTAAAAACTCGGCCAAAAGCACCAATCTCTGGAAAACCTTCAACAAAAGGATCTGATGCAGAAGTAAAGGCCGATTTCTGTAAATTCTATACAACGGATAAAAAACTTATAGAAAAATTTATTTTTGATAACGAAATAACAGATTCTACAAAAAAAGCAGAGATAAAACATATTTTTCAAATAACAAATATAACTGTGCCTGTTGGCGAAAAAGACCCTCTAAAAATGCGAGAGTTAGCTAAAAGAAGTGGAAAGATTGTTAGAATTATCACAATAGATGAAAAAAAGACTCAGAAAGAGCACGATTTTATTGCATAATTCTACTTTTTAATAAATTTGCACTTCGTGTAATAAAACTTATTATTAATGCCCCTAATTCTGAAGCAAAGGTTTGAGTTTAAATTAGTAGAAAAATGTGGAATATTCCTTGGAGGTGGCACGTTGTTTTTTTGATTTTCGAATGGACGAAGCTAATCTTAAATTCTTTCTTCAATAATTCTTGAAATTGGTTTTCCAGTTTTTTTTCTTAGTGCTTTTAATTTGTTCAGAGTGGCAACTGATAATGTTAGGTAAATTTTTTTTCTTTGAAATGAAAGCTCATGAGTCTTGTCATATTCTTCAAGTGCTTTGAACATTTCTGCATATTTTTTTAATATTTTATCTGATTGCATTTTTTAATCTCCATTTTATATTTTTAATTTCATTAATATTATTCTTAGCAATTGATACAATTTGATGTATAAGCAGTTCCCTATCTGCTTGCATAGAAGTTCCTTCTGTAAATTTAAGGGCAAAATACATCGCTGTTCTTTCATTTCCATCACTAAATGGATGATCAACCAATATAGCCCTCATTAAGTAGGCTAATTTTTTGAAATCTCCTAATTTCCTGTCTTCCTGCTTGTCTATTGCAAAGTCTAAGCTAGCATCATTTCTAAGTCCACCACCAAATCCTCGATTTATCCTTATCAGTTCTTCCTTACTAATTTTCATACGTATAGATATTAGTAAGATGGTATATAACTCTTTCTATTTAACTTGTTGTTTAATGCATTACTAATAATTTTCTGCTAATTGGCATGATGTTATGTAAATTTTAATCCCTTACATCGAGAATAACTAAACAAACCCCAAATAGGCTCCTCTTTACTCGAACTTTCATTTTTATTTTGTTTACATACTTAAATGCAAATTCTCGGCTCACCCATTTTTCTAGACATTATTAATCACTGAAAGACCGAAAAATCCAATGGATTTTTATGGCCCCGAAAACCAATTGATTTTCGCGGAATCCGCAACATTTATCCCGAAATTATAATTTCAGGCTTATTCAAAACTTTGTTTTGAAAATGTTGCGGTTGTTTACTGCAGATTTCTTTCGGAGAATC
>CAYIVX010000006.1:0-30891 GCA_964366925.1 Candidatus Woesearchaeota archaeon | reverse complement strand
GACATTTTTATCATATTTACTGTCATTTTGTTTTCTCCTATTTCTTACTTTCTTACTGTAAGATATGCTTATTTATAAACCTTTCGGATTTTGAACTGTGTCTAAACAGAAACTGATCGTCCAAACCATTATTACTAAACACCACACTACCAGTAAACATTAAATAAAACTCTTCAAATTTTCTTAGAAAATTTAGTAATCTTCAATATCTGAAGATTCTTCTTTCTTAGCTGTCTTTTCAACTTCAGGAGCCTTCAAATCTTCAAGTTTTATAGAATTTATAATTTCTCTAAATTCAAGAAATTTTTCTGCAGGAATACGAGTTCCAGATTTTGTAAATCCAGAATATCCGCCATCAGAACCATTAACAAATTCTCTTATTGTTAAACCAAGTTTTCCACCGAAATCATCTACTCGGATAATTATGCTTGTATTAGAATTTTTTTCAATTTTTCCGTAATCTTTTTCTGCCATGTTTAGTATTATTCTAGTTGGTTTATAAGGTTTTATATCCTGAATTTCAGCAATCAACAGAAGAAATTTCGTAAACAACTTTTGCTTCAAGAGTTGTAATTGTATCAACATTTGATTTTTTGAATCTATGGACTCCGTTAATTAATCTTCCCAACCAATGCAGTTCACTCATTTTGCAACAAGCACTATGATTATTTCCAGAACCCATATAAACATAACTTTCATCATGTCCTAGAAGATCTGCAGTATATTCTTTTCTATAACTTCCAGAACCCCTATATCTTATGTAAATCGTAGAATTAACAAATGAATCTAAGTCAATCTGTCCAATTTTTTCAACTTTAACTAGGTCTGGTTTTATCTCCTCAGTCATATTAAACTAATTTTTAATCTATTTATAAGAATTTAGATGATTATTTATACTACTTTATTTTTTATCTAAATAATTTTTTAGACCACCTTTAAAATCTAAAAATCCAATCATAGTTAATCTTTCTATTTTTTCACAGGGATTTAACTTTTTTTCAGGGTTTAATGCAAAAGCCATTAATTCCTTGGCTAAATTATAGCTAAGATTTTTTCTTAAATAAGTCATTACTCGGTCTTGTTTCTGTTCTTTTAAATATTCCATATATACTTTAGAAAAATGTTTTTCTTCATCATATTCTTCTCTTTTTCTCTCTTTTAGAGGATCGTCATCTTGAAGTTCATCATCCAAGTCCAATTCTTTTATCTCTTTTGATTCATTTATATATAATTCTAGATAAGATTCAAATTTGCCAATCCTCCTAGTTGCTAGATATTTTTTATTTTCTCCATGAACTATTGCATCAATAAATCCTGTTGCTTGTTCTGCAAATTTTTCAAGTTCTGAATTTCTCTTTCGATTAACTACCGTTTCTATTTTTTCCATTTTGTATCTGCCAGAAATCACCTCCGCTCTGGAGTTATAGTTTTAGAAATTATCACTTTTTAAACATTATCTATTATAATCTTAATTTTCCAGTTTGCCAATCTTTTACAATGTTAATCGCGGTTCTTTTTTCATCAGCAACTCCGCCCCTCTTTAGATGTTTTCTCGCAAGAGAGATTTGTTCAATAAGTAAATAGGGATTTTTCTCTCTTTTAGTTTCATCGCTAAATCTAAGATTATAAAAATCTTCAAGTCTTCTTAGTTTATTTTCTTCAATGAATTGTTCTATGATTGTTCCTGCTGCAACTTCAGGATCTTTCATCTTTTCTGGATTTCTGGCAGCAATAATTCCTAGTTTTGCTTCTTCATTGAATTTTAAGGGAATTACTCCGGGAGTATCAATAAGTTTGATTTCACTTTTTCCAGCACAAATCCAATGTATTCCATGTGTTGTTCCTGCTTTACTTGAAACAGGAACTTTTTTCTTAAAGGCTAGAGCATTAATAACTGAACTCTTTCCAACATTGGGATAACCAACAACACCTACGATAATATCTCCTCTTGCTTCTCGATAGGGTTTTTCTAAAATAGGATTTTTAGCATAGCTTTCTCTTTTTCCATATTTACCAAAAACCTGCCGAATTTTAGAAAGTAAATTTCTAACTGTTTTCTTATTTCTATTTGTAAAGAAAACAACCGAATCTTTTTCTGCTCTTCTAGATGCCAAAACATCACCAATAGCTTTTTCTAAATTTCTCATGCTAATAAGATCTATCTTGTTTATTACTAGTATTCTTGGTCTTCCAATTCTCGTGATAATTTCTTCAAGCTGTTCACTTCTAGATAACTCTACTGCTCTGGCATCTAAAATCTCTAATACAATGTCGCTTTCTCTTACAATTTGCTCTATTTGATTCCAGAGTGGTTCCATGAGGATAATAGTTTCAAAAGGTTTATAAATCCATTTTATGGTTCAATATTAATAAGAATAGTGTAGTGAGATAGTTAATTGCTAGCAAAACAAGACTACTTCTTATAATTAAAGCAATTAAACACAAGACTGGAGGAAAATAATGTTAGGATACGGAAATTTCCGAGGCTCAGGTTCTAGCTCTGGCGAAAGCCGAGGCGGATTCAGAAGCGGTGGTTTCAGAGGCAACAGTGGCGGATTCAGACCAAGAAGATCTTTTGGCGGACCGAGAGAAATGACAAAAATCAAATGCTCAGAGTGCGGAAAAGAAGACGAAGTTCCATTCAAACCTAGAGACGGCACATCTGTACTTTGTAAAGAGTGCTATTTCAAGAAGAAAGGAATAACTCCTCGCTCAAACAACTTTTCAAGCGATGAAAAGAAAGTAAAGCCTGAAGAAACTGAATCAGAAGAATTCGATGAATTAGATGAATCAGAAGAATCAGAAACTAAGGGTAAGGACAAAGAAGAAGAATCTGAAGAAGAAAGCTTCTAATTAGTCGGTTGGTTTTTATTTTTTTAGTTTATATTTAGATTTTTATTGAAGAAAAGAGTTCATAGTAATTAATGTGCGAACAAAACTTGCAATTAATAACAATTCTTACAAAGGGCATTTACAATTATTTATATCTTCTCAGTTCTCAAATTTAATAATTTTTCAAACTTTATGATTACAGCTAAAGACAGTAAGCTCTTTTTACTTGAAACTTCTGCTCCTAAATTTATTGCATTAATAATTATACTAGAATTATGCGAAGCACAAATTTTTCTTAAAAAAACAACCTTTTTAAATCCCTTAATCCTACTATAATTAGGAAAAAGAGGAAACATGAAAAAACTTTTGATATTTTGTTCATTACTGCTTGCACTTAGTCTTATCTTTTGTGTTGCAGCAGCAGATATTAGTACAGATAGAGCTAATCGATTAGCATTTGGATATGTTCTTTATCTTTCAGAAGTTAGCACAACTCCTGCACAAATAGCTCCTGGTGCAGATGGGACCATAAATATGAGACTAGAAAATATTGCAGATAGTTCTCTTAAGGATATAAGAATAGAGCTTACACTTCCAGCAGAATTAGCAGCCTATCAAGATACTTCAAGAAAAAAAATTGACTCTCTTGCAGCAGGCTCTTTAACTGATTTATCTTTTAAAATAATTGCAACACCATCTGCAGACGAGGGTGTATACAAAGTTCCAGTTAATTTTAAATATATTAATTCAATCGGTGATGAAAAAAGTGAAAATAATACTCTTAGCGTATCAATTGGCAGTTCTCCACAGTTAATCGGAGAATTATCTTCTTCAGAAATTTACAAAGGTAATTCATTAGGTAATATTAAAATAAAAGTTATTAATAATAATATAGGAAATGTTAAATTTCTTAAGGTAGTATTGGGCGATTCTGTAGATTATAAGATTATTGGCACAAATCTAGATTACATTGGTGATTTAAATTCAGATGATTTTTCAGAAGTTACATTTAAGATAAATGCTAATGATGATAAAAAAACATTAGTATTCCCAATTACTTTAAACTATAAGGATTCATTAAACCGAGATTATAATCAACAGTTGAATATAAATTTCAATGTTCCAAGTGCAAAAGAAGCCGGAATAACCCAGAGTTATACTGGAATGATTGTCATCATAATTATTCTTGCTGTTGCAGGTTTTATCATTTATAGAAAATATTTTCATAATAATCTAAAACATAGTAAGAAAGCGAGTTATATAATTAGTGCTAAGATTTAATTATTTAGTTTCTATTTTCAGTTATAATAATTCTTTTAAAGTTAATTAATTTTATTTAAAGATGAACAGTCCAAATTGCCTTTCAGATTCTGAATTTAGACGAACGATGGTCTCTTTTCTCAAAGCGAGGAGAGTTGCGTATCCACTCTCACCAGAATCTTTCGCAGATTTAATATGCAAAAATGGAACATATTCTAGAGAAACTACACTGTATTTGGTAGACCTGTTTGGAATAAGTATGGTAGAACAACAATCTACAAACCAACATACAGATATTTGGTATGCCCGAATTTGTAAGGGAGAAGCACAAATACTTTATCCAAAAGATAGATTAAATATAATTGGGGATGATTTTGAATCGGATAATTTAGAATTAGAGCACGAATTTGGACATTTGTGTTATTGGGGCATGATGAATTATTTTGGAAAACTTAGAAAAAAAGAAAGAAATTATTTTGAAGAAAATTATGCTTGGAAGTTTGCTTATCGTTTAAGAATTGGAGATGTTAGATAATAATTTAATCTTTCGCTTCTTCTTTTTAATCTTTTCTTTCTTAATGCTTTCTATTTTTTTGTTTATTGCTCTCTGAAGCAGATTAAATAATATGAAAAAGACAATTAATCCTGTAATTGCTAATTGTAAATTCTGAAATGTTTTAACCATCATAAAACCTTCACCTACGAGCCAACCAATAAGACCTACACCAATAACCCAAAAGAAAGTAGATAAGAAATCATAATAGATGAACTTCTTATAATTCATCTTTTCTTTTGCAAGATAGATAATTGTTATAACTCGTGTTCCGTATAAATATTTTACCGCAGTTAATGCTAATAGATGTTTGTTTCCAAAAACGATTTCTATAAGTTCAGCAATTTTAGCATAGGTTTTCTTTAATCTCGCATTTCTTTCTATTTTTGGTTCGAGATATTTTCCAAGTGTAAACCATAAAGAATCTCCAATCATTGTTCCAATATATGCTGCAAAAAATATCCACCATAAATTTATATTATAGTTAACTGAAAAGGCCGTAAAAAATATTAATGAAGCATCGCCCCAAAGTGCTGTTGCAATTAGTGCAAGAATAAAGAATAAGCCTGCATTTGAAGCAAGTTGAATTGCAAGAGTTTCAAACATCACCATTTTATATTCTAGGAAGGTTTTTGCAGTTTTTAAACTTTAAATAAATTAGTTGGAGTTTGTCTTAGTGAAAGAGTTATTTTGGGATTAAGGTCTTTTCTCTGTTTGCAAAAATAAGAATGAATTGCCAAGGCTTTTTCAGGAGTATTGTTATTTTGGCTGATATGACACAACATTAGGTTTTTTAGCCTTTTATTAGCATGTTCTAATACACAGGAGGCAGATTGTTCATTAGAAAGATGTCCTTCATTGCTCTTTATCCATTGTTTTGTTGGCCAAGGATAACGTCCGCCCTCTAGCATTTTTTCATCATAATTGCTTTCTAAACATAAAAAATCCGAGTTTGAAACATTCTCTGTTATATTTTCACAAGCATAGCCCACATCAGTCATTATACTAAGTTTTTTATTATCTTTCTGAAGGCCATAGGAAACTGGATCAAGAGCCTTGTGTGATTTAGAAAAAGCAGAAACTTCTAACCCTATAATTTTCATAGTTTCATTATTTTTAATTGTATTAAGCAGTTCTTTATCAGAACAAAGAAAAGATTGCTGAATCATTTTTCGAGTAGCAAAAATAGGCACATTAAATTTTCTAGCAAAAACATCTATGCCTTTTATATGGTCTGTATGTTCATGGGTGACAAATATTGCTTTAATGGTTTTAGGACTTCTTTTCAAACAACCCAATCGCTCTTCTATTTGCAGGCAAGAAATCCCACAATCAATAAGAACTGCCTGATTTTTTATTTCATTTTCAATATAAAAACAATTTCCACTTGACCCTGATGCTAATGCACTTATTTTCATGTTTTCCTCATTTTTGAACGCCCACCACAGTTCCTGCAGTGTGCATTGTTATTTCATCATATAATGACTCAACGCCCACTACAGGAGTCGAACCTGTCAACCCCGTGAAGGGTCAAGCTTTCAGGTATGGAAGGCGTGAAACGCTAATATAGTTTCTCTACCTCCCTAGAGGTTCTCTTTTCTAAAGAGAACCTGTAGTTTCCAGGCTTGTGTAATAACCGATATACGAAATGGGCATAATTGGGATATGAAATATCCCTTTATAATTTCATCTTTCGCATAGCGGATACCGATATCTTCAAAATATACTTGTTTTGAAGAGACAGAGAATTATTAATTCTCTGTATGCGAAATGGGCATAACTAGGGTTAAGAATGTGGAGTTTTAAATGTTTTTACCTACTCTGCCCTGCATATTTTTATTTTCTGCTTCGCATAATTTCTATAAATAAATAATAATTCCCTAAATCAAAAACTTACATCTAAGGATTATTGGGCTGATAATTAATTTCCAGATTAATTTTACACGAATTCTTCAAATTGGTAAGGCCAAGTAGAATTATTAAATCGCTAGATAATAATGTTTACAAACTTTTAACTCTTAGAAATTATATAAAAAATTTCTCCAGCCTCTTCAAAATCTATTTTTTGAAATTTCATTCCAATTCTTGCAAGCATCCTTTGAATCCAACCCCGCTCTGCAAAAGTCATTTTTCTTCCACCAAGAGTTCTAGTGGCGAAACTAACGACGACAAATTTACATTTTTCTAAAAGAACATGAATAATTTCTTCACTATACTTATGTCCACTTTTTTCCAAGGTATCAAGAAGTTTAAACATAAAACAAACATCAATATTGCCTGGAAGTTTTTTTACATTTTCTATATTTGTTAAATCTAAAGTTTCTGCTATACCAAAAGCTTTTGCAGTCTTAAAGAATTTATTCAAAAAGATTGTATCACTTTCATTAATATCATAGCAGTAATAATGTTCTGGATAAATTGCCATAAATGGAAAAGAAACTGGATTGAGTCCGCATCCTAAATCCATTATATTCCGAGGTTTTCCAGTTATATCAAAAATCGTTCCATATAATTCTGAATAAATGGGCAGTCTTTCTTTAGTTGAGCGATTAGTATCTAGAATTTTTTTAATTAGTTCTATATCTTTTGGATTTTTCTCAAGTTCGTGAAGATATTCTTCTCTTTTCTTAGATTTTTTAACAGAAACCTGAAAACTTCCATGAATGTTATGCAGTAATGTTTTAACACCCTTAATAATTAATTTTTCGTCATAATGAGGGTTTTTCTTAATATAACTATTAATATTTCCCCCTATAACTTCTTCAGAAATATTTCTATACTTTTTACTCTTTTTTATTTCACTGATTAATTCTTTTATGTCCATAATCTAACTATGAAAACGAGAATTATAAAAGTTTGCTTATCACTTCAGAATAAACCTGTTCATGTATTTCTTCCCTTGTTTTAATAGTGTGCCCCATACTCGAGCAGTTTATCCTTGTCCATTCAAATAATTCTTCTAACTGCAAATAAGATTCTTCTGCATTTCTAAGATGTTCTAAATTAGATTCATGTCCATCTGCCCTTCCAGGTCTTCCTTTTTTAAGCTCCATTCCTAATTTGTAGGGCATATAGAGAAAGATTACCATATCGGGTCTAGGCAATCCAAATACACCATATTCTAATTCTTCCAGCCATTTAAAAAATTTTAACCTGCTATCTGAATGCCTTATTTTTCCACCCTGATGCCCCATATTTGATTCAACATATCTATTAAGGATTAAATTATTTCCAGAATTTAATATTTGTTCTATTTCCGGTTTTGCAAAAAATCTGTCTTCTGCATAAAGTACTGATGCAAGTTTAGGGTTAACAGAATCTGAAGGGCCAAACTCCTGTTCAAAAGGTTCTTTTCCCAAGTATCTTGAAACCATCTGACCCGTAGGAGTATTATATCTTGGAAAACTCATCATTTCACAAGGAATACTTTCTGCTTTCAATCGTTCAATGAGCTTTAGTGTCTGGGTTTCTTTCCCAGAAGCATCTGTTCCTTCTATAACAAACAATTTTCCTCTTTTCATTTTAAATAGATTTTAATCCCTCAAAATAAGACTTAACTTCTTGCATTTTACCACAACTCTTTTTGCCTTGGTGGCATTTTCCTCCTGTAACACAGGAAGGACCTACATAAGAAAAAATATTTGGTGCAGTCGGATAAGCTAGTTTTAATGCTTCTTTCATAACTCCCCTAATTTCCCACTGAGCCCTATTACAGGTTCTTTCTCCAAATACATGTAAAAGTTGTCGAGCATTGGCAGTTAATCCTATTTTTGTTTCACAAGCATTAGGAAGAACGTATCTTGCATCTTGATTTTTCGCTTCACCCATTAATCCAAGATTTTTTTCAAGGCCTTTAGCAAGTTCTTCATAAAAATCTCCAATAACGCTCATCATTTCGCTATATCTTTCAGACATCCCTGCTTTTTCTATTGTCTGTGGAATGATAAAATCAAAATTTTTCTGTTCAACATATCTTTGACTTCTTTGAGAAAAAGACATCAATCTATGTCTTACTAGTTGGTGAGTTAATGCACGTGAAACACCTTCAAATTCAAAAGTCCATGAAGCATGTTCTAGAGGAGATAGATGTCTCATATTTACTAGCATTTTTATTAGTCTTGCATCATCTAGAGAATCAATATTTCCCCTAAACAATTTAGCAACATCTTCGTCATTTGCATAACATAATCTAGCCATTTCAGCAATAACGTGTTCGGGATTGGGGGTATATGTTACGAGTTTTAATTTTGGTTTTACTTGTGCCATCTTTTTCAAAACTTAACCAGAATAGAACTATTTAAATAAAACTACACTAGAAAATATATAACAAATAAATAAAAATTAAATAACTAATAAAGAAAGGTTGAAAGTTTAATCTTTCATTTCTATCTTAACATTCACAGAACGAGGAATAGGTAACTTCATAATAGAATGAAGAACTGATTCGTTTGACGGAAGGTCAATTATTCTTTTGTGAATTCTCATTTCGAAATTATCAAAAGTAGCTGTTCCATTTCCACATGGAGATTTTCTTGTAGTTATCTTAAATCTTTTTGTTGGCAAGGGTATAGGTCCACTTATGTTTACGCCAGATTTCTTAGCGATTTCTTTTATCGTCGCACAGACATTGTTTAATTCGTTAATGTCCAAGCTTCCTAGTTTTATTCTTACTATTGCCATGTTTGTTTTGGAACAAAACAAATCAGTCTGAAAATCAAGGATTTTCAGAATGTAAAAAAGCCTGTTTGCTCAACCCGAAGGGTTTAGTTGCTTTTTTACTCTGTTTACTTTGTTTGTATGATTACTCTAAAAAAAGTACGTTTAAAAACCTTTTCTATAGTTATCTGAAAGGTTTTTAAGATTTAAAAGTAGGGTAATAGTAGGATAAATAATATAGAAGTATAATCTAGCTTTTTTATAAATACCCGATTACTATTAATCAAAACCGGGTGGTCCAAAATTAAGAAGAATCTTTTTGATTTCCTCGATTGTTTGTTGTTGATCTTTTTTATCAGACATTCTTACAAAAGTAATAAGCAAATTGACCAGCTTCTCTTGGTCCATTACCTTCAAGACATTGCCATCCGTAATAAAATAAAACCTAAAAGAATTATATCTAAGTTCTTTAATAACAATTCCTCCAACATTACCTAGAGTCTTGCCTTTATGAGGATTATTTTCTAAAGTTTCAAGTAAATCAATAACTTCATGAGCCTCGCCTTTGAACTTTTTTTCAATTTCTTTAAATAGAGAATTAACTATTTGGACCTTGGCCATTTTTTGTTCAGCTCTTTTCTAGCCTCTTCGATAGAGATAGTATTTTCTGATGAAAGTAAAAATGCTCTTAATTGTTCTTTAACTGCAAAAGAATAAATTCTTTGTATAATTGCATCGTAACTTTCTCCTTTTATTCCGAAAGAGGATATTTTATCTCTTGTTTCTTTACTTAGTTGAATAGTTGTAGTTGTCATATTTTCTTTTGTTCTATAGCTACTATAGTAGCTATAGTTTATAAGCTTTTCGGTGGGAGCTCGATTAGGAATAAATAATATAGAAGTATAATCTAACTGGAAAAATAAATACGCTATTATCCTGGTTTCAAGCTCATCAAAATCTTTAAATCCCCTCGCCCACTAACATTATTATGGCTAAAAAAAGAATCCTAACCTTTCTTCTCGTAATACTTCTTCTCTCTATCTTCTCAATAGTCTATCCACATTTAACAGGCCAAGTCTCAAAACAAATAGAATACCCTCTTGAATCAGCAACTCTCTTAAGAGTTCTTGATGGTGATACAATCGAAATAGATAGTGGTCCTCATGTAAGACTTTTGGGAATAAATACTCCTGAAAAGAAAATGCCCTTTTCAAACGAATCTGCAAATTTTCTGAAGCAATTCGTTGGCAAAAAAATAACTCTTGAGCGAGATAAAGAAGATACAGATAAATATAAAAGAAAATTGAGATATATTTATTATGAAAATCGTTTTCTAAATTTAGAAATTTTAGAGCAAGGTTTGGCTAATTCTTATTATACTGTTGGATTAAAGTACGAAAAAGAAGTTTTAAATGCCGAAAAACAGGCAAAAGACCTAGAAATTGGAATATGGACAAAATCTTCAGAAATTTGTTCCGATTGTATTAAACTAAAAGAATTAAATGCTAAAGAAGAATATTTTATCATTTTTAATCAATGCAACTATAACTGCGTTCTTGATAAATGGTTTGTAAAAGATGCTGGTAGAAATACTTTTTATTTATCTAATCTATCTTCTGGACAAGAAAAAACTTATGAGTCTCCAGATAATAAAGAAATCTGGAATAATGAAGGCGATAGATTTTTCCTGTTTGATAATAAAGGTTTTTTAGCTACTTTTTATTCCTATCCCTAATATTCTTAGCAAATAAAGTATCTCTAGCATAGTATATCCCCGATATGATTCCAGTTATTAGTGTAGCCAATGAAAAGAAAATACTAATCTGCCAACCAAGAATAATCATTGGAAGACTTAGGCCCTGAAGGAGGGTTGTAAGTTTAGCAATCTTGCGTGCATTAGGAAAAACATTTAGTCTCATAACTATAGCCATAATAAAGAATGGTGTGCTGATTATTTCTCTAGCCATCAGCATTATTATTTGAATAATCATAGGTTCAATAAGCAAATTATTTACTTGCATATAAGCAATTATTGCTAAGACGATGCTTATCATTAAGATTCTATCTGCGAACATGTCCAGTTTTCTTCCAAGTTCAGTAACTAGATTATATCTTCGGGCAATATATCCGTCTGCAAAATCCGTTAGAGCAGCAATAGCAAAAATAACTACCACTATCCAAATAGGATAATTTTGAAAAACTAAAAATATTAAAATTGGACTTAATATGATTCTAAGCAAACTTAAGGTATTGGGAATATTGTATACGTTTTCAGATTTATTTTTTCTAACCATTCTCCCTCTTTTTTAGCAAAGTTAGTATTCCGTATACTCTCTCTGCATATAATATCTTATGGGAAGTATCATTCCTATTATAAAGGTTATCCATCCTATTGCGGATGCAATAATCGTATAGAAGTTTTTATCGAATAGCTCTATAGTTAGGATTGTTGGCCAAAAAATTATGCCCCCAAGAACAAACAACATAATCCATGCGAATCTGTCTTTTCTTTTATGAATATAATCCGATAAATATATTATCATTATTCCCATTAGAATTATAAATACGCATTTAAGAATCGTAAGTCGAACTATAACTGAGGCCAGTTCATTATTATATTTATAGAATACTTTCCAAACAACATCTATAGTTCTAAAATTATCTTTAAGAAAAAAGTTCATAAAACCAAGATAAGCTGCTCCAAAAAGAATCGCAAAAATGCCATTAAATAAAGTTATTCTTGCACCATTTTTTATTTTTTCAAGAGTTTCTATTGTTAACATGGGATTATACTATATTCGGAGTTTTAAAAGATTTATATTGTCGAGAAAATATGGTTCCTTGTCTCTTTGCGACTCTAAATTCACCCCGACTAAATAAACCCCCATCTGAGTTGAATAATTACTAAAATAAATTTTCCCTACTATCTAAAATAGAATATTTCTATGGAAAATTTAAGAAAGTAATTCATAGGAAATAATTGGTGAGGTTTTTGGTAAGTTAATTTTGTTCTAAAACCGTAAAAAATTTATTTCTTTACAACAAGATAAACTTTGTCGCCCTTTCGAACGTTTGGAATCTTTATTCCAACTTCCTGACCTTTATCAGCCCAACCAAATGGTTGATGGTTGATTTCAATTCTTTCAATTTTATGAGTTACTGCTCCCGTTTTATCTCCAATTATAACTAATTCATCTCCAATCTTAATAACTCCCGAACTAATTTTTATTGCAGCAACATTAACATCCTTAAAATAATGATAAACTGTTCCAATAAATTCTTTTTTCTGGGTTGCTGAAGAATGTTCAATTTTAGAAAAATCATTCATATCAGGAATACCTAAATAAAAACCAGACGAAAAACCTTTATTATAAGCTTTATTTAATTCATTCATAGACTCTTTGATTTCTTTTTCATTTAATTTTTTATCTAATGCTTTTCTATAAACTCTAACAACCCTATCAACATATTCTGGCTCACGATTTCTTCCTTCAATTTTAAATGAAACAACTCCTGCCTTCTTTAGTTTTTCAATAAATGGAAGTGTGCATAAATCTTTAGCAGACATAACTGTATTATTCTCTAATCGTAATTCGTTGCCATCTTCATCTTTAATTTCATAGGTTCTTCTGCAAGGTTGCAAGCATTCTCCTCTATTTGCAGATTTTCCAAATAAAAATTGAGAAGTAAAACATCGTCCGCTTACACTAACGCACATAGCACCATGAATAAAAACTTCTACTGGCATAATTTTAGCAATTTCTTTTATCTGTTGTATATTTAATTCTCTTGCTAAAATAACTCTTTCTGCACCAAGCTTTTTATAAAATTTCGCAGTTTCACTATTAGAAATACTGGCTTGAGTTGAAATATGGAATGGGATTTTATATTTTCTGCATAATTGAATAACAGATAAGTCCCAGCAAATAATTGCATTAACAAAATGTTTAGCTTTTTTAATAATTTCTTCAATTTTCTTTAGTTCAGTATCATAAATTATCGTGTTAAGTGTAAGATATCTTTTAACTTTCTTTTTTCCACTTTCGCAGATTTTCTTAATCTCCACTAAATCTTTAATAGAAAAATTCTTAGCATTCGCACGCATATTCATTCCTTCTTTAAGTCCAAAGTAAATAGCATCTGCTCCAGCATTAACTGCTGCAATTAAACTAGGAAAACTGCCAGCTGGAGCTAATAATTCGTATTTGCTTTCAGATTTATGTTTAGTGATAGTCATAAAATTAAATAGAAAAATAAGATTATAAATCTAATTAATCAATTAACTAGCCTGTCTTTGGGGTTTTACGCCCATTTCTTCAAAGCAGTTTAAGAAAAATCTTTCTGCTCTAACTGCCCCTGGCATTTGTGCGATTCTTCTTGCTTCTGGATGCACATATTTCATATTTTCTTCAAAATGTTTTTCTAATTTTTCTGCATATTCATCGAATTTACCTCTTTCGGTAGCATAGATTAAAACAGAACAAGCATCAATATCTCTACCCTCATAATTTTTTATAATTTTTATTGCTCTTTTTTAGTTTCTTCAGCTTTAGCAGTTGGAATATTAACAATTATTGTCCCATTAACAATATTCTCTATTTTATCTTCAGAAATTTCAAAACAATCTTCAATTACCATTCCCTATTAGATTTAAAATTATTTATAAAGATTTATTCAGTAGAAAATATCCTATAGAAATCTAACTTATAAAAGAAAAAGAATTAATTTTACTTTCCGATTCTTCGATTTCTTGCTTTTTTCAGTCTTTGTCTTCTTACGCTTCTTGCTCTGTTATGTCGTGTAGCCATGTTATTTTTGATCACAAAAAGAACAGTCAGAAATTTCTTAAATTTCTGAATGTAAAAAACTTTTCAACACGAACCCGAAGGGCCGTATGAGTTTTTTACCTCGTTTGTTTGTGAATATGAATATGAATTTAACTATTACTTAACCGAAATTGCCTGAACTGGGCAGATTTCTGCTGCTTCTTTTTCGCATGTGACTTTTTTAACTTCTGGTTTTTTAGCTATTGCTTTGCCTTCAAACATTTCAAAACATTGAGGGCAAACTCCAACACATGCAGCACAGCCGATACATTTTTCTGCATCCACTTTTATCCGAACCATAGCAACCTATAGAAAAATGGATTTATAAACCTAACCACCCTATATCTTTCATGGATAAAAAAGAAGCAGAAAAGGTAAAACTTCGCAAACAGCTTCAGGCCTATGCAGATAGTAAGGATTTTATTTTAAATCCCAATGAAAAAGCTTTAGATGGAATAATTACAGCTCTTTTAAGAAATCGTGAATTCAAGGGTGATATTTACTGTCCTTGCCGTATCGTAACAGGCAATAAAGAAAAAGATAAAGAAATAGTTTGTCCTTGCGTTTTTCATCGCGGTGAAATCGAGCTTCAGGGCAAATGTAAATGTACGCTTTTCTTTGCTAAGAAATAAAATTTAGGTTTCGTAAACTTTATTCTGAAAATTATTAATGCAACAAACAAAAAACCCAAGGCTTCCTCTTGCTCAGCCTTTTACTTTAAGCGATTTAATAATTGTAAATACCCTATGTAAGAATTGTTATTAATTTCCATTCCAAATTTGCTCGAACAATTCAAATTGGCGAAGCCCTTTGGTTGTTATTAATTATTAGTATTTTATTTACAAAATAGACGAAGTAAAAATAAAATAATCAAGAAGTAAGTCCAAAATCTCTATTAAGATACTTGATTATATTTTCAGTCTTATGTGGATAGGTACAATCAGAGCAATCCCAGATATGACCCGCCTCCAAGTCTGGACGATCAAACCACTTACCTTTTCCTTCTGGATCTTCAATCTTACAGCCTCCTTCTTCTTTTGAATTATCATATTCAGGACATAAACAAAAATAGCAATTTAATTCATCAGAAGGAATATTATGGCAAGGTTTATTTTCATCATAGCAGGTACATTCAGTAATATCTCTTTTTTGTCTTGTTGCAAATAAGAATTCTTTTAAAACTATTTCAACTCTTCTTTCTAGAACTCTTTTAGTTAAATCCTTCATAAAACAAAACTTAATTTAGAGAATATAAATATAATTAGACTTTAGGATATACTTGCGGTTGTAGTGATAAAACTAATCGCAATTTATTGCTGGTATTTTCTATAAAAGAATATCTTTGCTATTTCGGTTGATGCAAAATATAATATCAGTACAAGAGCAATCCAAGCCCAAATAAACATAGAAAGATTAACAAATCCAAATAATTCCATTCCCAAGGTACTTATGGTTATTCCAATAGTCAATACTGTTGTAAATGCTGTTGCAATCAAAAACCATTTACCGGGGGTGCTCTTAAAAAATGGTCTTCTTGTTCTATAGGCAAACATAACAAATATTTCTGAAAGAACCGATTCAACAAACCAGGCTGTTCTAAAAGATTCAACAGGAATCTTAAATATGAACAGCAAAGGAATAATAATCATTGCATCAAATATGCAGCTTAGCAGACCAAAAACAATCATAAATCTCGAGATAAATTTTATATTCCATTTTTTTGGCTTTTGTACAAATTCAGAATCAACGTTATCTGAAGATAGAGTTAAGTCAGGAATATCACTTAGAAAATTATTAAGTAGTATTTGGGAAGGAAGAAGCGGGATGAATTTAAGGAATGCTGAAGATGCAGCAACAGTAAGCATATTGCCATAATTTGCACTAGTTATATCCATCATATATTTAGTTATATTGCCAAATGTTTTTCTTCCTTCAATTATTCCATTTGCAACAACTAGGAGACTTTTATGAAGCAAAATAATATCCGCAGCATCTTTTGCTATATCTGAAGCACTATCTACCGAAATCCCTATATCTGCTGCATGAAGTGCAGGAGCATCATTTATTCCATCCCCTAGAAATCCAGCGATACGACCTTCTTTATTTAAACATTTGACAATTTCATACTTTTGATCAGGTGTTATCCTCGCAAAGATATTATACTTTTGGCAATAGTTTTCGAATTCTATTTTATTAAGTTTAGAGAGTTCTTCGCCAGTTATAACTCGTCCAATTATTTTTAGATTAACTTCTTCACAGATTTTTTTTGTTATTAGGGGGCTATCTCCTGTAATAACTTTAACATTAACCCCTAGTTTTTCTAATTTTTCTAGAGCCTCTTTTGTTGTAGCTTTTGGGGGGTCTAAGAAAAGCATCATTCCTAAAAGAGAGAGATTATTTTCATCATCAGAATTAATTTTTTGTTTTGTCGTAAATTTTTCAGCAATAAGTATTATTTTATATCCTTTTTCTTCATAATCTGCTATTTTTTCTTTTATTTTTAAAATTAAATGCTTCTTGAGTTCTACATTTTTTCCATTAATATATGCGTAATTACATATTTTCAAAATATCCTCAGATGCACCCTTTGTTATTATTATATTTTGTTTGCCCTTAGCCACAAGAACACTCATTCTTCTTCTTTCAAAATTAAATTCGTTTTCTTGTAGAATTTCATGGCTATGAAGTTCTTTAGAAAGCATAATTGTTTTTCTATGCTCCCAAATTGCTTTGTCAATAGCATTATCCGCGAGATTTATTGTTTTTCCAATTCCCGAGTTGCACAATAAACCATATAATAATACCTTATCCTCTTCTTTTTCTTCAAAATTCATGTGACTGATTAATGAAATTTTCCCCTCTGTAAGTGTTCCTGTTTTATCACAGCAAATTGTGTCAATATTGCCAAAATCTTCCATTGAAGATAATCTTTTAACAATTACCTTTTCCTTTGCCATTCTCATTGCTCCGCGTGATAGTGCGGTTGTTATAACTATTGGCAGAACTTCGGGAGTAATACCCACAGCCAGAGCAAGTGCAAATAAAAGTGAATCTATTATTGTTTTATGTTGTGCAGCATTAACAATGAAAACAAATAGAGTCATAAGGACAACAACTTTTAAAAGCATATTACTAAAACTTTTTATTCCTCTTTGAAATTCCTGTTCTGATGGTTTTTCCTTTAGATATTCTGCACTCTTTCCAAAAATTGTATTTCTTCCAGTTGCCGTAACTATTCCTAAACCAGAGCCATTAGATACCGATGTACCCATAAGAACCATATTTAATAATTGATGAGCAGAATAATATTTTTCATTTATAAAAGAAGTTTTTTTCTCAACAGGCATACTTTCTCCCGTTAAAACCGATTCATTTGTTGCCAGACATTCAATTTTTAAGAGCCTTATATCTGCAGGTATAATATCTCCTGTATTAAAATGAACAATATCTCCGGGTACTAATTCGCTCGAATCCAGTTCAGTTATTTGATTATCGCGATATACTTTTGCTTGAAAACGTATATACTTTCTAAGTGCCTTTAGGGTATTTTCTGCTCGATAAACTTGAAAAAAACTCAAACAAGAACTTATAAGAACCATTACTAGAATAATTAATGCATTAATTCTTTCGCCTAAAAAATAAGAAAGTAAAATTGCAATAACCAAAAGAAGAATAAAAGGATTTTTGAATTGCTCTATGAACATTATTAGAATATTTTTTTTCTTGGTCTTAGCAACTTCATTAGGTCCGTATTTTTCAAGTCTTTTTCTAGCCTCGTCACTGGACAAGCCCGTTTCAGAACTTCCGAGTCTTTTAATGACTTTCTCAGAAGGCATTGCCCAATACGATTCTATTCCCTCTTTTTCCATACTGTTTTAAGGAAGAATCTTAATTATTTAAGGTTTATGAGTGAGAATTTTATCGATTAAATATAATCTAGAACCCAACCCCTAAATTCATAACACAATTTCCAGTATCATTATTAAAACAAATTTCCTGAACAATCTTGAATCCTAATTACTTCAGAAAATTTGAAATAGTAATTCAAAAAGATTTATTGCATTAATTTTATTAAAGTCTTTCTATACCCAAATCTTCAAAAGAAATCTTTTTAACTTGGTTTTCAGGATCTCGCTTAACTTCCACGGGTCTTTTCATCATTGTTTCATAACGTACTGCTTCTTTAAGTCTGCCAAGTTTTGAGTTTAATCCTGCTAGTTTAGCCATCAACTCCTTTTTTTCATTTTCGTCAGTTATAGGCATTTCAATAAGTCTTTCATATATCTGTGCAGATTTGCTTCTCTGATTCTTTTTTTCATACTCTGCTGCTTGAGATAACAGAAGTTTCTTAAGAGAATCTTTTACTTGAATTTTTTCATTATTATTTGCAAGCATCATTGCTTTCTTGAATGCTTTATCAATCATCATATAATCATTCATTTTTATAAGATATACTGTTTCTTTCATATAGCATTCAATCTTATCTTTGTAAGTTACTGCAGTATCCGCTGCAGAATCCATGTGTTTTGCTGCAGGACCATACATCAATCTTGTAGCATATAATTCCGATAATTTAAGATGACAAAAACGAGAAGCATCATTAGGAATAAGTGTCTTTAGGCAATTTTCAAGATATTCTATCTTAACCATATCGCCAATATAAGTATTAAGTTTTCTATCAATTTCAGCTATATCACTCGAAGTTATTTTTGTTGACACCATTTTTTATAATCTAGTTTGATTATGCTTATTTATAAAGTTTTATATGATGGAGAATTAATGAGTCTCTAAGCAGCCCTTCTTAAAATATCGCGTGGACTTCTAAAATCTTTTACCATTATTACATCTTTTTTAGCAGGTTCATACAAAGAAGTTGTGGCTATTGGAGAAAAGCCATCTTTAAGAAGTAGCCCGATTACATTTTCCCTGCTTTCTCTGACATCGCAAATAATTCCTTGTAACTTTCTTCTCTTAGCTTCTACTTCACCCTGCCTTAATGAAAAACTTGCAAAATATCTATCATGAACTCTTTCATCAACCCTAAGACTTTTGAATTCCATGAATGGAAGCTGTTTATGCTTCTGAAAAAGAAGATAGCTTACAAGTTGTGGCTGTCTGTTCTCCATACAAAATCCAAGAATGGCCTGTTTATAACCTGAAAAAATTTCGTGTTCAACCCTATCCACCCAGTCATTAAAATGTTTATAATCAAGAGGTCTTAATCTCATCCAAGAAATCATATTTTTGGCATCTTGTTCATTATCTAATGAACGAAACTCATAATGCAGTCCCATTTTATCTCTTCTGTTGTTTAGCTAATTCTTCTCTTATCATTCTTCTTATTTCTTCTCTAATTGAAATTGCACTTTCTGGTTTAAAATTAGAATTTTTATTAAAATTTTGCTGTTGTGGTTTTTTAAAACTATTTTGTTGTCTGGGCTGATTCTGAATTGGTTTTTGTTGTGGTTTTTGAAATTGCTGTGTTGGATTAAGATGCACTGTTAAGGGTTTTGCTTGGGAATTTTGTACATTTTGAGGCTTAATGAACTTTTGGCTAACAACAATCATTTGCGGTTTTTTAGAATTATTCTGAAATTGTTTCTGTTGATTTTGCTGTGGCTTTTGTACTGGTTTTTGAAATTGCTGTAATGGTCTAGTCTGTTGTGCTTGTTTAGGCATATTTTTAATTTGATTAATCAAATTTATTAATTTCTTTTGAACTTGTAATGGATGTTTCTGTTGATTTTGATTAAGTTGTTGTTTCTGATTATTTTGTTGAAAATTAGGGTTGTGTGGTTTAGCATTATTTTGTGGTTGCTTTTGTTGATTCTGTAGGGGTTTTTGCTGTGGTCTCTGTTGAGTTTGTATCTGATTAAATAATTTTTGCTGAACTTGTAAACTTCGATTAAAATTTTCTATAGCTCTTGCAACAAGGGCTTTTGTAGCATTAGCATTTTGTTGAAAATTAGGGTTGTGTGGTTTAGCATTATTTTGTGGTTTTTGAGAATTCGGTTGTTGTGGCTTCTGAGAATTTTGTTGTATTTTCTGCTGTGGCTTTTGTTGATTGTTATTAACTCTGTTATTATTTTGTTGTTGTACTGCCATCTTTACAGACTGAGAATAAGATGATGGTTTTTAAGGATTATTGTTGTAGAAGAAATGTATAGCCACCTGACATATGTCGTAGGTGGCAACCGAAAATTAGTTCTGCTCTAATTTTCTATTTCTTCTATGAAGAAAGAAGAAATAAGAAAAGAATTTTTCAAGCTAAGAATTAAAAGACATTCTTACAATCAGTGCAGAAGAATAATTCTTGCTCAATTTGGCTATGAAGTTACAAGCAGAACCTTGCAAAGATGGAGTGAGAGATTAAATAAAAATGAATGGAATTTAACTGATAACTCTAAGAGACCTAAAACAATCCATTACAAAATAACGGAGGAAGTTGAAAATAAAGTTATTGAACTTAGAAAGAAAACAGGATTTGGAGAGAATAAATTAATGAATTATTTTCCAACTTTTTCCCATAAAGCCATCAATAAAATTCTAAATAAATATAATCTTACAAAACCAAATCCAAATCGTAGAAAAAGAATAAAATATATTCGCTGGCAAAGGAAACATCCTAATTCGTTATGGCAAATAGATCACACAGATGAGCAAGAAAAGAATTATTATACTTTATCTGTAATTGATGATTGTTCCAGATATAGTTTAACTTTAACTAGAATTAATATTGCTTCTACCGAAGTTATTACTAAAATTCTTGATGAAGTTATCAAGAAAAATGGAAAACCTAGAGAAATATTATCTGATAATGGTTCTTGTTTTGGTGGTAAGAGTAAGCATAGTAAGTTTGATAGGTGGTGCAGAAGAAGGGGAATTAAGCATATTAGAACAGCAGTTCATTCTCCAACAACTTCTGGAAAAGTAGAAAGGTTATTTCAAACAATGGATAAGGAATTAGAGTTCTGTAATGGAGATTCAGAACTCTTTCGCATGAGGTATAATCACTTTAGACCTCATACGAGTTTGTTTGAAAAGACCCCTGCAGAAGTTTATTTTGCCTTTGATAAGCTATTTTAGCTTACGACATATGTCTGGTGGGAGCACATTGTTGTAGAAGAAATGAATTATATTCTTTAAAATAGATATGGCTCGTAAGGGTTTAGAAAATTATTAATTTTCTAACTCATTCAAAATTTACATTTTGAAGAATTTGAAACCTTGAAATGCGAGCATTAAAATCATTAAGAACATTGCTATTTCCTTCGTCAATAGCAAATGGCTCGTAAGGCACAGATAATCTTTCAGATTCTCTGAGATTTCAGAACAGGTATATTCTGAAATGATTTGAACCCCGCTCAAGCATTGAAATCATTAAGAACATTGCTATTTCCTTCGTCAATAGCAAATGGCTCGTAAGGGATTTGAACCCTTGACAGCCTGCTTAAAAGGCAGGTGCTCTACCGGGCTGAGCTAACGAACCATGATTTAAAGAGAATTTTTGCGTTTTTAAATGTTAGCGATAGAGTAAGGGATTATTTCTTTTTCTTTGAAGGTTTGTCTTCCATCTTTGTAGTCTTTTTACCCATTTTTGAGAATATAAAAATATAAAGTATTTCAAGAATTCCAAGACTGTTAACTACAAGAAGAGCAATGAACCAATAAATTTGTTTTTTCTGCCCAGCTTTCCAAAGTGCAATTCCCTTCCAGCATAATGCCCAAATACTTGCAAGAGTCATTATTATTGTAATAGCAGTCAGGGATATTCCCATTTGTGTAGATATCGCACTAAGATAGCCATTATATGCTGTGGATATTGCTTCTATTTCTGTTCCCATTTTATATTTGTCTTAATTTATTCAAGTTTATAAATCTAATCCCGACTTAACAGATAATTTATTCTTCTGCCTGACTAACTATCTGCCTAATTTACCAATAACTTGATATTCCCTAGCTATTACTAAAATAAATTTTCCCAAGAAATTATATTTTTTAGATTGTTTGGAAAATTTAAGATATTAATTTTAAAAGGATTAATAATATTTGAATTTTTAGCAGGGTAGTTTTATTCAGCTTCGACGATTTAAAATTTATTTGAGTAGACATTTCTAGTGTCGCAACTCTAAAATAGTCCACAGAAAAAAATTGTAGATCGTAAAAACTAGAAATATTTATAAACTAGAAATCTGGTAGATATTTAGAAAAATACAATTCGTGGTATTTTGAGTTCAAATCAACATACAACAGGTTGTGTTTATCTCAAAATCGAAGTTTGATAATAATATACGGGAGATTTTGAGAGATAGAAAATGTGGATAACATTTTCTATAATAAAATGAGGTAAAAAGAAAAAATGAGGTTAGATAAGATATAATGAATTGCCCATATTGTGGAGCCAATACAGAAGTAACTGATAAAAGAGATAGTGAAGGTGAAACTCGAAGAAGAAGAGAATGTCTTAAATGCAAAAAAAGATTTACCACCTATGAAAAAATAGAAATTAAAGACCTAAGAGTTATTAAAAAAGATGGAAGTCGAGAGCAATTCGATTCTGAAAAAATAAAAAAAGGAATGATTCGGGCCTGTGAAAAACGTCCTGTAAGTTTAGAAAAAATAGAAAGTGCAGTTCATGAGATTGAAAATAAACTTCGAACTTCAAATAAAAAAGAAGTAAAGTCTGTCGTTATCGGTGAACTAGTTATGAAAGCATTAAAAAAACTTGACGAAGTTGCATATATTAGATTTGCAAGTGTTTATCGAGAATTCAAGGACGTTAACGATTTTAAACTTGCCATAAGTCAAGTTTAAACTCTCAAAAATTAAAAATTTTTAAGATTTTAAGAAACAATTAAAGGAATTAAAATAAAATAATTAAAATAAATTTCAAAAGTATACATTAAATTAAATAAAAGCTTATAAACAATAAAAAAGGTGAAACTACGGTGATAAAAAATGGGTGAAAAATTAAGGAGATATAGTTCTAAAAAAACAGAACTGGCTAGAATAGAATATTCTTCTTCAGTATATGATAAATTTGATCTTACACGAAGAAGCACAAAAATTACCGATACTAAGGGTAAAATTATTTATGCTGGAAATGATATTGAAGCCCCATCTAAATGGAGTGATCTTGCCTTAAGGGTAGTTGGTAGCAAATATTTGTATAATGGTGATACACCCGGCAAGCCTGTTGAAACAAGTGTAAAACAATTAGTTCATAGAGTTGCTGCGGATATTACTGACAGTGCGATTAGTCAGGGCCTTGTTCCTAAAACTGGTGCTCAAGAATTTTATAATGGGATTGCTGATTTAGTTGTAAGTCAAAAAATGTCTTTTAATTCTCCGGTTTGGTTTAATGTTGGTCTTAATAGAGAATACGGAGTTAGAGAAAATAAACCAGATACTGAATCAACTCATTGGGCAATTGGCAAAGATGGTAAATTTACTGATAAAATAGATGCTTACGAAAGACCTCAGGCTTCTGCTTGTTTTATTCAATCTATCGGAGATAATATGGAATCTATTCTTCTGCATGCTAGAAAAGAAGGAATGTTATTCAAATATGGTTCTGGAACAGGAACAAACTTTTCAACACTTAGGGGAATAAATGAACCGTTAAGTGGCGGCGGAGTTGCTTCTGGGGAAATTTCTTTTTTAAGAATTTATGATATTATTGCTGGAAGAATTCAATCAGGCGGGAAAACAAGAAGAGCTGCTAAGATGGTAATCACTGATGCCGATCATCCTGATTTAATGAGATTTATTTATTGGAAAGTAAATGAAGAAAGAAAAGCATTATGGTTATCTGCTAAACCTGAATGGGCACCGAAACATGCAGGAGATCTTGAAAGTGAAGCCTATAAAACAGTAGATGGTCAAAATGGAAATAATAGTGTTCGAGTTACTGACGAATTTATGCGTGCAGCATTAAATCATGAAGAATGGAATTTAAATTTTAGAACTGCACATAAGAAAAAAGACGAAGTAGAAATTCCTCTAGACAAATATAAGGACGATAGATTTCTCCCAGATAAAAGATTTATCAAGCATTTAACAAATAAAAGAAAAGTAATTAATGCAGGGGAAGCTCTCGAAGAAATAGCAAGAGCCGCCTATGTTACTGGCGATCCAGGATTACAATTTGATACAACAATAAATCAATGGCACACTTGTCCAAATTCTGGAAGAATTAATGCAAGTAATCCTTGTTCAGAATATATGTTTGTGGATAATTCTGCTTGTAATCTTGCTTCACTTAATCTAATGAATTTTATGGAAGAAGGTAAATTTAATGTTCCAAAAATTCAGGATGCAATTAGAAGAACAGTTGCAGCACAAGAAATATTAGTCGATAAAGCTTCCTATCCTTCTAAAGAAATAGCTGAAAATTCTCATAGATATAGGCCACTGGGATTGGGTTATGCTAATTTGGGGGCAGTATTAATGTCAAAAGGAATTGCCTATGATTCCGATGAAGCAAGAGCATTTGCTTCTGCAATAACTTCTCTTATGACTGCAACAGCTTATGAAGCTTCAGCAGACCTGGCAGCTAAACTTGGAACATTTGAGGGATTTGCTGAAAATAAAAATGAGATGTTGGGTATTATAAGAAAACATATGGGCCTTGCAGCTAAAATACCTAAGGCACCAGTAGCTCAGCTTGAAGAATTAGTTGGAGTTGGAAATCAAACTTGGAAAAACGCAGAAACTAAAGGAGTTAGTGTCGGTTATAGAAATGCTCAAGTAACTTTACTTGCTCCAACTGGAACAATTGGATTTATGTTAGACGTAGATTGTACGGGGGTAGAGCCAATGATTGCAGTGGCTTCAGTTAAAGGTTTAGCAGGTGAGGGGGAAATAAAACGAGCAGATGTTTATTCTTGTGTAGTCTCTGGATTAAAAACTTTAGGTTATAATGGAAAAAGTTTAGACGATATTGTTAGTTATATTGAAGAGAATCAAAGAATAGTTGGAGCACCTTCCCTAAAAGAAGAACATTACAAAGTTTTCGCAACTGCTCTTGGAGAAGAAAATACTATTTCAGTTGATGGTCATCTTGGAATGATGGCCGCAGTTCAACCATTTTTATCTGGAGCAATAAGTAAGACGGTAAATCTTCCTAAAGGTTCAACTCTTGAAGATATAAAAAACACTTATGTTAAAGCTTGGAAATTAGGATTAAAATCTATTTCTCTTTATGTTGATGGGGCAAAAGGAGTTCAGCCAGTAAATATTATTACTCAAAGTAAAACAAAAGCTTCTAAATGGGGAGATAAAGATAAACCTTTAGGAATCATACCTGGTAGTTTTATTGAAAGACCTGGATGGCCTGTAGAAATAGGAAATACTGGAGTTCATTTTCAAGTTGGAGAATATTATAATCGTCCTCCAAAAGATGCACCGGCAGATTTCTTTGTATCATTTGGAAGTTCAGGAAGCCCATTTGCAGGAATTTATACTAGCTGGGCTAAAGAAGCATCATGGAATCGACAAAGAGGAGAACCTCTTGAAGAATTTATCAGGCATAATTTAGGGGCAACAGGATCAATTAATGGGCGAACTCAGCATCCTTTTATAAAAACCTGCAGTTCTCTAGAAGATTTTTTCGCAAAACTTGTGATGTTAGAATATTTTGGTGATACTTCTATGTGTGAGGTAAAACCTAATGAGGAGCAAATAGAAACTCTAAGATGTAATGTTCTTGCCAAAGCAAGAAGAATTGCTCACTACGACTCTAGAATTAAATTTATTGATAAAATGATGTTTGAAGGAAAAGTAGTTC
Organism: Candidatus Woesearchaeota archaeon; assembly: GCA_964366925.1. Taxonomy (GTDB): domain Archaea; phylum Nanobdellota; class Nanobdellia; order Pacearchaeales; family GW2011-AR1; genus CAIPOI01. Next base: position 4,976 of record CAYIVX010000006.1, on the reverse strand, counting down.
CAATAGTCCCTCTTTTAGAAGATGAATTAAAATCAGGACAAATAACTTCAGGAGAAATGTTTTGTTGGAAATGCGGTGGAAAATTAATTTTTAGCGGTGCTAACTGTAAGAAATGCCCTAATTGTGGAGAATCCGGAGGATGCGGATAATTAATCATAAACCTTAAAAACCCAAAAACTATTTCTATATCATGCAAAAAGAAAAAGCCAAGGTTGTTATTTTGAATGAATCAGATTTCTCTTCAGCAATAAACGATAAAAAATATCCCCTTATAGTTGTAGATTTTTTTGCTGATTGGTGCGGACCATGTCAGATAATGGCTCCAATAATGGTGCGTTTAGCAGAAAGAAACCCCAAGGTTAAACTTTGTAAGATAAATGTGGATGATGCTCCAAAGGTTTCAGAAGAATACGAAATATCCAGTATTCCTTGTATAATTTTCTTCCAAGAAGGTCGAGAAGTCGATAGAGTTATTGGTTCAGTTAGTCAAGATATCTTCCAGGAAAAATTAGATAGTTATTTGTAAATTATATTATTTTCTTTAGTAATTCTTCAAGAACCTGTTTTTCAGTTTTATTTTCAGTATTAATTGCAGTCCCATAATCAAATTTAGAGACTAAATCATAAACTTCTTTTGCAGCTTTTTCACCATAAGTTAATTTTCTTTTGCTATCTCGTTTAATGCAAGTATCCAGCGGTGCTGTTAATGTAAAGAAAAATCCGTCATAATTCTCTAAACGGTGCTTTATATTTTCTAATTGTTCTTCATAATAAAAACAACCATCGATTATTGCTACTTCTCCCTTATCAAGAATTTTTTTAATTTCAGGTATAATATTTTTATTAACTTTTAAGAAATTTTCAAGAGGTATACCTCTTAATTTTTTATCTACTTTATCAAGTTTAATTTCTTCAAGTATTTTATCAATGTGAAATATTTTTGCATTAATTTTTTTAGCTAGCTCTTTAGAAATTGTAGATTTTCCTATGCCTAATGGACCCCTGATTATTATATAAAAAGATTTCATTTTATTGTATATATCCGCCTTTCTGTAAGTTCCAAAGTTTTTTGTATTCTCCTGATTGACTAATAAGTTCAGAATGTTTTCCTGCCTGAACTATTTTTCCATCTTTTAATACAATTATTTTATCTGCGTGCATTATCGTACTAAGTCTGTGAGCGATAATAATACTAGTTCGTCCATTCATAAGTTTCTGTAAATCTTTTTGGATTTCATATTCAGTTTCAGAATCAAGGCTAGAGGTTGCTTCATCCAACACAAGTATTTTTTTATCTGCAAGTATTGCTCTAGCAATATTTACTCTTTGTTTTTCTCCACCACTTAATTTAACTCCTCGCTCGCCTACGATTGTTTTTTCTTTATTTGGAAATTTTTCAATTATTTTATCTAACTGTGCAAATCTAATTGCTTTCATTACTTCGCTCCTAGTTGCATTAGGATTAGAAAACGCAATATTATTGTAAACACTATCATCAAATAATACACATTCCTGTGGAACTATGGACATTTCATTTCTAAGTGATTGATGTTTAACATCTCTAATATCTATGCCATCAACAGATATAGTTCCAGAATCAATATCATAAAGTCGATATAGTAATTTTACAAGTGTAGTTTTTCCACTTCCAGAATGTCCAACTAATGCTATTTTCTTCCCAGCAGGAATATCCAAATTAAATTTATCAAATATTTTTCTTTTTCCATAATTAAAAGTAACATCCTCAAAATTAACCCTCCCCCGTTTTACTTCCATTGCCTTTGCACCAGATTTATCCTGGATGGCACTTTGAACTTTTCCATAGTTAAATAAATCTTCAAAATCTGTAATCGAACGAGAGAAGTTTCTTACTCCATGTACAAAACCAAACATTGGACCCATTATACTAATATAAGTAGTATAAATGAATGTGAGTGTACCTAGACTCATATCTCCTTGTATAAATTTCATAAAAGCAAACACCATTAATATTAAAGTTCCAGAACCTAAAATTAAACTTTGACCTGCACTTATTTTTCTCCATGCATCCCAAGAGGTTAATGTTTTATTTCGAGTATCTGCACTCAATTTCTCATATTTATTAGAAATAGTTTTTTCCTTTCCAAAATATTTTATTGAGTCTACATTAGTGAAAATATCTGCAATGTTTCCTTTTTCTAAATCTTCTGCGGCATTGGCTGTTTTATTTAGTAAATCCATTTTTCTTTGCAGATATAGGCTGTAAACTAAAAAGATTGCTAAAATAACAAAAACAATTAATGCAGAAACTTTATCAAAAAATAATAATGTTGTAATTAAAATAATTGCCTGAATTAATAATGGTGCAAAGTCAAATATAATTACATCATCAATTCTTTCCATTGCTCCAGCCGACCTGGTCAATCGTGAAATAAGACTTCCAGTTTTATGTGTGGTAAAGAATTTATGGTCGAGTGAAAGTATGTGGTTAAAATATTTTTGTTTTAAATCAAAAATCATATTTGCTTCAAGCCGATTTATCAAATGTAATTTCATCCAGTTAGTTATTACTGAAATTAAAATAAGTCCTAAAAATACAAATCCCGCCACAAGAAGAAATTTAAGCAGAACATCAAGAATTATATTTCCAGCTATGAAAAGCTCGGCTTTATCCATCACCAATTTAAGAACCAGTTTATCTGCTACTTGTTTTGCTTCATGAAGTCCAACAAAAAATAGGGTAAGAAAAAAGAGCATTTTATATTTTTTAAGAAATCCTAGATACTCTTTCATAATATATTTTCGATCTAAAGTCGGTTCTGGTGATTTTTCGGTGTTCATTTTATCCACCTTATTTCTTTAGCAGGGATTTTCTCTTTTATTCTTAAATAATAATTTTCAGATTTAAGCCAGTAAGAGTATTTTCTGAATCCATATTTTGTTATGACTCTTTTAAAATGCTCAAAACTTCCAAAGGGGCTTGAAAGATAAGAGGGTTCAAATTTAGAATGTTTCTTCTTCTTCTTTAATAAATGTATCAAACCTTTTTCTAGTATCTTAGAATTCCCTTGAATATACAATACTTTCATAGAGCCAATTCTTTTTTGAGAATTTCTATTTAATTGTTTAATAATTTGCCATTCATGGTTCGTTAAGTTTGGCTTATCTTCCATTAATCTTTTAGTTACTCTTTTTATACTAACTGCTAATGCCCCACCACTAACTATTTTGCTATAAAATTCAACCTGTTTTTTATTAGAAGCAAAATCTATGAATTCCCTATTAATATCATCTAGCATGTTTTTAACAGCAAAATTACCTGAAGCAAAAACACCCCCCCATTTAAGTTTCATTGAATATCCTTCTTTTTCCAACTTTAGAATGATGTTGGCTAATTTTTTCATAGAAGGTTTAATCTTATTATATGGATTTTTAGTAGGGTCAATTCCATTATTTTTTATTTCATTATAGTCTACTAAGGGAATTGCTCTATAAATCGGTTTGTTTATATACTTATTATAAAATTGCTGAAGTTTTTTTTCATTGGTCATATTAGTTTCCTCTTTTTTCCCCTTATTTAATAACGAAAATACGTTTATATTTCTTATCTTCTTTCGAAATTTCTAGAATATCTATTTCTCTTCTCTAATTAATTCTTCAAAAACAGGTTTGCTTGTTTGATAAAAAATTCCAACGGGAATTTTTGTTCCGGCTTTTACGCCGTTATAATCCCATTCTTCTGCTCTTTCCATTGCTGCCTTGAAATTAGTTTTATCATGTCCAGATTTTTGTAAATTATATGTTTTCTCTTTATATCCTGCATCTGCATGGAATATAACGCAGGGTTGCAATATTTCTATAAAAGCAAAACCCTTATGCTTTTGAGCTTCTTCTAAAATCTGTTGAACAGAGTTAACGTCCGCAAAAACTCTAGCAACAAAACTTGCACCAGCACCAATCATTAATTTTATTGGATTCATTGGAGCAAGTTTAACTCCTCTAGGTGTTGTTTTATCCCTGTAGCCTTTTTCAGTTACGGGCGAAGGTTCTGCGATTGTTAATGCAAAAACTTGATTATTATGAACCATATACTTAAAATTACTGTTATATCTTGCTGCATGAATTAAATGCTCCATTCCTTCTGCATAACAATCTCCATCTCCTGAAAATCCAAATACATTTTGATGTGGCTTTGCAATTTTTATTCCTAAACAAGCAGGAAGAACTCTTCCGTGCAAGGAATTTAATCCACTAAGGTTAACATAATCAAATATTTTAGCATGGCATCCAATTCCAGAAACAATAGAAAAGTCATCTCTGTTTTTACCCATCTTTAGCTGATTTTCTATGAAGTTTTGAAATCCAGCAAGTATCTGAAAATTAAAACATCCAGGACACCAGTTAGGAATAGTTTTCGTTCGTATATTAACATTTTTATTTTCGGTTTTCTTGGATGCTTTCATTTTATCCTCCTTTTAATCTCTTCAGCTAATTCATCACTGAAAAAAGCTCTGCCATCATAGCGAAGTATTTTATTTTTATCTTCAATCATTATTCCAGTCTTTCTTGCAATAAGATGTGCTAATTGGGCTGTTGAATTGCTTTCAACAATTAAAATCTTGCTGGCTTTTTTTAATTCTTCTTTTATTTTTTCTGAAAAAGGTTCAAGATATAAAACTTGCATAAACTTTGCATCAATATCTCCCCCATGAATCGCATCAAGGATTACTCCTTTTGTGCTTCCCCAACCAATAATAATATTTTTACTATTCTTATTTCCATGAATCTTAATCATCTCGAATTTTTCAGCTTCTTTCGCAATTTCTTTAGAAACTTTCATTCTTCTATCAAAATTTTTCTTCGTCGTCTCGGAATCTTCAATAGCAATTCCGTTTTCATCATGTTCATAGCTATTAAATCTTTCAGGAGAAGTTATTGAATTTTCAATTTCAATCATGCTGGGTTCCTTATCTACAACACTTTTTGATTCAGCTAAA
>CAYIVX010000005.1:0-31309 GCA_964366925.1 Candidatus Woesearchaeota archaeon | reverse complement strand
CAAACAGACGAAGAGAAGAAATATTTTGGGGTTCTAAATTCTTGAATCGCTTTATCAATCATGTTGATATTAATTAGAGCACTATTATGCATTATTTCACATTCTGCAGAATGAATAAATCCCATTCCACCCATATCTGCTGCAAGTTGATAAACTTCGTCAAATCGGCCATTATCCAGCCACAATGCTTTTTGACAGTTATCTGCATTTCTAAGATCTAGAATTTTAAAATCATCAGCAGAAGTTTTTCCAAATTCAGGATATTTTATATCTACACCACGAACAAGATAGTCTTCAGACTTCAATCTTTTAACAAGATGATGCCCGATAAATCCTCCCGCGCCACAAACTAATGCTTTTTTCATCCTAATTTGTTAATTTTCCCTATTTTAAAGATTATTATTTCAGAGTATATAATGGCCCTTTTCAGTTAAGCATATTTAAAAATAGTTCTTACCTAGGATAGTTATGGAGAAAAAAAACGGGGAAACCCTAAGAGAAAGGGTTTTCAAAGACAGCATTTGGAATTTAACTTCTACATTTATTAGTAAAATAGGCGCTTTAATCTTTACAATAATTATAGCTCGTTTTTTACTTCCAGAGGGATTTGGGATTTATAGTCTAGCAACTTCAGTAGCTTTACTTTTTCTAATGTTTGCAGATTTGGGTGTAAATCAGGCAATGATAAAATATGTTTCAGCAGAAATTGAAAAAAATAAGCAAAAAGCAACAGCTTATTTTCAGTATTTATTGAAGTTAAAAACATATCTCCTTATGGTCTTTTCTTTATTGTTACTTTTATTGGCTTATCCTTTATCTAATTTTATATTTAAAAAACCAGAATTATTTTATCCCCTACTACTTGTCTCCTTATATGTTTTTATTTTGGGCTTAAGTGGATTTTTTGAATCCTTATTTTATATTAAAAATAAGGTAAGATATGTTGCGTTTAAAGAAGGAATTTTACAAGTTTCCAGAATACTTTTGGTTCTTCTAATTCCTTTAGTTTTAGTTAGTTCTAAATATGTTACTGGAACAATTGGTAGTTTGGTGATTAGTGCTTTCATAATTCTTCTTTTTGTTATTTATTTTTCAAAAAAAGATTTGGAATTTTTGTTTAATAAATCTAAATTCACCATAGATAAAAAAGAAATTTTAAAATTTGTAGGATATCTTACTCTTGGAACTCTTTCAATTGTCTTTTTTTCTTATATTGATACCATTATGTTAGGATTATTTGTTTCAGCAGAGAATATAGGTTATTACAAGGCAGCATTTACTTTAGTTTTGGGTGTTAGCGGTCTTTTATCCTTTGTTAATATTTTAATGCCAGTTTTGGCAAAAGTTAGTGCTTCTGGACTTTCTACAGTTTTCAATAAGGTGATTAAATATTCTATGATTCTTACTCTTCCTGCAACTTTTGGAATAATAGCATTAGCCAAATATCTTATTAGATTAGTTTATGGTTATGATTATCTTCAAGCAACAATCTTTATCTATATCTTATCTCCCCTAGTCGTTATCTCTGTAACGATGGGAATTTTCTTAACTCTATTTTCTGCACGAGCAAAACCCGAAAAATTTGCAAAATTAACCCTCGCTGGAGCTCTATTAAATATTATTCTAAATTATTTATTTATTATTTATTTTATAAAAATTTCTGAATTTCAAGCAACAATTGGAGTAGCCATTGCAACCGTAATTTCTTGGACAATTTATTTTTTTGCTTCGTTTCTTCTAATAAATAAAGAACTTAAAATAGAGATTAAATGGTTAAATATAATTAGACCCTTATTTGCAAGTATCGTGATGTTTTTAATAATTAATTTCTTAATTTTAAGAATTACGGATGTGACTCTCTTCATAGGTATTTTTGTGGTTTTTTTTGGAATATTGTTTTATACTTTTGTTCTATGGTTAATTCGTGGTTTAAATCATGAAGATTTTGCACTTATTAGGGGTTTATTCAACTATTTGCCTTTTTATAATAATCTTTAAATAAGCCCCATTATCTGAGTATTTATGGTTCAAAAAGTATTCCTATTAACCCCCAATTCAGTAGATGAACTAGATTCTTCTTTAATTTCCTATTCAATGGCCCTGGGTTTTCTCGCAACCTATGCAGAAAAGGCAGGATGGAAGCCAATAGTAAAAGATTGTTATTGTGGCAGATGGGAAAATACAAAAGATACTATTCTTAATGTTATGACTAATGAGAAACCAGAGGTAGTGGGGATTAATTGTATAACCATGAATAGATGGGCAACCTATAAATCAATAGCTTTAATTAAAAAAATAAATCCTAAAACAAAGATTATAATTGGCGGAGTTCATCCAACAATATTTCCAGAGCATTTTTTAATTAGCAACAATGCAGATATCATTGTAATGCACGAGGGTGAAGAAACTTTTGCTGAACTATTAACCAAATTTTCTAAGAATCAGTCTATTAAAAAAGTTGAAGGCATAGCCTACAAAGAAAATGGAACTGTTAAAATTACAAAACCAAGAAAGCAAATTTGCAACTTAGATGCTATGCCTTTTATGAATCATAATTATTTTCTTAACAAAGAAAGCAAAAAAGCATTCTTTTTTTCCTCAAGAGGTTGCCCTAATAACTGCAGTTTTTGTTCAGCATCAGTTCATTGGGGCAGGCACTGGAGAATGCGTTCACCAAAAAATGTTGTTGACGAAATCGAAATGGTAATGAAAAAATATCCTAAAATAGAAGAATTGAGATTCATGGATGATACATTCACGCTAGATAATCAAAGAGTGATAGAAATTTGCAAAGAAATGATAAAACGAAAAATAAAAACAAAGTGGAGATGTTCTGGAAGAGTTTATCCAATTTCTGCAGAAATGATAAAATGGATGGAAAAAGCAGGATGCATAATGATTAGTTTTGGTGTTGAAACTGGTTCCCCCAGACTTTTGAAAGATATAGGTAAAAATCAGACAGTAGAACAAGTTTTGAATACATTTAAGATAGTTTATGAAAATTCAAAGATTACTCCAGAAATGTTTATGATTTTAGGATTTCCCGGAGAAAACGAAACAACAGTTAATGAAACAATAAATCTAATTAAAAAGACAATTGATATTTCTGGAAAGCCGCTAAATCTAACTGCTGCTCGGGTTTTAGAACTATATCCCGGGACAAGGATTTACAGTCTTGCAAAGCAAAAAAAATTAATTGATGATTCTTTCTGGCTTAATCATGCAGAAACTCCCCTATATCTGGAAAAAAGCCAAAAATGGTTGAAAAAACAAAGAAATAGAATACTTTATACAAATTGGACACACGCAGGAATATTTCCAGTTATAAAATTATTCTTTGAAAAGAAAATGTGGAAACCAAGAAAAATTTACAATATAATTTATCCTTATCTGAGGGGCATAAATTAACAATATTCTCAATAATAGAAATACTTAAAACACTTGAAAAATCTTAAAATATATGAATATCTTATTAGTTGTTCCAAGGTATAGTCTGAGTAATAAACCGGATTATAATTATGTCCTTCCAATTGGTTTGGGATATATCTATTCAGTATTAGCAAAAGCAGGACATAATGTAGAAGGTTTAAATCTGAATCATTTTGCAGGCTCCGCAGAAGAAATTATTAATAGAAAACTAAGCTCTAAAAAATATGATTTTGTTGGTACTGGGAATAATGCCCTCGGCTATGCAATCACTGAAATAATTATCCGAACTGCAAAAAACCATCCTTCAAAACCTAAAACCCTGTTGGGGGGACCAATAATAAATAGTGAGCCAGATATAATTTTTAACGAACTTAATCCTACCTTTGGAATAATAGGGGAGGCAGAAGAAACTGTTGTAGAATTATTAAAAAGCATAGAATCTAAAAAAAATCTAAAAAAAGTAAATGGTTTAATGTATCGAGATAATTATGGAAAAATAATAAAAACCCCTCCCAGAGAACCCCCAAAAGATTTAGATGCCATTCCTTTTCCTAACTATGAAGCTTTTGGTATAAAAGAACAGTTAAATCATATTGCTACGAACTATGCATATTATGCAAATCTTTCGGATAATACTCGATCTTACCCCCTTCTGGCTAGTCGTTCTTGTCCATATCAATGTACTTTTTGTTATCATAATAGTCAATATCGAAAGAGATCAATAAAAAATGTGATGGAAGAACTATCCCTGGTTGTTAAAAAATATAAGATTAATATGATTACCATTCATGATGAATGCTTCGCTTTAGATAAAAAAAGACTAGAAGATTTTTGCATTAAAATTACTAAATTAAAAGAAGAAATTTCATGGGATTTAAAATGGTTCTGTCAATTGAGAGTAGAAACCGTTGATGGGGAAATACTTAAGAAAATGAAAGAAGCTGGCTGTGCAATTATAGGTTATGGTTTAGAAAGTTACAGTCTCCCTGTTCTTAAAAGTATGAAAAAAAATACTACGCCTGAACAAATTAAAAAAGCAGTTAAGTTAGCATTTGATAATAAACTCTCCTTGCAATCTTTTTTTATATTCGGAGATAGTGCCGAGACAGCACAAACTGCCCAGGAAACTTTGGACTATTGGAAAGAATACTGCAAGAATGGACAAGTGGGTTTGTTATTCATACAGCCATATCCTGGCAGCGAGATTTATAAGAGGGCAATAAAAAAAGGAATAATTAAAGATAGGATGCATTTCATAAAGGGCCTTACAATCTGGAATTGGTTTAATCTAACCGACACTATGACTAATCAGGAAGTTTCAGAGCTTAAAACAAAAGTTCTGGATATGGTCAGCAAATACACTAAATTTATCCGCCCAAGAAGATTAAAGAAAATGAAGAATGGAAATTATGAAGTTGAAATAAAATGTCCATTTTGCAAAGAGATAATCAATTATAAAAATTGCCAGATTCAAAATAGATTTTCTTATGGTTTTAGTTTAATATGCAGAAAATGCTCATTGCGTTCTTTTATAGTTAGTCCGCTGCAGAAATTCGCCTACGCGAATTATTCATGGGTTAGAACATTTAGAGATTTAGAGCTGAAGATTTTGGGGTTCTTAAAAAAGAAAAGGCTTTAAAAATATTTGATTACTGCTATAATCATGGAGCCAAAAATTAAAAAGATATTCCTTTATCCTCAGGAATTTTCTTTGCATTCTGCCTATAAAACCCTGTTATCTAATCCTCCAGAAGGATATAATTTTATTTATACTTATAATGAAAAATCTGTTTTTGAAAAATTCAAAAATTATTCTCTTCTTAAAAAATTATACAGGTTTATTGTAAATTTGAGTGGGATAGATATCTCTCAAAAAATCATAAAACTTCATTCAGTATCAGAGGATACGGATTTAGTATTTTCCATGGGCGTTATTTACGATGGAAGCAAACCTTGGATAATAGATATACTTGATAATCCTTACAGTCTGGCTGGTTATAATTACCCTCTTTTTATTAAAAACAAAAAAGAGATAGAAAAAAAATTATTGAATAAAAATTGCAAAGCAATTATCTGTGCAAATGAATCTTCTGTCGAATTAATGAAAAAGCATTTTTCTAAACGATTGATGAAAAAAGTAAACCTGCTAAGGCCAGCGGTAGAACTGCCTAAAAATATTCCGGAAAAAAAGCAAAAAGAAACATTTCAGATACTTTTTATGGGCTCCACTAAAAATCCGGAGGATTTTTACATAAAAGGGGGTTTAGAAACCATAGAATGTTTCAATAAATTATCGAAAAAATATTCCCATTTAAGATTAATTATAAGATGTTCTGTTCCCTCTGAAGTTAAAGAGCAAATTTCGGGCAATAACAACATAAGGTTTATAGAATCAAGAATTTCAGATGAAGAGCTTGACAATTTATACAATTCTTCTGACATTCTATCATGCCCTTCCCATATTTATATGCTGATGTCCTGGCTTGAATCCATGTCCCATGGATTGCCGATAATTGCACTGAATACCTATGCCTCGGAGGATTATATTAAAAACAATTTGAATGGTTTTCTTATAAACCCCTCTAAAAATATCCCCTATAATGACCCGTCCTATCCTGTTAATGTGCGAAAGCCAGAATTTATTGCTGCAATTAAAAAACCAGACAATCAGGTTATTTCGGATTTATGTTCTGCTTTTGAGAGATTAATAAACAATCCGGAATTAATATCAAGAATAAGGGTTAATAATCTTCTGTTAATCCAAGAAAAGTTTTCTATAGAAAAGAGAAATGAAGGGCTTAAAAAATTATTAGATTCTATATTTTAAGTTACTTCCAAACCTTCCCAAGATAAACTGCTCTAAAAATTCCGGTAGCAAAACCTGCAAATTTGCAATCATAAAATCTGATTAAATCTGCCAAAGCATATTCGCTTTTCCTTTTTTCTTTAACCGATTTAAGGAGAATAATGAATGGCAATGCAACAAATAATCCAATAACACTAAGATGACTGATAATGGGAATTCTGAATAAAAGATATCTCTCTTTCCAGCTTGCACCAATCCAACGTGCCTGTTTAAAAGTTGCTTTTAGAGTCTCTGGATTATTATGGTAGCACATAGCATTTTTCGCAAGAACTGGCTTTATGCTGTATTTGAACCAAAAAGTTTGGTCATCCGCATATCCATATTTAGAATCAAATCCACCCATATCCAGAAACTTTTTTTTCCATATTGCTCGGAATATTTTAACATCACCAGCATAAATTTTAGGATTTTTATCTTTCGTAGAAATTCTTATTTTCCCCCACATACTGCTCCAAATATTTTTCGTATTCTTAGCTTCTTCATAGTCATGAGTCGTTCCAATTAATTCTCTTTTTTTATCTTCAATTAGTGGCTTTATTAAATTTTTAAGATAATCTTTATCAAAGGTCATATCTGCATCAACAAAAATTAAAATTTCTCCACTCGAATTTCTGGCTCCGAGATTTCTTGCTTTTCCTGGGCCTTGATGATTTTGTTTTAGAATTTTTACTGCCTTAAATTTTTTAGCAACATTAATTGTATTGTCTGTGCTGCCATCATCTACTAATATAATCTCAAAATTTGTATAGGTTTGTTTTTTCAGAGAGTTTAAACATTCTGCAATATCTTTTTCTTCATTATAAGCCGGAATTATTATAGATAGTTTCACGTTAATCATCCTTTTATGTTCCCCACCAGTCAACACTAGTATCAAAAGAACTAACGCAGTTTTTACAGGCCTTTGGAATAAATTGACCTTTTAGATGCTCAGCCTTCGTCTCATTTAAATTTTTTTGAATAGTAGCATAAGAATCCTTATTTAAATTACCAAATTTTTTATCACATTCATAATCGATATGGCATAAAACTACATCGCCTTCAACATTTACAAATAATTCTTTCCATAAGCTTATGCAAGCCCATGTTTTTCCTCTGAATGCACTTTTTGCCATTTTTTCATCAACCTTCCCACTCCAATTTGAGGGAATGCAAGGAGTAATACTGTCTACTTTATTAATCCATTCTTCTCTAAACTTATCGAAATCTTTTTTCTGCTTTTCATTAAGTATTAAAGAAGATATATTAACAAGCGGATATTTCTTTCCAAGCTCTTTTTTTCTTTTTAGGAAATATTCAATATTTTCAATTGTTTTATTATAATCCAAAGCCATATTTTTCTTGTATTCTTCGCCAACACCATTAACCGAAAAATTAATTTTGAAGATATTTAATTTTAATAATTCTTCTGTCCTTTCTTTTGTTAAAAGTCCACCATTTGTAAATAAAACAACACGTGTATCAAAATTATCATTGATATATTTTATTTTTTTCTCTAGATTCTTATCACAAAGGGGATCTCCCAGTCCAGTAAATTTTACATATTTTACTTTTTCATTTTTTAAAATTTTATTTAAAACATTTTTAAAGGTTTCTTCAGTCATTATTTTTTTTGCTCTTTTCATAGAAGTATAGGGGCACATAAGACATTTTGCATTGCAAATAGAGGTATCCTCAATAGTAAGCATATAAGGTTTTAATTTTTTAGCCTTATTTTTAATAACTCCGGCATAAATTTTATTATAGAATGATGTATTGACTATTTTTTTAAGGGGAGTTCGTGTAAGCAGAAACTTAGCTATTACTCTTTTTAAACCGCCATCTAATTCTTGATAATATTTTAGTTCTTTTAGTAGGTATTTTAAGCTCATATTTAGTTTAGAAAAAACACATATTTAAAGATAATGGGTATTAAGCCAGGCTATTTAGTACTCTCAACTCTTACCCAGATTTTCTTGAGAGTCTGTTTTTTAATATTTATATCCCAGAAAATCAAGAGCCATAAGTAAATTCTTGCAAATATAAGAGAAAAGGTATAAAAAAACTCTTTAATACTTCTCGGATATCTTATAACTTGAAAAATTCCTGCAGTCTCTTTGCCAAACGAACGCATTCTTTCTTTACTTTTTGCCATTAAGGAAAGTTGATTATACCCCCCTGCACTTCTTTTCTTCTGCTTTATCCAATCACTAAAATTAGTAGGATATTTAACATAAACTTCTGCTTCAGGAGCATATAAAATTTTATAGCCCTTATCATAAATTAAATGAGAAATAACTGCATCTTCTGAAAGTGCCTCGTCAGGAACACCCTTAATTATACCTTTTCTTATTGCATATAAATATCCCGAACAAACAATCATTTTGCCTTCATTTATTCTTTTATGACGGATATCATGGGCTACGTCTGTAAGAAGATGACTCCAAAAACCAAGCATCTTATTTTTTGGGCTTAATGAACGAGGTCTTCCAGTAACCGCCCCTACATTTTTGTCCTTAAAAATTCCTAGTATGTAGGGAATAGCTTTAGAGGATATATGCACGTCTGCGTCAGTCATAATAATAATTTCACCTTTAGCTTTTTTGAAAACCTGATTCAGTGCAGCAGGTTTGCCTTTTCCCTCATCCCTTAATATTTTTATTCGTTTTGTTTTTTTAAGATAAATTCTTGCGGCATCCAAAGTTTCTTTATCTGGAGCAACTATAATGAGCTCATAATCCTCTTTGATTTTATTTTTTAAAATCTGCTCGATTGCCTTTCCAATAGTTTTGGGTTCATTATAGCCTGTTATTACAATGCTTATCATTTTTTATTAAATAATTTAAGATAGGTTTTAATTAAAGTTTTCCAAGCATATTTTTTAGCTTCTTTTTTTACATTATTCTGAATTTTGGTATTTCCCCTTATATTTTTATTTATAATATCTGCTAATTTTTTGGAATTATTTATATCAAATAAAAATCCCGTTTTTCCATCCTGAATAATTTCTTTTGCCCCATCAGTTTTGCTCGCAATAACTAGCTTTCCTCTGGACATGGCTTCAATTAATACCTGAGGCATTGCTTCCCTATTACTTGGAAGAACAAATATTCTATGATTGTCTATTAATTCTATCTTTTTTCTTAAATCTTTTATTGGTGGATAAATTTTGATGTTAGAAACTTTTTCTTTTTTAATTAATTGATTTAATTTTTTTAAATATTCTTCTTCTGCTTTGCCAACAATGCTAAAATTTATGTTTGGAAGAATTTTTGCCGCATAAATCAAAGTTTCAAGATTTTTTACATGAGCTATTCTTCCAAGAAATAAAACATCCTTTGTTTCAGATTGTTTTGATTTTTTCTGCGTAAAAAATTCATCGGGAAGCCCGTTTGGAATATAAATTATTTTTTCTTTCCTTAATCCCAGTTTCTTAAGAAAAGGCATCTCCCATTTTGTTATCGCTATTATCTTAGTAAAATCATTGATTCTTGGCTTAATATTTATTTGATTATATATTCCAGTAAGAATATTTAATGGAAATGGTCGTTTTACATTAAATGGAGCATGTGTTACAAGATAGCAAGGAATTTTTAGTTTTTTGCATATCCAGAGTGCCTTAAATGAATGCGGATGAAGAAGATGAGTTATTACTATATCGGGAGAGTATTCTCTAAACTCTTTTTCAAAATTAAATATAAAAACATTTTTAGAGATAATTGAATTCTTCGCACCAAATCTGTTTATACGAATGCCTTCATTATCTTCTTCGCAGGAGGCAGTTTCAGGGGTCCCCTTAACTATATTGGAAGAAAAAACTCTTACATTATAGCCTAATTTTTTAAACTCATGGCTCTCACTTAAAACCCTTGCCCAAACCCCGCAAATACCTGCTGAAAATGGACATATTTCAAGAATCTTCATCTTTTCTACCATAAAGAGGATAAGCATAAGGGTATTTTAAACTTAATTACTGAAGCATTTGCAGTTTTTATTTTTTCTGGTAAATCGGACTATATTCTTTTCCAACTAAATTAAGAAACATTCTAAAAATATATTTAACATCTTCAAAAGTTTTGAATCTATTTAAAAATTCCTTATAAAAATATTTCGGATTAAGATATCTTATCATCCTATGCTTTAGAAAATCAGAATAAGCTTTTCTTTGTAGATTTCTTAATTGTTCGGCATTAAAATATTTAGTATCATATTGAGTTTCAGTAACACTACTTCTATTATTTAATCCTTTTTTTAATAGCCCCTCTTTTTTATAGATTTCACATAAATCAGTTCCAGGATAGGGTTGGGCAATATAAAATGTAGCAAAGTTTAATCCAGAATTTTTTGCAAAGTCTATTGTTTTTTGTATTTCTTCTTTTGTTTCATCAGGAAATCCTATCACAAAAGTTGACCATGTCCAAATTCCAAGCCGATTGCATATTTCTATTGTTTTTCTTGCGTGTTCAAGTGAAACAGGTTTTCTCATAAATCTTAATGTTTTTTCGCTACCTGATTCTATGCCCATCACAATCTTATAATATCCTGCTTTTTTCATTTTACTTAAGACTTCTTCATTTAGAGTAGCAATGGCAACGCCGTTTGGAGTATCCCATTTTATATCTAATTTTCTTTTTATTATTTCATCGCATATTTCAATCATTCTTTTTTTATCCCAGGAAAGATTATCATCAAAAAATCTAAATTCCCTTATGCCATATTTAATATATAACTCTTCAAATTCATCAACAACATTTTTTGCACTTCTAGCTCTCCATTTTTTACCCCAAACGGTATGTATCGAACAAAAGATACAATTAAAGGGACAACCCCTAGAAGTAATTATTTCAGTTGTTGGAGCTCGCATGTTTGCAATAGCATTCTGGGGATGCTTAAGATATTTTTCCATTGGCAAAAGATGTCTTGCTGGAAATGGTAATTCGTCAAGATTTTTAATATATTCAGATTGGGGATTTATTTTAATCCCCTTTTTATTCCTGAAAGCTATCCCGTTTATCTTTTCAATTTTATTTTTATTATTAAAATTTTCAACAATTTTTGAAAAAGTTATTTCACCTTCACCAATTACGGCTATATCTACATTTTTATTTCTTAAAACTAATGTGGGGTTGGCAGAAGTATGGGCCCCACCAAAAACAACTAAAGCCTTAGAATTTTTCTTAACTAGTTCAGCTATACTGATTGAATCATTTTCATGAATAGTATATCCGCAAGCAATACCTACAATATCTGGACTGAATTCCTTTATTTTTTTTATTATATCTTTTTCAGATAGTCCAATTCTGTAGTCTTCATCTTTTATTTTTTCAATATTTTCATAGTAAGCCATGCAATCAAGAATTTGTGGGAAATATCCTTTTTTTTCCAAATAGCTTGCAATATAAGCCAAGCCAAGTGGAACTTTAATAGTGAATATTCCGGTTTTCAATCCGCCACTTAGTGCGGGATTTATTAGTAATATTTTTGGTTTAATAGTGTCTTTTACCATGATTTTATAGAGATACAGATATCTTTTTAAACATTCTCAAGCTCAATAAATAATGGATAAAGAAAGTGTTAAAAAATGGTTTTCCCATAGAGATAATCAACTGCTTTTTTTGTTAATGACTTTTACCGTAATACTAAGACTTTATTATTTCTTTAAATTGGGAGAACAGCCTATTTGGTGGGACGAAGGAGATTATCTGGCTATTGCAAAAGTTTGGGCACTTAACCAGCCGATTCCTGATTGGTGGGCTCATTTTACAGGTATGCGTCCATTATTGATGTCGATTATATGGGCTGCAATGTTCAAGATAGGATTAACTGAAATTCTCTTAAGATTTATAACCTTACTCTTACCCAGCATTTTAACAGTCTACCTAGTTTATGCTCTTGGTCGAGATTTTTATAATGAAAAAATAGGATTAATTGCAGGATTAATGATGTCTGTTTATTGGGTATTTACATTTTATGGCAATAGACTACTTACCGATATCCCCGCAACATTTTTTGGAGTACTTTGCATATATTTATTCTGGTCAATCTATATAAAACAAAATAAAAGTTATGGACTTTATCTTTCCGTAATAGTTGGAATAATTGCATTTTCAATTAGATTTCCATTGGCATTAGTTTTGGTCTCAATTGCAATTTATCTTTTATTTGTTAAAAAATTAGCTCTTTTCAAGGATAAGACAATTTGGAAATCGCTAGTGGTAGCTATTTTAGGACTTAGCCCCTATATTTTTTATTTTATTTCCACTAAATTCTATTTATTTAAATTCTATTTTGGAGCAAGTGCAGTTTCAGTTCATCAGGCAATTCAATGGAATATTATCCATATGCTTTTTTCATTTTTGAATCCGGCACCAGATTTGTCTGCAGAACAAGCTTCGGTTTACCTATCTTTTTGGAGTTTTGCAGTAATACTTGGAATATTCAGCCTCTATAAATTATTTTTAGGTTTAGATATATTCTTTAAACAAAAAGAAACTAAATATAACTCTGATTTTTTCCTCGTTTTATTTTTAATAGTTCATTTAATCTTTTATATTATAATTTTCAGAGCAGCAAATGATAGATGGCTTTTGATGTTAATGCCAGCCATATTTATACTTGCCTCAAAAGGAATGCTTTTTGTATATGAATTGATAAAACCCTATAGCAAGGAAGTAGCCATATTGATTTTAGCAGTATTATTACTGGGCGGAGTATATCAAAACATATCTCATGGAGATAAATTAATTGATGCTAAGAAAGACAGCTATGCTCAAATTAAATATGCAGGAGAATGGCTTAAACAAAATACTCCGCTAGATGCAAAAATAATTACCGCAAGTATAGTTCAAAATCAATATTATTCTGAACGAGAAAGTTATGATTTTTATGGAAACAATACGGGCATTGAATATTGTTGGGATTTCACTGGTACACTCAATAATTCTGAATTTTGCCAAGAAGAAACCGAAAAACGATTTAATGAAAAAATAAAAGAAATAAATCCAGATTATTTTATAGTTTCGGTTTTTGAACCGGTATTCACACCAAAATGGGCTTATACTTACCCCCAAAGATACAATATTACTTTTGTTCAGATGTATTCTGATGCAAACGGTCAACCCATGCTTGGTTTGTATAAATTTAATAAATAACTTTCAAGAAAGTGCTTCGCAAAAATTCTGTAAATCCCAATATTATTTCCCAAAATAAAAGTCTAATTAAGTTTAGGTAGATTATGGTTGGGTTAAAAATTGAAGAAATTGAGCAAGCGAAAGTTTCTAAGATTTTTTATTTCTAGCAGGATTAATTGATTTTTCTCAATTTTATTTCTATTTCTCCAATAGGGAATATCCAGCATAAAAACCTTTCATAGAATTGTTTAGGCATAATATTATAAAACCAGCTAAATAATTTATTGGCGATTGGATGATTTTCGGCTAAAAAATTAAATCTCTGTTTAACTATTCTAAATCCTATCTTCCTGTTATAATACCCTTCTGAAATTTGTTTAAATGTAAACCAACCAAAAAATCTTTTATGACTCAGATCATTATAGCCATTGCCATTAGAAAAATGCGGGACTCGAATATGAAGAATTCCCCTTGGTTTTAATATTCTTTGAAGTTCTTCAAGAGTTTTAAATAAATCTGAAACATGTTCTAGTACGTGAGCACAATAAATATAATCAAATTCTTCTTTTTTGAATGGATAGGGAAATTTATCTAAATTATGATTTACATCCATTTTATAGTCTGAATTATAATCCAGATTAGTCCACCCCCGCCAGTAATCCTTACCGCTTCCTAGATTAAGTCTTTTTATTTCAGTCATGCTTTCCCAATAAGTTTATGTTTAAGAGTATAATAGCCATGCAAGAATATCTCTCCAAAACAAGCAACAGGATGAAAAATCCAGCCAGTTGAGGGTTTCTTAATAAATCCACGGATAGTATCATAGAGAACAGGTAAAATTAAACAGATATACAAAATTGTTTTTAGAGTATCTTTTTTAGTAACACCATAATCATATTGAATTTTAACTTCATTATTTAGTCTTCTCTTTATTCTTCGGGCTTTATTAGTAAAAAACTTTGGTTGATTATGGATTATTCCTGTTTTAACTTTAGCAAAGCAATTATAACCGGCTTTTATCATAAAATAAACAACGTCGGAATGGATAAATGAATCTTTAACGAATTTTTTAAGGATATTTTTTCTAATAAGAAAACCATTACTACCCATTGGCGGAACACGATTAACATCTAATAGTTTTGTTTTAATATATTCACCCTTATCCTCATCCTTATGAGTGTAGTTTGTCCAATTGCCATACAGATAACACCAACGTGAATATAATCCCAAATACATGGCCAGAGGATCATCGCCACCAATTAGTACCTGATATTTAACACGGATTTTGTCATTTTTCCTATAAGAGTAATAAAGTGTATCTGCAAATATAATTTTTTTATCTTCAAATGGTTTGAGCATTTTTTCAAACCAGTCATTTCCAACTAGAATGTTATCTGCATCAATAAAACCGATTATTTCGCCCTTGGCTTTTTTAATTCCCAAAATTCTTGCCGCCTCTTCATTTCTTTTTGGATTCTTAATTATTTTTACAGGATATTTTTTAGCAATCGAAATAGTTTTATCGCTACTACCACCATCAATAAATAGAACTTCAAAATCGTTTTTAGAAAAATTTTGATTAAAGATACTATTCAGACAATCTTCAATTGTTTTTTCATTATTGTATACGGGTAGAATTATTGAGAGTTTCATTTTATCTTATAGCGTTTTAATATTTTTAAATCTTCATCTCGTGAAGAATGAACAAGTTAAGAATTTGACTTTAAAATTTTTAAGCCTTCAGATGGATTCAAAGTTCTTTTAATAGGCTCGTTCTTTGACAATATTCCCTTCCAGAATCCAATACCGTAAGAAAAATGAGTAAGTATTGTAACAATCATTACTGGAATAAATAAAACAAAATTCATAGTCCTTAGGCCGATGAACAGAATATAAATAAGATATATGGCTAAAACACTAAAGTAAATCAAAGAAATAATAGAGCTAAATAGACTTAATATTCCCCCAAGGAGTACTCCTAAGATAAAAATGGGCGGAATAAAAAAAGTCAATTGTCTCGATTGTTTAAATATCCTCATAAAGAAACCCCTCCACATTCCCCAGAAAAAAGTTTGCTTTAAATGTTGTTTTAGTGTTTTTCTAGGATGATGATAAATTATTAACTGCGGGTTATATATCATTTTTTTGCCAGTTTTAAGTAAGGAATAGCATACCTGTGTATCTTCTCCACCCCAATATTGAGAATCAAACCCTCCAACCTTAAGAAAATCGGCCTTTCTTGCAAAAAAGTTACAGGTGGGCCAATCATCTATCTCTTTTCTTTTTCCACTTCCACTATATCTTATGCCTGTTTTTCCTGAGCTGAGTTCATAGACCTTATTAGAAACTCTTTGAAAAAAAGTAGCATTTTTTGGTACTAGGCGGGGTCCGCCAACAGCTACAAGATTTTCATCTTTTAAATCTTTAGCTGCAATTTCTAACCAGTTGGTTTCGGGATAGGCATCATCATCGATAAACGCAATAATTTCCCCTTTAGCATTTCTTACCCCAATATTTCTCGCTTCAGCAGGACTTGCCTTACCAGTTACAATAATTCTAGTTTTAGGGAATTTTTTAGAGGTATTTTCTTCCAGTACTAAAATAATTTCAAAATCTTTAAATGTCTGCTCGCTAAAATAGGGCATAGCTTCCAGAATATAATCATTCATCCTTCTTGCAATCATGACCACTGAAAATTTCACCATAATAAACAAAGTAAGTTATTCTTTTTAAATACTATTATTAAGCCTACCAATCTAAGTCTCCTTTTTCCCAAAAACTTAGTTTAGACAAGCCTAATCTTTCATGTTCTAACCATTCAAATAATGGGCCTTGTTTCAATATACCATTTACTGCACTAATTATTTTTTTGCTTACATTATTTCCATAAAGTTTTTTTGCATTAAGCATTTTTTTTCTTAAAAGAGGATTTTCATGTGCCTCTTTTATTATTTTATAGACAATATCCTCCCTCATTGGAGGTGCTAGAATATTAGCTCCGGCAAATATTGTTTCAGGTCGGTCTGTATTAAATCTAAGAGTAACCAGTGGAATTCCAAGTATATTTGCTTCTTCCTGGATACTTCCTGAATCTGTTGCAATAAGACTGCATTTTTCCATTGCAGCAATAACATCGATATAGCTCGGCCAAACGGGGGAATAAATAAAATTAGGATAATCTTTTGCTAATTTCTCTATCTTTTGTTTGTACCCAAACTCATTTAATGCTTTTTCTGTTGCACCTAATGAAATTAAAAGAACATTTTTGCCTTCTTTAACGAGTCTCTCCATAGCCAATATTAACGATTTAAATCTGTGCTTAGAAGAAACATTTTCTCTCCTATGAATGCAGAATCTTATGAAATTTCCCTCCTTAAGTTTTGGAAATTGTTCAAATATAGTACTCTCGCTGATTCTTTCTTTAGCAATTGCAATGGCATCCGCTACTGGATTACCTACAACAAATATCCTTCTTCTATCATATCCTTCTTCAAGTAAATGATTTTTATTAAGTTCAGTTGAAACCAGATGAACTCCCGCAGAAGGTGCAGCCGCTCTCGTATCAAATTGTTCAGGATAAGGTTCATAACTGCCCTTTGTCCACCCGGCAGGATTCTTTGAATTATTATAATATTTAACCACATCAAATTCTTTTAGAAGCCCCATAATCTGTTTTTTGGGAGGACTCATGGTTCTCAGTCCTGCTTCCACATGAGCAACAGCAATTCTATTTGCAAAACTAGCAATTCCACCAGCTAATGCTGTAGTAGTATCTGAATAGGTATAGGGAATTATTTTTTTATTTATTTTTTTAATTTCGTAAATTAAATCACCGAATCTTTCAATTATTTGTGCTTGGAGTTCATACATTTTTCCGCTTACATTTAAATTAATATCAGGAATTATATTAAACTCTTCTTCCAAGCCCTTTGAAAGATTCCAGTCATAATGTTGTCCCGAATGAACTATGAGTAAATTTTCTCCCTGTTCTCTTAGTTGGATTATTAGGGGTGCTTGTTTTATAATATCCGGTTTTGTAGCTATCAAAACTAAGTGTATTGGTCTCTTATCTTGAATAAGTCTTTCAAATGTTCCAGGTTTTATTGTTATTTTGTCATTCATAGTTTTATCAATCGTCAATATCTTTTAAACATTTATATTAATCATAATATTTCAATATTTTATCCCTATAAACAATGGCAGCAGTATCCCAAAGCATCCAGAATACCGCCGTTATATTGATGGTACTCTGAAATTTATAATTCAAAACAATGGGGGCCTCAGTAATCTTGAAACCCCTTTTATTAGCAATAACCAATAATTCTAAATCAAAAGCGAATCGCTTTATAGCAATTCGAGGCATAACTTCGTTTAAAACTTTTCTTTTAAATAATTTCAGTCCAACTTGAGTATCCTTAACATTGAGATTAAAAACTAAATAGTTAAAATTTCGGTAAATTGCACTCATAATTCTCCTCATTAAGGGATAATGAACTTTTGAAAGTGGATGTTTTTTACTTCCAATAACAATATCTGTTTTAGTTTTTTCCATAACAGCCATAAAATCCTTTAGTTGTTTTGGATTTAAATCTCTACCAGAATCAACAAAGGCTACGTAATCTCCCTTTACAAATTTAAAACCATATTTTATCGCGTAGCCTTTTCCTTGATTTTTTTCATAGCCTACAACTTTTACTTTTTTATTTTTGAATTTTTTAGCTTCTTCAAAACAATTATTTGTACTTCCATCATTAACTAGGATAATTTCATAACTAGAAGTTATTTTTTCTAGTGCAATTGTAGCCTCTTTTAAATTCCTAACTATTTCCTTAGGGTTATACATTGGCATGATTACTGAAAGCTTGATTTTCATTTTCTAAGTATAAAATATCCTCCTAAAAACGCAATTATGTTTGAAATCATAAATCCTATTGCAAACTGTTCGATTGTCGAATGAAACAATGTAAAAAATAAAACTTCTATGGCTAAAAATAAAGCTAGACCCAGAATATGCAAGATTTTTATTTTATTAATTGAGATATTATGTAAAATTAGAATGTAGAGTAAAGAACAAAAACTAAACGCAATACCCAAATAAATTAGTAAATTGGATAGTGAAGCATAATCTGAACCAAATAATAAATTTATTATAAAATGCGGGAAAATGAAAAAGAAAGTTAATGCACCAAAACAAACAATAAGTGAAAGAATTATGGCTTTTCTAAATACACTGTTTGTACTTCCGCCTTTTACAAATCTTTCGGTGTTTATTGGAAACATTGCAGTTCCTACAGAAGAAACTACAAAAAGAATCATTTTTCCGATTAATGAAATTACTGAATATCTTCCCGCAATTTCTGCACTAAAGAAAATCTTCGCAAATATTACATCTAAGCTGTAAATTAGTACTATGATAATCATAGCACAGACAAAATAAAAATTATCTTCTGAAAATATCCTGATATCAAATCTTTCAACCTTAGTTTTGCCCATTGATTTAATATTATAAAAAAGAACAATGCTTGCCAAAATAATTCCAGAAAGGAAACCAATTATTGCACCATAAATTCTAAATCCAATATACACTAGAAGAACTGCCACAATGAACTTAATAATACAGTTTACTAAAAAGTTCCAACCAAGTTCCTTGAATTTTTTTAATCCCTGAATTATCCCTGCAAGAATAGGGTAGATAAATGCTCCAAAAATAAAAAATCCCCCTAGAAATAAGTAAACATAATTTATTTCAAGGATTCTAGCAAGAAATAGGGAGACTAATGAATATAAGATAAAACAAATAAGACCCAAATAGAACATTTTCTTTAAACTAGACTTCATTAGCCCTATTATTTTTCCGTCTTCTTTCTTAACCTTAAGCTCGGTTGTTTTTTTTGAAATTACCGTTTGTATTGCCAGAGTAGGTATTGCAAATAAACCAGTTATACTGGTTATAATTGCCACAACAACATAATCGCTTGGACCCAACATTCTAGCCATAAAAAACTGAAATAGATAGCTGAATATATTTGCTAAAAATGTTAGAATAATAATTATAAAACTTGCTACAAACAGTTCATTCTTTTTAGCATTAGAAATATAATTAGCTAGTCCCATCTATCTAAAGGAAAAGAGTATTCTTAAAAATTAATAGAGCTAAAAGGCAGATTATTATTTGAATGACAAAAATAAAATAAACTACGTCTTTTTCTTTTACTTCTTTTTTAAATTTACTTAAAATAAATATTGATAAATGAGTTAGTCCATATATTTTATCAAAGGGCATTTTTAGATTATTATTCTTATCAGGTATTCCGAAGGATTGTTTTTTTAGTTTTCCACGAACCTTAAGTATAACTTCGAGAACATAGGGAAGAAAAACAAAAACTGCAATTTTTTCAAAATTTCCTAATATAGCCATGACGGCTATAAGTGCACCTATTGAATAGGTAAGAATATCTCCCGGAAAGACTTTAGCAGGAAATTTATTGTAATTATAAAATACAATAAGACTAGCAACCATACATAATCCTACCATGGAAAGCCAAGAACTTCCAGTAATATAGGCTATAAAAGAAAGAAAGGATAAAATAATTATTCCTTGACCAGACTCCAGTCCATTAAATCCCGCCAGCATGTTATAGGTCGTAGTTGCTCCAGTAATTCCAATAGGAATTAAAACAAATACATAGACTAAACCCAGATTAATATTTCCTATAAAGGGCAAAGTAATCACTGAGCTTCCTGCATTTATTACAATAAGAGGTATTGATGCTACTAATGCCAAAAATATTCTAAATCTAGCAGATAATCCGCCATGCTTCCAACCTAACAAATCATCAGTAAGTCCAACAATAGCCAATAAAAGAACTACTGTTAAAAGTGCAAAAATCTGAAGAGTAATTCCATCAGTATCCTTAAGTATGAATGTTCTTATGGCGATATAAATTAAAACACCAATTATAAAAGACATTACCACTACTACTCCACCTGATGCAGCCCCACTTTTAGGATGTCCAAATTTATTCATATCTTCCCAAAGCAAACCTACGTGTTGACATTTTTTAATCCATTTAGGCAAGAGTAAAACTGTCAAAATAAGACTAGTTAAAACTGCTAAAAATAAAATAGATTCCATTATAAGGACTATACTTTAATGCTTTTAAATCTTCTCCCGAAACGGGAGAACGAGTTAAGAATTTTCAATAAAATTCTTAAATCTTCAGTTTTTCGGCATCCTCGCTCGCCTTCGGCTCGCTTATTTATATTTAGACTTCGTTCATAGATGGACATTAATAATTCTACGAGCCAATTTGAGTTGTTCGTGTAAAATTAGTCAGAAAATTAATTACAAGACTTGCTTTAATTGAAAATTCTACTAAGGGTTTGTAGCATTAATAAAAAATTGAAGAATAAATGCAAAGCAGAAATTAAACTAAAAAACTAAAATTGCCAAGTTATGCTTGATGGTTGAGTTAGTCTCAGATAATCCGGATTAACTTTTTCGTTACCTAAATAATTAATCTTCCAGATTTTTATTGGACCTTGTAACCCATAACTATCAAAATAAGTAAACTCCTCTAGTTTTGCACCTTGGCTAACTAAAGAATTTGTTATCGGGCTGTTTTCAATATGTGCAATTTTAAATGCACTAAATTTATTAAAGGGATCATCAAAAATATAAAGCTGACCGAGTAATCCTCGCAATATTCTTGGAGAAACAAAGATTAATGCACCACTATTATCTACTTGAACTCCTGAAGCTGTTTGACTAACTCTCGGTATTACCGAAACAGCTCCTTCTATTCCCAGCCCATAATCCATCATTTGGCCTTTGTAATAGAGATATCTTAGCGGGAGTTTAATCTGTTTTCCCTGATAATAATAAACTGCCTCTGGCTGTTTAAATTCTGAAATAGTATTATTTTCATTCTTTGTTTCTAAAATAATACCTATGACTGCGGCATTATAACCCGTTACTCCAGAAGTTCCTATATTAAATCCTGGTATGAATATATTAGACTCATTATCTTTATAGTTTAGATCTTCTTCGACAACCGCATTTCCTTGGTAGATTCTAATAGTCCCGTTTGCAGTTTCTTGAGACTGTTTTACATCTGAAAGCATAGTAATTGGGCCATAGGATAATCTATCATAATTTATGTCGCTCCCAATTTGTGAGAAAGCCCCATATTTTCCTATATCACTTGAATCAATTAAAAGATTCGTGGCATTATGCGTCCATAAAAACTCTAAAGCATCTTTTTGATTATCACCAGTTAAAACATATCTACCCGTAAGATAATTCCAATAAACAACAAGGTTACCTCCATCAGTTACTGTTGCTCTATCGCCTATTGACTGAACCCAATAACCATAATCCCACCAATGTGCAAATACTGCCGTGGCGGGAGTATTATCTCTAACCCAACCCATCGCACTTTGCCACTGATTGGTATAATAATAAGGGACGCTTCCGTAGGCTTGAGCTTTAACATCACTATAGAATGAAGTGAATGTAAAAAAACTTAAAAGAAGAACAACTAAAATTATAAGACCCATTATTGCCTTCATTGTTTGATCGTTCATTTTTTTAAAAGAATAAATTACTTCTGCGATTAAGAATGCGGCGAAGATAGGTGCTATTGGACCTAAAACCATAATAAGTCTTACGGCTGCTCTTGCAGTAAATAAACAAAGAACTAATATAATAAAAAGTAAAAGATATTCAAATTCGATTGAGTTAAATGCATGTTTTTCTTCCCTATAATCTTTAATATACAAATATGCAAAACCGCAGATTAATGCAAGTGCAGAAATATAATAGAAAGCTTTACTGATGAAATTTTCTCCATTCATAATACTTGTTGCAGAATATCTTGAAAAAACAAGTCCAAAGAAAAATAGAATATAAAGTCCAGTTAAAGCCCAAACTTTTTTATTTTCTATTTTTGAAAGCATTTTTTTGAAAAGTAAAACAGAACCTGCGAAAAACATCCAAAACATAATTGGTATATTTTTAATCATAGGTCCAAAACTTGCACTCCATTCAGTAAAAAATGGTGAACGGTTTTCTGCAACTGTTGTTTTCCATCTTCCCGTAACTGGATTAAACATCATATTTTGAATGCTAGTTATAGTATTTGTAATAAAACTGGGTCCTAGAAAAATGAGTATTGTTATTAAACCAATAATAATAGTAATAATCAAGGAGATAATATGTTTTGGCAGTTTTATACCATTAAGAAATTTATTGTCTTTTATTTTAGTATTCCATAAGAGATAATCAATAATTATTGCAGCAAATGCAAGAAGTGCAAGCCCAGTATCTAATCCAATAAAAAAACTCTTTATAGAATATCTGTTAGAAAAGGTAAATAAAATTAATGGTGATAGGAACAACCATATTCCAAATGAGATTGATCTACTTTTATTGAACTTGCCTAAAATAAATGCAATAAAGCAAGCTACTGCAATTGGAAAATAAAGATAACTTGAACCACCCCAAGAAAGACTCATCAAACCACTAAAGATTCCAGAGAATATTCCAAAAATTATTGCAGATTTCAAATTTTCAGATTTCCATGCCTTAAGGAAAAAATAAAAAGCGGCGAACATAAAGAAAAAAGCGATAGATTCTTTTTCAGGAATTCCCGCAATTGTTCTTGGAAGAAAAACAGGAATAACAATCATAAATAATGTTGCGATTGAAGCAATAATTCCAGACTTAACGTGGGTTTCTTTTTCATGCTTTCTGTAAAATATTTCACGAACAAAAAAGAAAAATGCAATAACTGTAAAAGCAAAAAAGATTACTGGCATGATTACGCCGGCATAATTTACATCTTGACTACTCCCTAAAAAGGTCATAACTTTATAGGTTAAAACAACCATATAGGAAACCATTTGAAGTTCAGTTGTAGGATCAAATCCCAATGGAACTCGTCTAAGTTCGTCCATGGTAGGTAATGTTCCATGGGCAATAATTTCCTTAGCATATCTTAAAAATAGGAAGGGGTCTAAATCAGGACCTAAAGTCCAATCATTTGTACTAATATCCCAAAGTCCGGGATGGCCGTTTCCATGGTCAGTCATCGGCAAGGTTCTGATGTTTACTGCAAAAATAACTAAAGCTATAAGAATTAAATAAAAAATCCAACTAGGATTAGTTTTAAAAAAGTTTAGAACTTTTTCTTTTCGTTCTTCTATTAATTTGTCTTCGTTTTCCATGATTTAATCTTTTAGTAAATCTGCAACTTCATCAACGATATCGGATGCACCCTGTTCTTTTTCAATTGTATCTTTATCACAATAGGGGCAACTTCTAGGATTTTGCGAAGTTTTAAATTTAAATCTACAGGTTGAACAAATATAACTCTCCATTTTTATGATTCTTAGAATAATTTCGGGGTTATAAATACTTCTATAAGTGCAGCTATAATAAGAATTCCTATTGCTATAACTAAAAGATTAAGTGAATCCTGAAGTATTGTCAAAAATCTTTCTCTTCGATTATCATGTCTAATTATTGCTGTGCTGAATATTCCGCCAGCCAAAGCTGCCATAAAATAAGCAGCTATCTCAGGAATCCCGTGAATAAAATATCTTGCAAGTCCAAGTGGCAGTTGGGTTATATCTGAACGAGTAAAAATACCTATTGCAGCAGCAATCACACTTGCATTCCAAGCAAGAATAAAAATCGCACCTGCTCCGAAAATAAGCGAGGCAACCATTGAAATCATAAGAACAATTATGTTATTCGAAAATATACTCCAAAATCTTGCAGAAGAAGCTGCAGAGCCAGTAATTCCCGTACTAGCGGAATTAAGTCCGTATTCATTTAGACAGCTATTGAAATTATCGGGTCTGTTTATCTGGCAGAAAGTTTCTATTTGAGCCTTAAAAAAATTCTCTCCATTTGGAAAAAGCATGTAGCCTAGAGAAAAAGCAACTACGAATCCTGCAAACAACCAAAGAAATACCATTATTGCTTTTCCATGTTCTCTGAGAAGGTGCCATTCGCTATCTATTTCATAATCTTTTCTTTCTTCTAGTTTAATAGTATAATATACAAAGGGCATCGAAAATATTACTGAAAAAACTATGACAAAAACAGACATATAGTTAGATAGAACCGGATTTTTTCCGAAAAGAGCATAGGCAAGCACGATAGAAAGTAAGCCATAAACAAGACCCACGAAAAACATTTCCCAAGGTTTTCTTTCAGCTTTTTTTGGATTAATTAATAATTCTAGCATAACTTAGTATAGACTTTAAGCTTTTAAATATTCTCTGCTCGCTTACTTCGTTCGCTCGCATAAAAGTAAGCATTTTACGATTATTATTCACTTAGAAATCTGCACAAGTTCGATTTCTCTTTTAATTTATTTATTAATGCCCAATCCAATTTGACAGGTTATTAATTATTAGTTTTTGATTTATTAGAATTTATGCAAAGCAATCTTTAGAATTATGTGAGTGAAGCGAGCTTTATTCCTTCCTCTTTTTAACAATACTCAAGAATTTCTTATAACTCATAATTCCTAATTCGCTAACTATTGCTTTAATGAATCTTATTGAAATAGCTTCAAAAGCAGGATTCTTAATATGAATTTTATTCTTTTCTGGATTCCAAACTTCCTTGAAATTTCGTTCTTCGATTTTTACATTTTTTGCAGAATATTTCCAGCTATCTCCAATAACATATACCGGAATTTTATTATCAAAA
This sequence comes from Candidatus Woesearchaeota archaeon, assembly GCA_964366925.1. Lineage (GTDB taxonomy): Archaea > Nanobdellota > Nanobdellia > Pacearchaeales > GW2011-AR1 > CAIPOI01. Next base: position 6,183 of record CAYIVX010000005.1, on the reverse strand, counting down.
GCAATTTGGCTTATCATCCCACTTCCAACTTTATTTATTACAGATTTATCGAGTAGTGCATCTGCACCTAGAAAAATAGCATCGCACTGTTTTACTGCGATTGCTGAAGCAGAGTCTACATATTGTGTGACATTTATTCCTGCTCTGCCTAGTTCTTTTGCAGTTTGTCTTCCTTGAAATAAAGGCCTTGTTTCAGTATTAAAAACACTAAAATGTTTTCCATGTTTTTTTGCATAAATTAGAGATTTAACTACACTAGTTGAATGGCAATGTGTGAATATTTTTAAATTATTTTTTATTAGTTTAAAAACTATTTTATTTATTTTATCTTGCGAATTAGTAAAATGTGCAAGAATTTGTTCTTCAGAATTTTTATCTGCTAACATTAAAACATGAGATAACATTGGTTCAGTAGGCCTTAAATTAAGAAGAATTTTTTTAGATTCTTTTGTTGGGATTAAAAAATATGCTTTCAGAGCATATTTTGCAACATTTGTAGCTCCTTGAATCTTAATTTCTTTTATTCCTTTTGCAATTCGATTAAATCTAAATTTGTTAAACATTTTCTTTACCTCTTTTAATAAATACATTAGTAGAATATTGTTTTTAAACTTTGATATATTCTGCTTCGCACAATTTTTTGATATATTATTAATTCTACTAGCCAATTTGAAGAATTCGTGTAAAATTAGTCTGAAAATTAATTACAAGTCTGGAGATACTTAGCTGTAAGAATCAATTTAGGGACATTAATAAAATTTATCTCTTTTTCTTTTCGTGTTCGCACTCGCAATCTTCGCAAGGCGTTTCACATTCACAATCTTCATCGCCACAACCGTGAGCATGTTCATGATTATGTCCGCCTTCGGCTGCTTGAGCTTTTTGTGCTTGCATTAGAAGTTCATTCATTTCTACTTGAAGCTGTTGGATTCTTTCCATCATAACTGCTTTTCCGTCAGCCATTTTTTTGTTTTGTTCATCAATTATCTTGATAGTTTCATCAGGAGTTTTTTTAACAATTACATCTCTCCCAATATTAACATACAAATCTTTTTCTTTCAAATCAGCCTTAACAAAAATACCTTTTCCAAGATTTGCTAGAATTTCTTTTTCTTTGCCAGCAGAACTTTCTTTTATAGAAACAATGCTCTCTCGCACAGCAGCTAATTCAATAGTTTGCTGGTCTATCATTTGCATCTGCTGTTCGCACTTCTCTGCTTCTTGTCCAAGCATCTGCATTTGCATAAAATATTCTTGCTGATTCATAAAATAGTGCGATTTAGAGCATTTTTATATCTTATGGTGCTCGCTTCGCTCGCTTTTTTAAGAGAGGCTTGCTTAGAATCCGAATAGATGTTCATAATCCTTGTGAGTCATCCATTCTAAAACTACTGAAATAATACCAACCTCGGATGAACCTGTAATTGTGTACATTAATCTCCAAGCAAAGGGCAAATCATAAACCCTTATATTATTAATTCCATATTTCTTAAGATAGTATTCTGGAATGTCTTTTTTAGGAATATATTCTCCTGCTTGAAAATCTTCCTTTATGTTCTGAAATGCACGGAGAAGAGCTTTTTTAATAGGGTCATTTTCTGGCAGTTCAATAAATACTTTTTCTAATTCCTTATTTATGAACTTTATTCTTGAAGGCGTAGTCATATTTTAATATCAGGCATATCTTTTATTTTACTGAAAAATTTAGGGTTCCAGATATATACTATCTTCCCGTCTTTTTCAGTTATAATTCTATAACTTCTTTCTAAATATTCCATTATTACTTGAAATGTTTGCCACATTACTTTTTTAGGAAGCTTGTTGAATAGTTCTGTTTTTTTGTATTCTCCGCTATGTTCATCGATAAATTTTTCCACCATTAATACTGTTTGTAATGTTGGAGATCTCGCGATAGTGTTTGTTTGAGCATAAGTTTTTGCTTCATTTATCATGATAATATCAATTGATATTGCTATTTAAATCTTACTAAAACAAATATAGAGGATTAAGTCTGGAAATTAATTACAAGTCTTGCAAGGCAGAACAATTCTATTTTGTATTTAGGAATTAATATTAATAGTACGAGGGAATTTGAAGGATTCGAGTAATTAGTTAAAAAATCCAACTATACTTGAAATCTCCTCCTGCTCGATTTCACCTTAAAACTTATTGGTAATGCCTTAAATCAATTCAACTTGTTCAGCTTGAAATTAGGATTAATAATTTATTGCATTAATAACCGTTAAGAATAAAGTTTACTAAACAAAAGTTTTAATCTAACTTAAACAATTTTCTAAGAAATATACTGAAAACTAATGAAGCTATAATATACCACCAAACCCAGTTTGAAGCTATTGCTGTTTGTGCAAAAATAATTTTAAGCCAGTTGAACAAGAATAGTAATGGAATGATTGTGAAAAGCGAAACTTTCATGGATTGTTTCATTTGTGTTGGAAAATCTTCCATCATTTGTTTATTAATATCCATCATTTTTTCAGGATTATCCTTATGCAGTTTCATTTCTTCCCTAAGCCTTTTCTGTTTATCCTTTATTTCTCGCATAAGTTTTTTATCAGTCAAATAATGAGAAAGTATGGTTATGAAAATAGTTACAAGAAAAGAAATAAATAATATACTTGGCTTTGGATAAGCTAATATAATAGAGTTTATGTCCACCATTTTTGTATTAATAGGAGTATTATTCTGTTTTTAAAGTTAATCCAGCTTGCTTCACTCGCTTTTTTTCAGTTTCTGCTATGCATAAATTCTTATAAATAAAAAATTAATAATTCACCAAACCCAGTTCTATTTACTAAACCTTTCCTCGCTTACTTAAGTCAAAACTTTCCCCCGAATTGAGAGATTATTAATATCTTTCAATAATATTAAGTCAAACTTAAGAAGTTTATCCACCCATCATCTTTCGCATTGCAGGATGCATATCCATTGCATGTTGTTGTGCAATGTTTTGGTAGAACTGATAGATAATCATAATTCCAAGTAATAATGCTGTTCCGCCAGTTATTGTTCCTAGAACATCAGATACTGAAGCTAAAATTCCTACTGCTATTCCGCCCATTACTGTTAGAGGCATAACATATCTATCTAATATTGATTCTAAAACGCGTTCATCTTTTCTAAATCCAGGTATTTGTAATCCTGATTGAATAATTTTCTTTGCTTGACTTGAAGAATCCATTCCTGCTGTCTTTACCCAGAATATTGAAAATATTGCTGAAAATATTATGAATACAAGAATATGAGTGACTGCCTGTCCTGCATATATCCATCTAAAGCTCCCCGTTATTGCCATGTCAACTATATTTGAAGCACCTAGCCAAAAGCTTAATCCTGAAACTGCAACACCATTACTAAAATGTCCCAGGAATGTTGCGTGTCCGAGCCAGTTTTCAAATAATCCGCCCATCAATTGCAAGTTTGCAACAAACGCACCAGTTAAGATAACTGGAATGTTAGATGCGTAAAAAAATGCAAGAGGCCATTTTATATTATATCCCCTCATTCTATCATAGGAAAGTGGAATTTCTATTTTAAGAGATTGAGCCCAAACAATAATTAAAAAGATAATTACAGTAGCTAAAATTTTTGCAAGTTCTTTCATTCCGCCAGTAATATCTCCAAGAACAAATAAATTATTGAATAAAGCAGGTATTGCTCCGATTGGTTGTATTCCTGCTGCGATTCCGCCAGGTCCGATGAATCCAATAAGTCCTGTTACTAATCTCCAGCCTACTCCTGCTGCGATAAATAATGAAACTCCACTTCCAAATCCCCATTTAGAACAAATTTCATCCATGAACATAATTAATAATCCACCAACTATTAACTGAATAATAACTATTGCTTCAAATCCAGGATTGGCTGGAGTTCCACCCATTAAAGTATAAACAACTGCTTCGAAAATTATAAATCCATAAACTAGAAGTTTCTGAACGCCTTGAAATAATTTTTTGCCTTCTGGTTTTGAAGTATCGATATTAACTATTCCACTTCCAACTAATAATTGTAGAATAATAGAAGCCATAACGATTGGGCCGATACCAAGAGAGATTATGGAACCGAAATCTGTTCCAAGCAGGATTGCAATATATTCAAATCGTGCAAGTGCGTTTGCCTTTAATCCCCAAAGAGAAAGATTAGCTAAAATAAAAAATGCAGAAAGAACAATTATCGTCCATTTAAGTTTTACATTAAAACTCAGTTTTTTCTCAACAGGAGTTTTTACTTCAGGAAGATTATGCAGTATGTCTTTGAAATTCATTTGGATAATATATTATTGAACACTATTTTTTATAAAACTAAGAGAGAAAGATTGTTTTTAAAGGTTATCCATAGTTAGACTTCGTCCAGAGATGAGCAGGAGTAATTCTACGAGGGCTTCGCCAATTGGGAGGGGTTCGTGTTGAATTAGTTTTTTTAGTAAGGTTAATAGAGATTTTATTTAAATAAGGTAGGATATTAATTACTCAAATTTGCTACTTGAAACTTATGCCTGAGATTTACAGAATTAATAAATTAAATTTGTTAAAAAACGAACTTGTGCAGTTTTTATTCTTTGAAGAATTAGAGCAGAAAGTAAGATTTATAAACGAAATAAAATCCTAAAAAACATTCAAAAAGCAAACTAATCCTTCGGATTGGCCCCAAAAGCTTTTTGATATTCAGAAATTTAAGAAATTTCTGACTGTTATTTTTATTACATAAAAACAACATGACAAAGAAAAAATCATTAATGTATGTAGAACCTACAAAAGTAGATAGGGCCCTAGCTGTTTTGCCTATTCCTGTTGTTGGAGAACTTAAGGCCTATCATGTTAGTTTATATGAATGGGGTCATGAATCAAGGCGAAATGAGGAAGATATGTTTTGTTCAAATGGCTCTGCTTTTGATGCTTTAATGGCTAATGTAACTGGCAGAAGATTTTTGGCATATAGTTTTGGCGGGATGGCTACGACGATTGGATATCTTTTAATGAGATAAAATATTTTCTGCTTCGCAAGTAATCTTTGGCTTCCAAAACCCTTAAATATCCAGAAAACATAAGATAATTATAAAAAGATGGTAAAGTCAAAACAAAAACTGCAAAATATTTCTGAAAAAGAAAAGATGACTGCACTTATACTTGCAATTCTCGGAATTTTTGGAGTTGCTGGAATCCACAGAATGTATGTTGGAAAAATAGGAACAGGAATATTATGGCTTCTTACTGGCGGAGTATTTTTAATTGGAACAATAGTAGATATTGTGATGATTGCTAGCGGAGATTTTAAAGATAAAGAAGGAAATTTTCTGAAAAACTAAAATAAAATGGATAAATATCTTAAAAGAATTCTGCTTGGATTAATTGCTTGGGCAATTCCTTTTTTTGCAAGTTTTTTTGTTTGGAATCCTCAAATTAATGGACCTGCTATTGATGTTGCTTGGTTTTATGCTTTAATGAGTGTTACTGGGGCTATTGGGTTTGCAATTGCGGCCTATTATCAATTCAGAGATATTAAAAAAGACACAATTAAAGAAGGTTGGATTACTGGAATAATCTGGTACTTTGAACTTATATTATTAGACTTAACAGTTCTTGTTGGAATTTTAGGCATGACTATGACTTCTTATTATCATTTATTATTAACCTACCTAACGCCACTTATTCTTTGCATAACAATAGGATATATTAAAAAATAACATGGATACTTTATTACTCTCAGCACTTCTCGGAGGAATTGGAGGATTAACTCGAGGACTAGTTGGCCTGATGAAAGCTCTTGCTTTACGAAGAAGAATTTTATGGGGATACTACGGGATAACTGTTCTTTGTGCTGTTGTGCTAGGAGTTTTTGCAGGAATAATTTTTGATTTTGATTATAGATTAAGTTTATTGGCAGGTTATGCTGGAACAGATATTCTTGAAGGAATCTACAAGAGTTTTGCAGTAAGCAAAGTTTATGTTAATCCTAAGAAGTAATTTGCACATTCGTTTAATCTTTCGTCTCAAATGTTTATTTTCTGATTCATATAATTTCTAATATTATTAATTATACTAGCCAGGGGTCGTTGGGTTCGTGTGAAATTAGTCGAGAAATTAATTCCAAGTCTTACTGTTGCTGAACAAATCGCTTCAAGATTCCATCGGTATTACCAAATAAATTTCGTTAAAAGTGAACTTG
>CAYIVX010000004.1:0-34109 GCA_964366925.1 Candidatus Woesearchaeota archaeon | reverse complement strand
ATCAAAAACTTCAAGATAAATATCCATATTCTGTCTCATTTCTTTAATTTTGTGTTTAACAAAATAATTAATTACCTCTTTTTTTCTTATTACTTCTTTTATTGAAGAAATGTACGAAGATTTATTTTTTACCTCTTTATAATGCGTAAATTTAGAAATTCTTGGAATTAATTCAAAAAGCTTTTTATTTTCAATAATAATATATCCTATTAAATTTACAGAATAATCAATAAAAATATAGTAATCAAATTCCTTCATTCTTTACCGCCCAATCTAATCCAATTATTTTTACTAATTTTCTTATAACCCACAAAGATTCTTCCCTCATCAAATTTGCAGTAACAATAAGGCATTCCACCATTACTACAAGCATCAAGTAAATTTGTTTCAGTAGTTAAATTTCCACAATCAGGACACTTATAATATTTTTCTTTCACCATTTTATGTATTTATTATGTTTGTTTATTTTATTAAGTTTCGCTTTCTTCATAAATCCAAATACCTAATTCTACCGAACTCCTTTTTTCAAGTTTCGCTTCACATTATTAATTAATATTAAAGTAAAATCAACGAGCAAGAGGAGTTGATTTGGTGGGAGATCTTGAATTTATGCAGTTTTTCTATAATATATAATAGGTGTCTACATTTATATACTTTTGTATAATTCTGGTCTACACCTGGACTACGCCCTTTTAGTCTTTCCGCCACGAGTAAATCTATAGCGGAGTTTTCTAAAAGAAGTTGGTGCATTTGCCCCGTGTTCTAAGGTATGTAATCTAAGCAATTCTAATTTTTCTCGGAGTTTTATCTTTTTTTCTTCTTTTGTTTCCTGTTTATCTTCTTGTTCCATGTTTAATGATATATCTTTTCCTTGAATAGTTTAAATCCACGCTTTTTACAAAGTTCGATTAAGCTCTTTAGAGGTTCTTGATTTTCTTTCATTTTATGCAAACTGCAAATTGAAAATAAAGTATATCCTTCAAAAGGTTTTTCAGTCTTTACTAGAGGATAAAGGGTGCATCTAGGATATTGATTGTGAATAAGACATTTTTTATTTTTAAAATCATAATTTGGGCAATTTTCTCCTTCAAAATACCAAAGTCCATTATGTTTGCTTTTGAATAAATGAGGTCCTTTAGAACCCTGCTTTCCAATAGATATTTTTTTACCAGTTAATCTATCTATTCTAAATAAGTATTCATATCCTTTATCTATTTGAACAGTTCCTTCACCAGAACAACAAGATGTTTTACATCCATTCAAACAGTAAGGACTAAGCGTATTTTTCATCCATTCCCGTAGTTCTTTCTCAAATTCCTTTTGTGTCATAATCTTCTATATTTTGGGCATATAAAACCCTTGCTCTAACTAACATTCAGTCTTAAACAAACTCTAAATGGACTATCTCGAACTCACATCTTTATCTAAACTAAATTACTTATCGCGAAAACCAATGACTTCAAAATTCACTGAATTTTGACAGCACTCAAAAATTTACATTTTTGATGTTTTCGGGACCTTAAAAATTAGTAATTTTTCCGGAATGCAAATTCTCGCCTCTTGCTCACCCATTTTACTAATGCTTTTTTAATAATGTCAGTAAATAACCGAACAAGTGCAGGTTATTGGGTCAGGAGCATTTTGGTAGGGCAGTTTTATTCTGTAAGTAAGGATTTAATTCATACATAGTCTAGTTTTTAAACCATCTTTCCCATTTTGATATATGGCGATAAAAACTTGTCCTGATTGCAAAAAAGAATTTGAATATCAAAAAATCTCAAGCAGATATCCTAAGAGATATTGCCCTAAATGCTCTGCAGTAAGAAAAAAAGAGTATGAAAACATTCATACCGTAACTGCTGATGATTGCACTGATGAATAAATTTTCTTAATAAGTTATTTTATTTAAGTTTATAGAGAAGATTAATTTCGCTTTTCTCGATTAATAATAAACGCCACCTCCAGGAGTCGAACCTGGCGACCCCTTGCGGGGTATGGATTTTTGCTTTCCTAGTTCCTCAGAACCATTTATAGTTCTTTGGACTCTAAGAACCTTTCTTAGAAAGAAAGGTTGTTATTAGCAAGAGGAGCTTCAAAAGTGAAGCAGTGCTTAATCTTGCATTATGAATCTACTTTTCTTACAACTCCACTGTTTGCGTTGACTTCAATTAGATCTCCGTCTTTAAAAACTTCTGTGGCATATGTTGTTCCTACAACACAAGGAATATTAAATTCTCGGCTTATAACTGCCGCATGACTCATCATGCCGCCTTCATCAGTAACTATTGCCGCTGCTTTTTCAATAGCGACCACCATTTCAGGTCCAGTAGTGTCTGATACTAAAATATCCCCCTTCTCCATTTTTGATAGGTATTTTTCAGGAGTCATTGAAAATGGTATGATTTTCACTCTCCCCTTAGCTATCCCTTTGCAAGCAGGAGTTCCTATAACTTCTTCTTTGGGAATAAACTTATCTAGTTCTCTTATCTTTCTATAAGCTTCTCCACCAGAAGTTATTAATAACTTATCATTAGGTTTATCCCATTGAATATAAGAATAGACATGCCTTTCAGATACATCTTTAACTTTTTCGTTAGCAAAACAAGAAAGGATCTCTTCAAAAGTCATAGAAGTAACATCTTCTCTGCCTGTTCTAATAACAAGTTGTTCTAATACTCTAGCTAAAAGTGAACCTTCTCCTAAAGCAAGGCTATTCATTGTTTTTCTGTATTCTAATTTGATATGTTGCATATTGATAATATGGTCTGCTAATTTTCTCATATCATTAGACCAAGTAGTAATATCTATTTTATTAGATAATAAGTCTTCAAATGGAAATTTATCTTTTATATGATTCATTAATTCTCTTTCTACTTTCGCAAAATAGAAAAATTCTGTTTCTTTGTATACTTCAAGAAAATCAATAGTTAATTTTCTAAATTCTCCTAAGAATTTTAGAAACTCTTCTTTTGCAAGATTTTGGATTTCATATTTTTGTAAACTTTCAATTCTTTTAATAAAATCATTATATTTTAATTCATAATCTTTATAGGCATCTTGTTCAAGTGCTTTTTCATAGCCATTCTCTGCTATATTTTTTATTGCCTCATCAGAAAGAAAAAACTGCCATTTACCATTTTTTATTGTCGTTATTGGCTCAAAAACAGCATATGGTGGAACAAATAAATCGGTAATAAATACATTCGAATAAGGCAGCTTAAATATTGGTTCGTATTTCATGGTTTAACGAGATATAACTAATTATAAAACCTTTCTATTGCTTCGATTGTTGCATCTCTAAGTTTACGCGCCAGACGCTTATGCTCCTGAAATGACGCAAACATAGGATCTGGAAATTCTCCGAGATTTTCTATTAGAGGTCTGTAACTAGTCGGAGCATATATTTCATTAACTCTTTTCAAGTTTTTTTCACCATTTACGAGGATAAGTTCGGCGTAGGGTCTTGCTATAGTTTGTTTAGGGTGCATAATCCTATTTGTATCTACATATCGCGAGAGTCCTTTTGCACATAAAATTTCTAAAACTCTTTCCTGTTCATCTACAGATATAGAGTGTAAAATTGGGGCTACTATTTCCTTTACATTTTTTCCTTCTTTCAAATCTCTTTCTTGTTCAGAAGTTATTACTCCTGCTTCAATCATAGTGGGAAGATAATGCATAATCGCCCTTTGAACTTGTTCAGGTGTAGCTGTTTTCATAAAATCTACGGCAGTTCCACTTGAACTTACTTTAACATCACTATAACCTTTTCTTTCTAGTCTCATTGTAGCTACAGCTGCTTCAATAGGGCTTCTACCCAAATTTCCTCCGCAAACAAATTCTAAATCTTTATACATTTTAATCTTCTAGAACTATCGTGTTCTATTACGAACACCTCAATATTATACTAGAATCTTGCCTTTTAAACTTTGTTAATTAACTTTATAAATTGCCTAATTTTAGGTTTACTATATGCCCAGATCGCATAACGGTATTGCAATAGGTTGCTAACCTATATCCCGCAAGGGATGCCCAGGTTCAACTCCTGGTCTGGGCGTATTATTTTTTAGATTTAGAAGCCATAGATTTATTTTCACGAATAACGATAGCTAAGACGCTTTCATAAGTTTGAATTCTACTCTGTAAGTGGTTTATTTTCTTTTTATCTTGTATACTCTCAGTGAGTAGATGTTTTATTCTTCTTTGGCATTTTATTATTGACTTATGATTTTCTATGCTCTCATCCATTAAATTAATAATCTTTTTCCTAGCTCTATCTAAGGATTCATCTTTAGTAGGATCTATCTTTTCATATCCAAGATGCTTCATAAAATTAATAAAAAAATTCATAAAAATTGTTAGTAGTGTACTACTTACTTTTTTCGTACTCTTCTAAAAGCTCTTGACCCTTCTCAGAATCAAATTCTACAAAGTCTATACTTGGCTTGCTTCTGTCTACCTTTCTGAATTGCTTAAGCCTTTCGTCTACAGTATAGCCCCTAAAATTTGGTAATTCTTTAACCATTTGAAACTGGAAGATTTGATTTAGATCTTAACTTTTCTCTCTTTGCTTTCCAAGAATTAACATTGAATAACTTTCCTTTTTCTCTTGATTCTTCAAAAGCTTGTTTCAATGCTTTTTCTTCATCCATTTCAAAGTCAACTGTACTTTTATTTTCTACCATTTTAACCTCCTGTAATTTAATTGCTGAAGTATTTAAATCTTCAGAGTGATCTCTGTCGAAATACATTAATGCTCTAAGAATAGTCATCCACTTTGGTTCTGGATTTTTACTTTCTTCCATAAAAATCTTATCTAAACAAGCTTTATAATAAATAAGAAGAAAAAATAGTACTATTTTTAGTATTAAACTTAATACTAATTTTTTCACTAGTTCATATTTATACAAAAATATTAATCAAGGTTTATGAAAAAATGTTTCATATGCCAAAAAGAAATTCCAATCAGGAACGGAGAAGTATGTCATACTTGCTTGCAGTTCTTCAAATGGAAATATGGTAAGAATTATCAAAGTGTTCTTAATCATCATAAAGAATCCTCCGGCGGTTTAGAGAAATTACTATCAATTAAATCTCGGAGGAAAAAATGAGAAAGAAAAGTTTAGCAATGTTGGGTTTGCTGTTCTTTGCTAGTCTTCTAGCTTTGCAATTAGTTTTGGCTTTGGATTTCAACCAAACCATCTCAAGCCAAGATAAAGCAACATTTGACCAGATTTTATCCCCTGTAATGAAGGTTTACAATCTGGTTAAATATGTAGCTACGGCAATGGCCGTAGTTGTCTTGCTATTTGCAGGAATAACTTACATAACTGCTGGAGATAATCCGGCCAGTCGTGAGAAAGCCAAGAATATGGCCATGTATGTTATTATTGGGCTAGTAGTAATTTGGGCAGCACCTTTAGTAGTCAACTTTATCGTCGGCTAAATGATAAAGTGTTTTTTATTTGGAGTACTTGCACTAATGATCTTAGTGCAAGCTCCCTTTATTTTTGCATTAGACTGCAATGCTATTAGTGATACTAATAAGCCAGCATGCTTAGATATTCTTAATTCAGGTTTAAGTTTAGAAGAACAAGAAGCGTTAATTTCTAATTTAGAATATAGTAAACAATTCTTTCCAGATCATAACTATATATATCTAAAAAATAATGTTATTCCGATTAATTCTGCTCCTAATGGAATTCAAAATTATAATGGACTATTCGTAAAAAATGCCTGGTCGAGCATATTCACAGCTATGCCTTCAGTTTTTTACAATAATAGTTTATATGTCCCAGATAAAACGAAGATTCTAACTGGATTCAATTATCAGATTCAAGCTCCTAGCAATTATTACAGCTCGGGATATCCTTCAACAAGTCAGGGAGATTGTAAAAGAATATACACTCAAACTAATAATTATGCAGAAAATAAGATTTATGTAAATAATAATTATCAAGCAAGTGGGAAACTTGCAGAAGTTAGTATAAATCAAGATTCTCAGATAAAATCAGTTTACTCTGTCAATGTAGCTTACAAAATAGATCATTATTACTGGCAAAGATATTGCTCGAGGTATAGTAATGGCTATTGCGTAAGACATAGTTATAGATGCAGTTTTGATTATAGTGAAACAAAGCAGGATAATATCGCTATAACGGATTATCTTAATGTAAAGTACTACAAAAATAATCTAATCGGCAATATTACCTTAATTGGTTCAAACGATAGAATAAGTGTCAATAAATCTAATGCTTTCGAATTAGAAACTAATAGCTCTCAGTATTACTTTTATGACTATGCCTATACAATAAATTACTCAAAAGCCCCTTACTATGTTCAAACATTAGTAGCAGAAAACTATAATCAAGAGTTTACAAATAATGTACAAAGATTCAACAACGATTTACTGATTAAGAATTTAGATTCGTGCAAGATTAGAGCTTTTGATTTCTTTAATATTCTGTATAAAGATTGTTCTCTAACTTCAAATCCAATAAATCTTAGCATTGAAACTGATAAACTAACTTACAATCCAAATGAGACAATAAAAGTTTCAGTTTATCCTAACAATATTCCGATTAATGTAAGCTATGGAAATGAAAGCAAGCTGGTTTATGGTACTTCAACATTCATAGTTAATGATCCTTACAATAAACTTACAGCCACATATGAAGAATTTAATTCAGAAAAGATAATTTTTATTAAAGACCCAAGCAAAACTTCAACGATTTTCAGTTTATCCATATTCGGATTTCTAAATTATGTTTTCTATGCGGTATTGAGAAAGTACTGGGGAGGCATCTTATGACTGGAGAATGCGGTTTGCTGAATCTGGCGAGTTGCCTCCCCCAGGCGATGTATGACTTTGTCTTAAATGTAATCAATGCTCCAATTCAGCCGTTACTGAGCTTCACTAAATCCCTATTAACCGAACCAGTAAATCTATCCTTATTTAGTTCAATTTGGGCTATTGTAATTTACATTCTATCTTTGTTTTACGGATTGCTAATGCTCTATTCAGGATTTAACTTCATAATCTCAGGATATGACGCAGAAAAAAGAAACAGAGCCAAGGAATGGTTTAGAAACATTTTCATAATGATAGTCTTAGTTCAGGCTTCATATTTCCTATACTCTTTGGTTATAGATGCAAATGCTCTTTTAACTTCAGGAGTTATCAATATGGTAAATCCACAGTTCTTCTTATTGACTGCAGATAATATCATAAATATTGGGCTTCAGTTTATCTTCGCAATATTTTACGGATTAACTTTGTTTATCACCGTTCTATTTCTAACTTTAAGATACATAATAATAGCCGTAGGAGTAGTTTTTCTTCCAGTAGGAATATTCCTCTACTTTATTCCACCTGCAAGAGAGTACGGAAAATTGATTATGAACTTCTTGGGAGTTTGTATATTTGTAACTTTCTTCGATGCTTTAATCTTCTTAGCTTCTTCAAAGATAGCAGAAATAGCACTCTTCGCCAATTTCAAGATTCTAGTCATGATATCTGCCTTTTCTATGGCTAATCTCCTGATGTTCTATCTGATGTTTTTCTCAGCAATTAAATCCGCTCTCAAAACTGGGGAGAAAGTCGCTGTGGTCGTAGCTTCAGCGGCTAAATATTTTGCTTAAAATGGAATTAAACAAGATACATCAGACCGATGTTTTAGAGGGATTAAAGAAACTTCCAGATAATAGCATAGATTGCATAGTCACATCTCCACCTTATTGGGCATTAAGGGATTATGGAGTTGCAGGTCAGATAGGTTTAGAAGAAAATCCACAGCAATATATCGACAATATAACTGAATTAATGAAAGAATGTAAAAGAATCATAAAACCAACAGGTACAATCTGGTTAAACATTGGAGATTCTTATTATAGTAAAAGCAATAGATTAAACGGAAAGGTTAGAGCAAAAGAAGATTCAAACTGGCTTCAAACTAAACAAAAACTATTAACCCCCTATAGAATTGCTATAAAATGTCAAGATGAATTAGGTTTAATTCTAAGAAATGATATTAATTGGATTAAACAAATATGGAATGTTAAAACAAAAGATTCACAGGGTAGTTCAATGCCTAGTTCAGTTGCAGACCGATTAAATACAACTTCAGAATCAATATTCTTCTTTGTTAAGAATCAGAAATATTACTTTGATATTGATAACATAAGGATTCCTCATAAAACTTCTACATTGAAAAGAGCTAATTACAAATCAAAAATGAAATGTTCTTGTAATCCGAAGGGTAAAAATCCGGGAGACTGCATAATGTTTCCTTTAGAACCAAGTAGAGAAAAACATTTTGCTATGTTTCCTAAATCTTTGCCTGAATTTTGCATTAAAGCTGGATGTCCTGAACAAGTTTGTAAGAAATGTGGTATGCCTAAACTAATTATAAGAGTTGGTGGCAATCCTCATTCATTTAACTTCAGAGTAAGAGATGTACAAAAGAATAGAATTAAGGATTTAACAAGAAAAGCGTCTAAGAAAGAAGTAGATAACTACGACGAGAAAACATATTTATCCAAGGAAAAAGAAAAAATAGTTCTTAGTTGTAATTGCAAAGCAGGATTTACCTCTGGAATAGTTTTAGATCCTTTCATGGGTTCAGGAACAACGGCTTTAGTTTCTAAAAAATTAGGCAGGAGATTTATTGGATTCGAAATTAATCCAGATTATATCAAAATTGCCAATCGAAGATTGCAAGAAAATGAAAAATGACATATCAAATACCGCAACAACTAGAGTATCAAGAGAAAATTATGTTTGGATTAACTTTCAAACAATTATTATACGCCTTTATCTTTGGCTTAATGGCTATCATATTATTTAGAAGTTGTAGTAATGCTTATTGGGGAATAGGTTTAGCATTAATACCTTCTTTTATTGGGGTTTGTTTTATATTTTTTAATTTCGACCAGATGATTAAAGACTATTATTACTTCTTGAAGTTTAGAACTGCTAAAAAAGGAGATAAAAAGTTAATAGACTTCATAGGAATTAAAGAAATAAAAGATAATTTAATCATTAACGATAAAAATAAGAAACTTGCAATAATTAAAGTTCAACCAATTAACTTTACTATCAAACAAGAGAAAGAAAAAGATGCAATTATATCTTCATTTCAGAGATTTCTTAATTCTCTTGACTTTCCAACTCAGATAATTATGAGAACTGAGAGCATAAACTTAAATGACTATCTAAAATCTTTAGAATCAAGAATAGAGAAAGCACAATTCAAAGAATTATTTGAAAATTATAGGGATCATTTGCACGAAATCATAAGTAACAATAAAATAATGAACAGAGTCTTCTATTTAGTAATTCCTGAACAGGGAGATATAGAAATTCAAGTAAGTATTTGTTTAGAAAGATTTGCCTCATTAAATCTTAGAGTTAATAGATTAAAAGATAGAGATCTAAAGAACTTACTTATAAAATTCTTTAATGGGTCTGGTGGAAAAGATTTATTTGAAGCTATAACTCCCGATTACATTAAGAATAATTCATCTTATTTAGAAACAAACGGACAATTTTATAGAATCATATATGCTTCAGGTTATCCTAGAAATGTTGAATCAGGATTTTTAGATAGAATAGTTAGTTCTCTTGGAGATTTTGATTTAAGTTTGCATATAAAACCCTATTTGATTGATAGAATGCTAGTAGATATAAACCGACAATTGCAAAAACAAAGAGCAGACTTATTTGCTATGACTGCTAAAGGAATAGCTAACCCTTCTTTAGAAATTCAATATGCTGATACTCGTTCAACACTAGAAAGTTTACAAAAGGGTAGAGAAAGATTGTTTAATGTTAGTCTTTACATAACTTGTAAAGCAGATACTTTAGCAGAACTTAATCTTTTAACTAAGAAGGTTGAATCTGAGTTGAATAGCATAATGATTATGCCTAAAACTGCCTTACTCAGAATGGTTCAAGGCTTCAAATCAACAATACCTACTGGAAATGATATCTTAGCAGAAACCAGAAATATAACAACCGATGGCCTTAGTGCATTCTTCCCCTTTACAAGCTCTTTCTTAGAGGTAGATGATACGGGGATTTGGTTAGGATTGAATAAGAACAATATTCCTATCATCAAAGACATTTTCAAGCTCCCAAACCCAAATGGGCTTGTTCTGGCACAATCTGGGGGCGGTAAGTCTTACTTCTGTAAGCTTTTGATAACTAGATATCTACTTAATGGAACTAAGGTTATGATTATAGACCCTCAAGGCGAATATAAGAATATTGTAAATTACTTCAAAGGGCAAAGAATACACCTTTCTAAGGATTCTAAGTCCATCATCAATCCCTTAGACCTAATGGGTCACGATTATATAGAAAAAAGACTGAGTTTAATCGATTTAATGAAATTAATGTTAGGAGATTTATCAGATCCACAAAAAGCACTTATGGATAGAGCCATAACTTTAACTTACGCTAGAAAAGGAATAACTGATAATCCTAAGACCTGGAACTATAGCCCTCCGATTCTAGCAGATTTATGGAATGAACTTAGAAAAATGGAAAGGTCAGCATCTCAATTAGAAAAATCAACTATCAGAAGTCTAGTTAATAGATTAAGCATGTATACTACTGGCGTATTCAAATTTCTAAATAAGAAAACAAGTATTAACTTCAACAATAAATTTGTATGCTTTGATATAGGTGATATGCCTAAACAAGTAAAACCAACTATGATGTTTCTAGTTTTGGATTATCTCTATATGAAAATGAAATCAGATTTAAGCAGAAAAATACTTCTAATTGATGAATCTTGGTCTTTATTGAGTAGAGCAGAAGATGCAGGCTATATCTTTGAAATTGTAAAGACTTGCAGAAAATTCAATCTAGGATTATTGCTCATTAATCAAGAAGTTGAAGGACTATTAGAAAGTCAAGCAGGTAAATCTGTACTAGCAAATTCATCTTATACTATGCTTATGAGACAAAAACCCGCAGTAATTGATAATATCTGCAAAACATTTCATTTAAGCGAGAATGAACGAACTCATTTACTTACAGCAGGCATCGGAGAAGGCTTGTTAATTATGGAAGATGACCACAGCAAAATAAAAGTTATCGCTTCGCCAGAAGAACACAACTTAATTACAACTAATGCTGATGAAATACTAAAAATTAATGATAAAACAAAATCAAACACAGATTTGAACATCGATTTAAATGAAGATGAAGGTGTATTCAAAAAATCTGATTTAAACAAAGATGAAATTGATTATTTGATAAGTAGAGGATACAAATTATTTGGTTTTAAGAGTGTTTCTGGAAAGAAAAAAGAAAAATATCTCTTAGACCCAAATACGCATGAAGGACCATCACACTTCTTCTACACTAGAGATATCGCAAACTATCTTAAAAAATATTCCGAAAAGGTTTCTGTATTTGAAACAACAAAACCCGATATTGTCTTTGAAATTAAAGGAAAGAAAATTGCAATTGAAGTTGAAACAGGAAAGATTTTAACTCATGGAAAAAAACAACTGCTAAATAAAATAGAATTATTAAAAAAAGATTATGATGACTGGTATTTTTTCATCACCAATAAAAAATTCGGTGCAAAATACAGAAAACTCGGCAAAGTTTTAGAAGAAAGAACATTTCAGCAGATAATAAAACGAATTCTAAAGTCCTATAGGTAAATGCCACCGAGTACTTTCATTATATTAAATTGTAAAAGAACTAAATTTTAATACTTGGGCTAGTCCGTGCCACCAAGTATAATAGACTATTATTTTATCGGTGGCAAATAAATATTCATACGAACAATTATTCAGAATAAACTAAATCATAAGATTGCTTTATTAAATCTAGGGCATAAGGAATATCTTCTAATTTTTCAATTATAAAAGAAGTATTTCCATTTGTCCAGTGACCTACTTTAGAGCAGTCAGATAAACTAAAATGGGGGCTTTTTAATTTATTTATGGCAGGTCTTAAATAGATTTTGAGACCCTGTTTTTGGACAACTATTTCAAAAAAGCTTTTATTCGAATCTTCTTTGCTATAAGCAATATACATTTTTGTTATCTTTTCAGTTATAGCATCAATAGACGAAACTTCTTCTTTTAACTTATTAAAAATTCTTTCACTAGTTTGCCATTCTTTCTTGAGATGATCTGATAGGGTATATTCCTTTATCTCTCTTAAAGTTTCTTCTACTTCTTTTGTTTGTTTTATACTTTTTAATGTTGCAAATTTTCTTAAACTATTTTTCACAGGGTTATATGATATGAGGTTATTTTCATATAATTTAACTTCATAAAGTTCAATAGGCAAATCCTTGAATCCTATAGCATTTTCCTGATAGTTTGTAAAAGAATCGGCTACCAATATTATTTTAGATTGAGACCAATCAATATCCTCTCTCTTAATATTTTTACCTGTTTTTTCTTGATAAAGCAAAACAAATTCGGCTTTGTTATTTAACATTACTGAAAGGTAAGATAACGCCTGATCTACTACACTTATATTCTTGTCTTTTTTGTATTCAATAATCACAAAAGATTTAGTACTTTCATCAAAAGCAACTGTGTCTATCCTAAAATTTAGGATAGTAAATTCGCTGTATATAAACTTTAATCCAAATATCTCTTCTAAGTTTAATTCTGTAATCTTTTGAACATCCTTCTCAAGATCGATTATTCTTTCTTTCACTCGGGATAATTTCTGTTCTTTTAATGAGAATATTGCCATATTACATCCTATTCTTCCTGCTTTTTATATTTATTCTCTTCTTGGTTACTCAAATTTTTATTAGCTAGATTAACCAAATAAGTATCAATTTGTCTTAGCGTAGGATTTTCTCCTATTTGTTGTTTAATAATATTATATAAAAAAATGATCTTACAACAGAATTTAGAATAGCGTTTATCACCCAATAACTTTGGATTTTTAATTGATCCGCCGATTATTTTTTTAATTGTAGCATTAGCTCGTGAGTCATATATCGGAAATATTGGCACATGAAAATGTAAATATTTGGAAGCTAAAGATCTTTTTTCTAAACCAGTTAATTTTTTAAAAAAACCAACTAGTTCACTATGAATGGCTAAAATATCTTTTAAAGTATCTTCATTAAATTCCTTATTTCTAAGTGTTTGCAATTTTAAGTCTAGATTGTTATTTTGATTAAACTTAATAAATTTATCAACTACTTCTTCATAAAAATCTTCGTTAATATTTTTCTTATTCTTTCTTCTTTCAATAGCCGCTGCATAAACTCTTCCAATCAAAAGTATTTTAGCACGAATCTCTTCAGGATTAGTGTGTAAGGGGTAATCTTGACACATTTTATATAAGATTTTATTGCTTAAATTATCTTTATTATTTTTATTTTTCTCAAAATCTTTTAAACTAAAGTTGATTATTTTCATTTTATTTTTTGCAATATTTTATCAAAAGAGGTTATTTTATTTTTTAAATATAAACTGTATATTTCTTCTGAAGAATAATTATTAAATTCTTTTTTACTGGACCTCTTGGAAAAATAGTAGGGGCTGGCAGAATGTTCAAATAAGGGAAAAATATACTCTTTAATTTTTTCCTTACTATCTCGTTTAAAAAATTCAAAAAATTCTTTATTTACATTTCTCGATGCTTCAAAAATATAAAATACCTTATTTATCGGAACTTTAAATTCCTCACTTAATTCTTTCAATCGCCCTAAATAATTTTCTCCTTTTACTAGATCTCGATTCCAACCGATAGTAGTTTTTATTTCAATGACTGAACAGGGTTTACCATCTTTTTTTATGAGTATATCGGGTCTTTTTTTATTTTGTTTGTACTCTAAAATAATTTCGTATTTGGTTGGGAGTAACCTTTTCAAGTAATGTGCTATAATATCTTGAAAAATATCGGCTAATGAAAAATCGATTTCCCTTCTAAAATTTTTACTATATTCCCATTGGGCTTCTCTTATTTTAAAAAGGTCGTAAAATATCTGAAAACTAACATCTTCAGGTAAATCCGTTTTATTCGTATCTTGCATAGCTAATAAGAAATTCTTAAAATTCTCCGCTATAGGTGACTTATTCATTTTTCCTCCCACTTCGGACAATAAAACTTAAACTTACAATATCTACATGGCGTATCGTCTTTAGAAGGCAAAAATTCCCCTTCATAGTCATTCATTATCTTTTTCGCTGTGTCTATTAGTTCTTGTTCAACTTCTTTAATATTAAATCCCTTCGATCTCCCAGCAGTAACATTTCCGTCTTTATCTACTTCAGCTTCTAATGGTTTCTCAAGCCTTAACATTTCAAGGGTTAGTTTGATGGGATTTAATCCTAGAACTTTCTTTACTCCTAATGCATAAAATCCTAATTGCCAAGATCTTTTCTTTGGATCGATTGCAGCACTATTTGATTTATAATCAATAATTTCAACATCGTTTCCCTTCCCAATAAAATCAATTCTATCAGTAATTCCATAAAACTTAAATCCTCCTAACTCGAGAGGTAATTTTTGTTCAGTTAATGTCCTTTCATTATATCTTCCTTTATGTCTTTCCCAAAATACATTAATTAGATTATCAACATCCGCAAGATCTATCCCTTTCCACTCTACTTCTTTAGCCATTTCTTTTGCTTTTTTTACAAACTTTTCTTTAGAGTCAAACATTTCTTTTACTCCTACCTCGAATAACTCATGAACAAAACTTCCTGTTGAAGCTCCGCTAAATTCAGTAAATCCTCTTTCAGGCATTTGAAAAATATGTTGTAGTTCGTACTTTTTAGGACAATCATCATAAGTTTCTAAAGCAGTGGGAGAAAATGTAAAATTATCTTTATCAAATTTTAATGAAGATATTCTCTTCTTATGTTTATTGATATGAGTTTCCATTTCTTTTTTATCGATTAATTTTTTCAAATCAATTTCCCCTTCTTCGATTTTTCCTTCTCTTACGGAATAATAAGTTAAAAGTCTTGAAACAAGGGTTTTCATATCGTCAGTATCTAAAGACTCAATTAATTGCTTTTTCAATAGAGACTTATGTTGCTCAAACATAGAACATGGTGCAAAGAGAGTACATTTTTCATCATCATCCTTAATTAATTCTATATTGGGGTTTTCTTTAAAATTAATTTCATTTAGAAATATAGAGGCAGTTGTAGAATCTTCTTTATCATTATAAGATCTGGCAAAAGTTAAGATTAGATCTTTTTTAGCTCTTGTAAATGCAACATAGCAAAGTCTTCTTTCTTCTAAAAGTAATGTCTTTTTTTCATATTCTTTTATTGATTCCTCATCATCTTCTTTTAGTTTATTTGTTTCGAGATAGAGTTTTATATCAGGATTAAGATATTTTGGAATAAGAGGCTCGTTTCTTGTTCTTTCAATTGGGAATCTATTATCTGCCAAGTTACTAACAATCACCTTATCAAATTCTAAACCCTTACAGGCATGAATAGTCATAAGTCTAACTGCATTTATATCCTCTATTTTGTGCGCAGGTATATCTATGCCTAATTTTTCAATTATTTCAAGATAGTTTATGAATGAACTAAGACTTTTATCGTGTAAGGTATAATAATTTTCAGCAACTTCATAAAAATTCTTTAAGTTCATTAACCCCCCAACATTTTTAGAAGTTCTTTCATGAGTAAAATGCCGATTTAGACCAGTTATCTCATAGAGGTCTAAAATTAATTCTGGGAGTGGTTTATTTGAATGTTTTATAGCCTCTCCAAGCTTATCAGTAATTCTTTTAATAATTTCTTTACCAGAATCTGAAATATCTAATTCTTTTAGATTGATTATTGTAGCAAAGTCAATAGAGATTTTTTCATCTCGTTTAGATTTAAGATATCTGCCTATTTTTATGGAATCTTCTGGAGAAAGCGCATTGTGATAATGGAAAAGATTCCACCATGCTTGCTCGCCTGTTCCTGTTCTTTCTTGAAGATTGTTTAATATTCCTAGATAAGACACTATAGTTCTTATTTCTGGTTTTTGTAGTAAATCTGTTCTACCTGCTGAAATAACTGGAATATTTCTTGCTTCAAGGGCTTGTTCTATTAACTTACTTTGTGCATGGGTTCTATAAAGAATACAAATTTGATCTAAAGGAGTTCCCGCTTCAATTTCTTGTTCTGTAATCTCCGCAATTTTTCTAGCTTCTTCTGCACCATTCTTCAATTCGTAGATCTTTATCTTTTCCCCCTCTCTCCCCTCAAAGTTTTCAGTCTTGATGCATTCCTTAGGATTAGGATAATTGTTTTTAATAAGTTCATGAGAAATGTTTAAAATTTTGTTTGGGGATCTTCTACTTTTATCTAGATTAAAAACATCTGACTTTTCTAGATTAAAAGTATTTTCAAAAACTCCAAATACTTCTTTAAATGAACCTCTAAATGCATAAATTGATTGGTTTGGATCCCCAACAACAGTGATATTCTTATGATCTCTTGCCAGAATCTCAATTAAATCAAATTGGAGCTTATTTGTATCCTGAAATTCATCAATTACAATATATTTATACTTTTTAGCAATATCTCCTTCGCCGTAAGTGTTTAATATTTTTAGGGCATTAAAATTCAAATCCGAATAATCCTGTAGATTTTTATCTTTTTTTAGTTTTTCATATTGTTTCCACGCTGAAACAAAATCCCTATATTTTACATATTCTTCATAATCTTCGATAAATAGCTTCATCTCAGCTTTATTTTTCTTTATTTCCTGTTTTTCTTCTTTAGTATCTGCAGGCATTAAATGAAGAGTCTTGAATTTAATGTCCATTTCTTGTGCTAATAAATCCAGATTTTTAACATCCTTAAACTTAGATTTCAAACTTTCAATATATTTCTCTAATTTTTCAATAGTTATTCCAAAATCTTTTGCAGTAGAGATTGATTGAACATATCTATTTGAGTTATAGGGTGTCACTTCTAAATATTTATGCATCATGACTTTTGCATCATCTGGTTGAAGAATATCAAAATCCGGGCTTATTCCAATTTTATTTCCTAATTCTTTAAGTATATCTGCACAAAAAGCATGAAAAGTTTTAATTGTTACTTCAGAAGCAGTTTTTAATTCTAGGGCTACATTTCTCTTAAGATTGTTTGTAGCTTCATTAGAAAATGTTAAACATAAAATTTCTTTAGGCTTGCAAATACTTTCATTAACTAGTTTGGCTACCTTTTTCTGAATAGTATAAGTTTTTCCTGTTCCCGCTCCTGCTTTGATTAAGCAGGGTCCTTGAATCTTTTCTATTGCGAGTTCTGTGGAAGATTTAGTTGGCATTTTAAATTAGTTATTTATGCAGATTTTATTTAATGTGTTTAATCTTGTTTTTAATAATTCTGATTCGCATTCTAAATATTTGCTTTTCTTTAATAAACTCCGAAGATAGATTGATGTGGAAAAAAAGTATACTTCTTCAAAATCTGTTTTTATCTTCAGATCCGGAAAATTTGATAATTTCTCTTTAAAGAATGACTGAAGTTCTAAATTTTTTGATAGGGGCATCCAATATAAAACAATAGGTCTAATTTCTTCAATTTTTTTATATTCTTCGGGAAGATTTTTTAAAGACATGTTCAGAAGAACCTTAGTTACCCCATTAGATCTTTCACCAATAAAATCTTTCATTACCTTATTTTTCCACATTTTTTCAGCTTCTTCCAATATTTTCTCTTCACTCGCCTCATTTTTTATTTCCTTATATGCCCCAATCGCATTTGCGGCCCAATTTTTAATTTCACATTGATATAAAATTTGCTTGCCATCTTGTTTTTTTACATATATCCATTTGTCCAAATATCTTGTTTCACCCTTTTTCTTAGTTCCATTAGTCACACTTTTAGCAAGGATAATAACTTCAGAATTTTCTTCTTGATTCTTTAAATAATCTTGAAACGCACAAGCATTTAACTCTTCTCCAATTACAGAAATAATTGACGAAGCAAGCCCCTTAGGAGATTTTCTATCCAAAAAATTTATCGCTTCCATTATATCGATTTTCATTATTTTACTATATTTTTCCATCTATAAAAATCCTTCTTTCTGTATTTTAGTTACTAGAACTTCTTCTAATGCTGGGTCGTATCTCTTAAAATCATTGCTTACATCCAATAAAATAACTCTCTTCTTATCTGCCCAAATCTCCTTACGAAATCGCTCTAAGATATAAGCCTGGTGCATCGGCTCCATAGTAAAAATAACATCTGCCCAGATAATTGCTTCTTTTGTTAGCATAACTTCCGAACCTTGAGAAATTCCCGCGAATTTTGCTTCATACTTCTCGCTTTTCTTGAAAAGATTTGCCGCACATGGGCTTCTATCCATTGCGGAAGTACATACAAATAATAAGTGTTGTTTTTTCATTTTATAAATAATATCTGCCAAAATTTATTATTAATAGCGCCAGAATCAAAGCGATTAACACAAATAAAATAATCTCAAAGAGGGTATATACAATTCCCTTAAGAATTTTTGCTTCCTTTTTATCTTTGATATCAAGATATTGTCTTCTTACACTTATCAGCATAGATACACTTGAGAAAAACGCTATTATAACCAACCAGTCTTTAAAATAAAAGAGGAATACAAACCCACAAATAAGCATGTAACTGGCAAATAAAGTAGCAAAGACTTCTTGAAAAATCCAGAACTTTTTATAAGCGGAAGAAAGCTTATCCCAATGGATTATTCTTTCTTTATCATTAAAAGTTAATTCATACTTAAATTTTGTTGCTAATAATAGACACATAAAACCAAATATAATCATAAATAACATGAAAGATAAAATTAGTATCCATGCAACCGGATCCTCTAAATGTTTTCCGCTAAGAATAAGTGAAGGAAGCATAAAAGCTGTAATAAATAACAGTGCTGTAGCAAAGAACATAAGCCCTCTTACAAATTTATCTACTCTATTTTTTGTTTTTGAGCTTAATTTTATTTCTTGATTCAACCAACTTGATTTCATTTTTCTTTAAACTTAGTTTTTAATATAATTAAGGTATAAGCAGTCAGTACTATGCCTATGAAAGAAAAGAATATCGCGACTAAAAGAAAAGACTTTCTTTTTTCATCCACTGGAGCATTACATTCTGAATGGCATTGTCCATTGATAAGCACGCTATTGGAATATCCGCATATTTGTTCATCAGACATGTTAAAGTAATTAGAAATGAATTTTATCGCTACAAACAATACAATTAAAATGAAAATTATCACAAAGGTAATCATAATATATTTAATAATTCTTTCAGATTTATTTTTCATTTTTTAGTCTTCCAAAAGAATATAGAAATTCATTGAATGATATTTAACATCTGCAACAACCTGAAATGTCTCCCAGAGAGGTTTAAGTCCCATAGAGACTCTTATGCTTAATTCTTTTTCAAATTCAGGTTTATTTTCTTTTTCTATTAGTGTATATTTTTTCATCCTAGTGCTCCATAATAAACTTGACAAGATTTTGCTTAAATTGGCGATGGAATTCATCACTTGCTTCAAATTTTTGCCTAAGCTCTTTATTTAATTCTTCAAGATTCTGAATTTTTATTGTAAGCCCAGCTATTGTCGCCCTAAAATTGCTTATGTCAATATTAGTTTTTCCTATTTGAGCAATCAAATCACTCATTTTCTCACTTTGTTTAATAGTTTCTTTTGAAATCTTCTTAGTTTTTTGTTTTTTCATGTTCCAAGTAATTCTTGCTCTTTAGATTGAATATCTCTTTCAATCATAGATTTAATATTTTTGTTTCTTTCCAAATCTACTTCTACAACTTTGATTATGGACTCAATCTCAGATAATCTTTTTTGCATATCTCTTATGCTAAGAAATAAATCTCGCTGGAAGAGAGTAAGCTTTTGAAGTTGTATGTTATTTTTCATCTTTCTCCATTTTCTCCCATATTAATTTTAGAATATTGTGAATATCATTGTCAATGAAACTTATTTGCCTCTGAATCTGTCTGTTTTCATTTTTGCATATCGCGCTTAAACATTCTATCTCTGTTGAAGCATTTTTAGCATAATCTTCTATTTTTTCCTCAAAAGTTTTTCTGTGTTTTTTCATGTTTAATCCTCACAATATCAAATGACTTAATACTCTTGTATTTGTTTATGCCTTTTTTCTTGCATACGATAAGACAAACAATTAGATTTTTGCCTTCTTTTCTAATTGCCCAAGCAGTCTCATAATTAGCTTTAATTTCATTAAGTTTTGTCAGTAGGTTTTTCATTTTTTGTTATTAATCCTTCATAGCCATATCCCATAGTCTCTGAGACCAAGACTGTTCATGCACCACTTTTACTTCCTTAGGATAATCTCTACCTTTTCTATCTTCTTCTATAGCTTCCCTAATTATGTCTTTAAGTTCTGATCTAGTAAGAGTTATTTTATTATTTTCCATGTTATACTTTTTGTACAAACCCCTTTCTAGGAATAAAAAATTCTCCCTGAGCTACTAAACTATCTGTTGCAAATCCTATTTCATCTGGAGTTATTTGTGAATCCTTGCCCCTATTTTTTGTAGACTCAGCGCAAGCCTTTTCCAATTCTTCAAGCGGAACAAATTTGCCTAATTTTTCTTCTAGACGATTATATTCCTCCAAAAATGTAGAGAATAATATCTCTATCTGTTTTTCAGTCATCTTACATTTATCATAGTCATATCTATTTATTTCGTGAATCTTACTGCATTTATCGCAGGGATAATATTCATTATGCATCTCTCCTGATTTTTTATATTCTTTAATTACAGATCTAAACTTCTTTTCATCGGTTTTGAATCTTTTGCTGCAAAATGGGCATATAAACAATTTATTTTTAATGAACTTTTCAAAATCTTTGTTATTTTCCTTCATTTTTCTATCTCTAAGGATTCTTAGAATTACTTTGCCGGCTTGTTTTCTAGTTAATTTTTTCATTTTATCCCATCTCCAATTTTTCGCATTCTAATGCAAGTTCATAACGCAGAGAAATCTTTCCATCATCAAGATATATTGGAACTTCTCTAATTGTTCCAGTAACCGTTACATTCTTGCCCAAATTATCTAGAATATTATATTTTGGATCACATAATTCTTCTTGAAGAAAAACTTGAAATCTTTCTGATGCAATTTTACAATCACATTCCTTATCATAATATTTTTTGCCTTGCCCAACAATTATTCTCTGAGCATCAACCATTTCCTTACTTTTTAATTCAAACTCCCCTTTTCTTCCACAGCAACATTTTGTAGGCTCTCTAAGGGTTTTTGTTACCTGTAGAACTGAAATTATTGTCCCACATTTAGGACATTCAAACTTAGCAGTTACGCATTGAGGTCTAACTTCTGAAGCCTGAATAATCTGCCCTCGGAACTTAATTTTTTTATCGATATGTTTTGCTCTTATATCTCTTATTTTAACTTCTTCAAACTGGGAATCTTGTTTTTGTTTTTTCATGTTATTTATTTAAATTGGAATTTACTAAGGCAGAATTCTCCCGACACAACCTTTTTTAGTAAACTCAATTGTACCATTATTTTCTATCCTGGAAATTATCTTTATCACTTCTTTCTCTGGAATTACAAAAAAAGCATATTTTTCATCTTTTGAAAATTCTCTGACTATAACTTTAATGGGTATGCGTGTCCCATACTCTTTTGATTGAGTAACAATTTCATCATAGACATAGATTGCCTTATCAAATTCAGTTAATTTTTTTGTACATTTTGGATGTTTTATTTTTTTCATGTTATCCAATAAATGATAGATTTTTTACTTGAGGAGTAGCTAAAGAAAGAAGACTGGCTACTGTTTCTTTAAACTGGCTTTCATTAACAACCGGTCTATTACCCGAGAAATTTATATCTTTCTCAAGCAACTTGAATATCAAATTATTCCATAAGCTTTCTAACTGCCTATAAGAAAACTTTTCAGTATGATTAATTAAATCTTCAAATGTCTCTGATGATATACTCAGATGAGATTTGTTTAACTTTTGCTCAAAGAAGTTTTTTCTATGCTCATTTTCAGGGAGACCAAAACTGAATCCCTTAACTCTATCGTGAAATGCTGAACCGAATCGCAATTTATTATTCATTATAAAGACCATTATAGATTGAGTTTCTGCTCCTAAACCATCAAGCTCTCTTTCGAGCTCTCCGATAAGCATATTATCTTCTTCCATCATACCTCTACCAAGAACTTTATCAAATTCGTCAAGTACTATAACACAATTTCTAAATCTTTTTGCTTTTCTGAATAATCTCCCAAGACCCATTACTCCGTCGCCCATAGGAAAAATATCCCTTGTATTTATGTTAATAATGGGAATTTTCAGTTCGCCTGCCAATGCCTTAGCCATAAATGTCTTACCTGTTCCAGGCTCACCATAAAACATAAGCATATTAGATCTCTTAATTCCTAATTTTTTGAACATATGCGGTTTTTTAATGTAGCTTTTCAAATAAGAAAGTTCTTTCTTTAAGATATCATTGCCAATAATATCCTTGAACCTTATTTCTGGATCTCTAATTATCGTGCATCCATGCAGATTTGTCGGAGAATAATCTTTTAATGCTTTTAAAATACTTTTTCTATTAATCTTTCCAGAACCATAACTATACGAAAGTCTTATTAATTCATCCAAATCTCTGAAATTATACCCAAAACTCATTTCTGAAACATAATTAATGTCTGTTCTTTTCAAATAAGAAGCATACTTGTTCATCAAGAAGTTTTTCTTATTTTGCTCGCTTGGAAGATCAAAATCAATCCTTACTTCCATTCGGTCTATAATAGAATCATCAATCATATAAGTTTCATTAGCAGTAACAAATAGGAAAAGATTCCCATTTGTTCTCTTTATATGCTCGAGGAGATTCATAAACAATTTTTTCTCTTCAACATCCAGTTCATTTTCTTCAAATTTAAGAGTCGTATTCAAATCATCAAGTAGAATAATGCCTTCTTTTACTTTCATAATCTCTTTAGTCAATTCCTTAAAACTATCGAAGGATACAGAACTTTTTCCCTGAAACTTAAAGGGACCTATAAAAAATATTGGAAGATTAAATTCT
This sequence comes from Candidatus Woesearchaeota archaeon, assembly GCA_964366925.1. Taxonomy (GTDB): domain Archaea; phylum Nanobdellota; class Nanobdellia; order Pacearchaeales; family GW2011-AR1; genus CAIPOI01. The sequence continues at coordinate 11,044 of CAYIVX010000004.1, read as the reverse complement.
TGCACGAATCTTTCAGCAAAATAAGTTTTGCCTATTCCAGGATCGCCTTCAAGAAGATAAGATCGACTTGTTAATTCACTAGCTTTGTTATCCTTAACAAGTTCTATTAGAAATTTCATCCTATCTTTGTTCTCTTCCTTCATGTTAGACTCGTTTAGAAATTTTTTAAACTCTTGACTTATCATTTTGTATAAAAATACCCTTTCCATAGTTTATAAGCTTTTCTCTTTTTGAGTATAACTTCTACTTATAAGTAGAAAGATATATAAATGAGTAGGGGTTCTATTTCCCATGGAAACTTATATAAACGAAGAACAACCCCCTATTATCGAGGAAACTAAGCCTCAAAACGAGGAAATAATGGGAAAAAAGGTACTTATTGCAACATTATACAATCCTGAACCTGTTCTTTTAGCATCCACGCGGCTCGGAGCAGAAAGACTTATACTTCTTATTGATAAAGAGCCAAATAAAGAGCAGGAAGCCTCTGTAAAGCTAATACAAGAGTCTTTAGGAAAGGTTATTGATGTAAAAATAGTCAAGACAGAAGTTTATGATATCGTTGAAGTTGCCCGAAAATGTGTTGAAATTATTGACGCCCAACCCAAAGAAGACCATATATTTGTCAATATTACCTCTGGAAGAAAGCCAAAGGCACTAGGATTGCTTTTTGCAGCATATGCTCGACATGATAAGGTAAGCAGAATTGCATATAATCCTGAAGAAGATAAGGAAACTTCAATAGTTTATCTTCCTAAACTAAGCTTTAAGCTAACAGAAAGCCAGAAAAAGATTCTTGAAGAAATTGAGAGGGGTAAATATGAATCTACTGCAGATTTAGCAAAAAAAATTGATCTTTCTACTGGAATGCTATATCGAGCAATTGCAGAATTACAAGATATGGATTTAGTTTCTACAGAAAAAGGCATTGAACTTACTGATGCTGGAAAGATTGCGAGGTTGTAACTCTTTTCATAAATACTTCTTCAAATTTCTTTGTTATAAAAAAACTAAAAACTCCTGAAAATAAAGCGATTGATAAAAATTGTAATGACATATCAACTCCGTGATTGCAAATAGAAAGCGGACTTGAATAAAAATTATCAGTACCGCAAATTATATTGCCCGATATCTCAAATAAAGCTATCGATATAAATATCAGTAACCATCTTTTATCTTTAGAGCGAAAATAACCTACCCAGGATAGATATCCTGCGATCAGCATCATCATGAAGGGTCCACCCATAGCAAAATTGGCTGAACCTTGTCCTTGGATTATCATTGTTTGTTGTGGAATCCAAAATAATTGAAGTAGGGGGTGTCTTTCCCAATGAGTAATCGTAAAAGAATTTATTTGTCCCTTTAATAATCCATCAAGAAAACCAAACAGCATATGTCCAAGTTCATGAATATAGAACATAAAAAAGAATACTGCCATAAAAAGCATTGCGTACAATATGAATATTCCCAATAGAAATAGAAATCTGTAAATTTTATCAGAGGATATTTTACTTAGCATTTTTTCCTACTACCTTCCTTATGTATGCAAATTGTTCTTCAAAGATGTGAGCAGAGACAGATATTGTTGTTAATGTTCCGATAGGACATTTAAGTTCTTTAGCAAGATGATTAGTGAGATAATAGGCTTGGGCAATGTTTCCAGGCCATCCATGAAACATATCATTACTTCTTATTATCAAAGTAGAATGAAGTTTTCCTTCTCTTATATTAAAATTCATCATAACAAGACAAGGCACTTCTACTTTCGAAGGTTGAGTATCTTTGTTTGGATCAATAAAAGAAATAAACGCTCTTTTTGATGTAGGATTTTTCTTAAGAAGAGGGAGAACATAATCTTCAACTTGGTTAAATCCATCATAATTGAAAGCCCGTTCACCATAATTGTAATAATATTCTGAAGAATCATCTTTTCCAGTGATTAGGTTTTCAATCTGTTGCAAAGATGGATAAGTCCATTTGTTGAATTTATTGAGAATCTCTATTGGTTTTGTTATATCCTCGGCATTTTCTACAACAGCAGTAATATTTAGGGATTCTTTACAAAGTTTCTTTCTTCTATCGGTATACTCTACTCCGTTCTGCATTATGTAATCCAGTATTTTCCGCCAGACCTCAAGAGCATTTTTACCTTTGATTTCCATTTTTATCAGTTTTCAAAATCGTATGAGAAGAATCTCAATTTGTAATTATTTAATATAAATGATACTTCATCAGCGAGTGCTTTTGAATCCATAAGACCAACTCTACGGAAATTGATGGGGTTTCCACCATCAAATAAGGCAGAAGCTTTCTTAATTTTTCTTATTTCATTAGCGATTTTTTGGCTTTTCAATTCCTCTAGGTCTTTAATCTCGACTTTTCTGTAGCGTGCAGGGCTTAATCCTTCCTCCGACCTTTTAGAAGCTGGAGATAAGACTATCTTGAACCTTATTGGCATTCCACAGCTGTTAAATATTCTATCTTCAGTTGCAGAAAATTCTTCTACTTTCTTTCTAGCTTTTTCCATTATGTCGAGAACTTTTTCTTGTTCTATATCTGGCTGAAGCAGTCCAAAATTCCAGAATCGGATATAGTTTCTAGATAACTCTAAAAATTCATTTTCATTAGGGTCATTAGAATGTATATTTGTTTCAAAATAGTGTCTTAATTTCTTTCGCTGTATGGGATTTATAGATAAGAACGATTTTGATATATTCATTAATAGTTCTGTAAACTTTGCAATATTAAATCCATAATTCTCATAGAACTTTCTTACATCAACGATTATAGTATTTTGAGAACAGCCAATTACCGAAGGCTTTTTCCCATTAAACCACTCATTCTCATCAAAATTGTAAACCCCTGCTCTTCCAATAAACCAAGGCGACTTATCTTTTTCTTCATTTTTTACATAAATAGTTCTTTTATTGCTTGCATAAGTAGAGATAATCTGGCCTATTAGTTCTTTATCGTCTATCGAAGAGAAGCTATAAATAAAATCTAAGTTGCTTATAGCTGGTTTTGACATCTCCGCTAATATTTTTTCGAATGATTCTTTTTGCAAACCTGAAACATGAACAATCATGCTTATTCTTTTTCCATAATCTGTGCAATCTTTGTTCAATTTCTTTAAGAAGCTCAAGCTATCCTTTTTATTTAGAATAAGTTCAAAATTTTCTAGGCATATGCAATCATTTACCGCTGGAAAGAGTTTTTTTATAAGAGTATCAAGTTCAGCCTGATCCTTGATTAATTCGCATCTTACTATAACTGAATTAAGTCTATCTGACCATGTAGGATGCTCATATTTCATTACTATCCCTTGTTGCTCATAACCTTCAATCGGCATCGCAGGAAGTAAGGGTTCATCTCCGATTAATCTTTTCTTATATCTTGATGGAGAAATTTCACATAACTCTTCGCCTTCTCCGACATTAATAATAAAATACTTTTGACCATTTGCTCCATACTTTTCTAATCTAAGTATGTTCTCTTTTACGAGCATATTAATGTGGTATAGAATTTTTCTATGCAGTTGTCTTGCTTCGTTATATTTTCCCTGAGCTTTGAGATTTTTATATTCTTTAGAAACGAGTTGCATAATCTCCGCTGTAGAGAGCTCTGAGCCTTTCTCTTTCAAGACAGAAATTATTTTCTGTTTTAGATCTTCCATGTTCTAAATTGTCTCAGAAATCGCTCTGAGGTGCGAACACCTCTTGCTAAAAAGCACCAATTGGGATTTATATATTTTATGGTGTTCAGGAAATTTAATGTCGAAAAAAGCCAAATCTTAACCTTTAAACCCAAGTGTTCAGGGAAAAACCCTGAACGGTTCAGGGTGAAATTCGAAACCAGATTTATATATTATAATATATAGATTACATTGAGGTGTTTGAGGTGATGGAGTCAAGAAATGAACCCATCCAAAACACAGAAGGAATACAAACAATTAATACCAAGAAATGATCCGATAAAGATAGTCGGAAAACTGATATACAGCGAGGGTCACCAGTCTTGGAATACTATTAGAATCAGAAAAGAGATTATACAAAAGTTTCCTCAACTGCGAGAAAAATCTAGTAATTTCTGTTATAAAATGAATATGTACGGATCCTATAAGGAGTTATTGAACGATTTGAAGGCTGCTGAAAAAGCTGGAGAATCTGTGCCTTTAACGCTGATGCTATGCAGGACTCAGGAATCCTGAAACTTTTTAAACTAACATTTTATTTATCATTTATGGAAGAATCCGAAATGAAAGAGTGTACTAATTGCGGCAAGAAAGTTCCTGAACACACCATAGATCGCTTTGGAGAGTGTTCCTGGTGTAGGGCTGATGAGAAAGCTCATGATATGACTGTTGGCGATTTAAATGGCAAATAGATTTTGTAAATATGGAAGATTATGCGATAAAGCTATAAACTATATTTTATTCTAATAAGAAGCAGAGGATTAATATGATATTCAGAACACCAATAAGGCGTAAGACTCGACAAAGATCCGGATTTAATGTAGCAGGAGATACTCCTGGCAGCGAATGCAAAATTAAGAAAACTGGAAGATTGAATGTAAATGCTAGAAATCTCGAATTAACTTTTTATCAAGATAACATTCTTGTAAACCCTCTTTTCCAGAATGAGAAGGGGATTCTTTGTTTTGGAGCGTATATCAAACCAAAAGAAAATCTTGATGTGACCCTAAAAATTACTTTCCAATTAGAATCTTCTCCAGAAACATATTCGCGAACCATACCTGTTTATGCAAATCAATGGAATAAAATCGGAATTCTTCCAGATTTTCACTTAATAAAACCAATAAAGATAAACCGCATAGAATGCAAATTGCAAATTTCTAATAAAAATAAGAACATAGGTGTCCTTGATTTTTTTGGAATTAATTTTGGTGCAATAGATTATTCTTATTTCAAAGAAAATGAGGTTGAAGATATCTTTTATGAAAAACTTCCAATTTATATCCCTGAAATATCCTATCATGATTATGACTCTGTGCAAAAAATACCGAGTCGTCCAGTAATAAAATTCTCAGAGGGAGATCCTATAGCCCTCAAGAGCTGTAATCGCTGCTCTAGATTTTTACCAGTAGACATCTTACATGAAAGGAATACTCTTTCATTTAGCAATCATTGCGTTAAAAAAGCACCATGTACGCATAATGCATTTTCAAGATATATTATAAAAGAAAATGATTATCCTGAAATTCCTGAGGAGTTTATGTCCTTGATGCAAGAAGATAAACTTGTTCTGTATCATGGTTATCAGTTAGAATGCAAACCTTGTAAGAAATTCTTCGTAAATGCGCCACTTAATCCATTAAGAAATTCAACACAACACAGAGAGGACTCATTAAGGAGGAGAGCTATTGAAGTATTAGTGGACACTTTACTGGGTCGCCAATGGATATATCATAAATTTAGAGTTGAACAAAAGAAAGAATTTGATAATCACATCTGGGAGAAATTTGGTAAAAAATGTTTCAAATGTAATAAGCAATTAAAAGATGAGCACGAAATGGATTTAGATCATACTATGCCTCTAGCATCATTCTGGCCATTAGATGAAAGTGCAACTTGCCTATGCAAAAAATGTAATAGCTTAAAATCAGATAAATTTCCAGTAGAATTTTATTCCGCTAAGGAATTGCAGAATCTTTCTATAATAACGGGCATGTCCCTCTCTCTTTTGAAGCAAAAAAAGGTTAAAGACGAAGTTATAAAGAAGTTGTTAGAGAAAGTAGATTGGTTCTTTGACGATTTCTTAAACACGAGAGACTATCAAAAAGTAAGGGACGGAAAAAGAACATCAGATTTGATATACAAAGCCATTGCAAAACAGATTGCTACATTTTATGATCCTGATATAGACCTGGTAGATATTTATGTTAAAAAAATGAAGAAAAAGCCAAATACGATTACAGTTTAGCTTTCTGCATAATCAGGAATTGATGTTTATGCGTGGCTCCCTGATCTTTTATGCCAAATTTCTCCTTATTGCTAACATCTTCGTAAATTATATCCAGAGTTCTAAATCCGTGTTTTATTCCAAGTTTAGACAATTCTACAGCCATATCTAGTTTTTTAACGACACCTAAATGCATGATACAATAGCCGTCTGGCTTTAATAGTGATGAAAATTTTTCTAGAACTTTATCAAAAATTTCTATTCCATGACTTTCGATATATTGATCTGCACCCCTTGCCTGTTCTTGATAAGAGAGCCCATTAAACCATAAACGAATCCTGTTGTTATACAAAAATCGAGTGCTATTGATAAAAGGGGGAGAAGTAATTATTTTATCAAATTTTTTAGGATAATTAAAATCGAGAATATTACCTAAAAAAACTTCTCCTTCCATAAAATTATTACTTAGGGGGTCTTCAAACATTCTGTCAACTTTTTCAGACAAACTTTTTATTAATGATTTGTATATGAAATCTCCTCGAGGGGCATAGGGAGTAACATTATGAGAAGTTCTACTTAGTGCATAGGGCCTATTTCCATGAAGAATGTGTAGTAAACATGCCTTAAGAAAAGAATAACTTTGATCTTTTTCTCTAAAAAATTTAATCGCAAGCAGAATCTCTTTTAGGGTGTCATCATGATAAAATCTTTTAATATATTCATCCGCATATTCATAATCTGATTTATTTAATTTGCCTGTCTGAATAAATTTAGACAGTTCTTCTGTCTGTTTAGTTATTTTAGATTTGTCTTGTACTTTAAGTTTAGCTAAACTGACAGTATAGGCTATCGGATTTACATCCAAAGATACAGTTTTAATCCCCCTTTGAGCTAACTCGAAAGGAATTGTGCCGACTCCTGTAAAAGGTTCAAATACTAAATCATTTTTATCCACAAATAATTCTGCAAGGAAATGGGCAATTCCAGGTTTCAGTTTACTTTGATAAGAGCAGAGAGAGTGTAGACTATGGCCCCAACCTCGGCTGTCATAGGGGGGATTTAGATAAGGTAATTTCTTAAACTCTCCAATTGAATTTTCTATGTTTTGCATTTTGTAACAAAAATAAGGCTCTCCTTTAACTCCATACCATTTTTAGAATATCTTTTTCTTACAACATCTATAGAATCCACATTAAAACCAGTCATCTGACATAATTTTGCAAGTATTAAATCTGTTTGAATATGAACTCCTCCAAATTGAGAATCCCCTATGACTATTACGCCTCTGCCCTTCGGGATTAGTAATTTATTTATATTTTGAAGTGCGAGATACATATCATTGAAGTAGTTTCTTATCATTATGGGAATTCTTCTATCATAAGCATTCTTTTCTACTAATTTAACTAATTCATTTAGAAACTCTAAGTCATCGGATTGTTTATTCCTAGTGTGAGTAGAGTTTATACCTGCAGTTACCATTTGGGTACGCAACTCTTTTAGATCTGCTTCATCTTCAATTAAATCTAAAAAACTCATTTCTAGTTTAGTATTTCTGTCATAGTTAGTCCCATTTAGATAAGGTGGAGAAGTTATGAAACAATTTGCACGACCGAGAAATTTTTCAGATTTTTTGCTTAAATTACAAATATCTGAATTTATATAAACTGCATTGGGAATTTTCAGTTTAGAGGATTCTTTAATATCATTGATTGCACTCTCAACCTTTTCTTCGAACATTTTTATAACATCTAGTTTTCCCTGTTTCTCTTTTCGATATCTCAAGTCAACAGCTCGAACCATATTCGATATTTTAACGAGTATAGAAGCGATATGTAATAAAAAGAATTCTTTTTGATCTTTGGGTAATTCTAAGTCTAATATCCTTGATTTAATTGCCAATGCCTGTTCCAAATTAGATTTTTCAAAGAAAGGTTTATCTTTGAGGAATATTGGAATATCTTTATTGGCAGAGTTCATATTTATATTTGTTAAAATTAAATCTAATTCTTTTTTAAGAACCTTCGGGTCTAGAGAAAGAGATTTACATTTTGTTTCGCCTATAAAGTTCATGAAAGGATTAACTTCAATAGATAGAGAATTTATTCCCTGTAGCGTACAAGCTAGAGCAGTAGTACCGCATCCGCTAAATGGATCAAGGACTATATGTTCAGGTTGAGTTTTAAAATCAGCCAACATTTTATCTACAAATGGCTTTGAGAAGCCTTCGGTATATGGATACCAATTAAATATGCCATTAATTTTATTGAGTCTATAAGTTACACTAAAATCTGAATCCGTGATATATCTAACTTTGTCCTTCAACTCTTTTAAATCCATGATTATACCAAGATTATGTGTCTTTTAAATATTTATTTACTTACTTTCCTTAATTAATCAATTCCAATATTTTAGGATTGCTCACTAGCTTATCCAGTAAAGGATCAAATTTCCTCCTCTTTTCTAGTTCATTCATAAGCTCTTGTTGCTGTTGTTTCATCAAAGAATTCTGCCTAGACTGTTCTTCAAGTAAGGATTTTAAATCTTCAACTTTAGTAGATTCGAACTTTTTATCTAGTTCTACACTTTGAATACCCTTTCTATTGATGTATCTATCAGGCATAGGGCTAGAGAATCGCCATCCATATCTATAACAAAGTTGTTGTCGATTTAGTTTATCTGCGTAATGGGTCGCAGAAGAATGTCTAAACAAGTGATAATGAACTCTTCGATTTAGTACATCTAGGCCTAATCGTTGTAAATATTGCCTTGAACCACTATAACTTCTAAGAAATACCTGATCTGAAGGCTTTATGCCCTGCCTTATTCTTTCGTTTAGGAATTCTCTTATGGCATCAAGACTATATTTCCAATAAAGCGAGATAACTCTACCTTTAGTTTTGCTATATTCTTCTTTTAGTGTAAGTTTAACAAAAGTTTCTGAGCCCGTCGGTAATTGGATGTCTTCAAAACGAATATTGTGGAATTCTTCTGCCCTAGCACCAGAATCAAATAAAACCGCAAGAAGGAATCTTTGTTCATTACAATTTGCTGCGAGATATAGTTTCTCTACAGCCATTTCACTAATATAGTCTGGCGTTGGTTCTTTTATTCTAGGTTTAATCTTAAGAATCTTTGTTATCGGGATGGCTTTCTCTCCAAGTTTCCATTCAAGATATGCCTTAAGAGCATTCTTCATTTTTAATTTACCAACCTCCGTAAAAGGCACAAGAGTAACTTTATCTGTAAAACGAGTGATATTCTTTTGCAAGGTATCACTCATTAATGCTTGAGATAACTTATCAGTATCTTCTGTAGTAAATTCTGAAGAAGGCTTTCCTATGAACTCCAAAGAGATCCTAGTATAACTTAAAATAGGTCTTAGTGAATCGGGTTTAGCTTGATGTCCGCTTATTTTTCCAAGTGCATAATCCTTGATAAAATCAGTAAGCCCTTTCTTATCTTCTTCAGAAATATTCCAATTTTTTATAGATTCAATATAATGGCCAAAGTTGCCTTTTTTTATTGAAATCTTCTCATTTGTACTCATAATATTGAACTGCTCTTAGCTTTAAAAAGACCCCTATATCTGAGAATAGAGGTAGTTTTACGAGGAGGATAACTGCTTTTTATAAACTTGCAGTACTAATGCAAATGAAGCTTCTATGCAGAGCTTAGCTATTTCTTTATCTCTTGGAAATGGATTTTTCGGAGGATGTGCTGAACCTGCGCCAATTTCAGGAATTAAGAACCCTACATTCTGTAACTTTTCATGAATAATTTTCTTTTCAACAGCCCATTTATGCAGTTTAGTAATAGAAATTTCTGAATTTTTTCGGATAGTGCATTTGCAATTGGGACAGTTAAAATCTTCTTGTGGATCTTTGCCTTCAACAAGTTTATACTTATCTCTTAAGGCTCCTTCGTAAGCTCTTCGACACATAACTTGCGCCGAAATAAAACACTCGTTATCATAATCTTTAATAGCTTCTTCAAGATCGGTTCTTACTTCTCCCGCAGGAATGGCTTCAGGAATATTAAAACTTTCAAATTTAAAACTCTGGAATTCAACTTCTAGTCTAGGCCAGAAGGTCTCAAGGGCAATAATGTTTCTCAATCTATCCTCTGTTTCTTCAGCAGCATAAATAACCTTAACAAGATCCCTCAGCTTTTCAAATTTCTTTTTTGGGATACAATTAGTTTTCATAATAAATGCCTCGAGAAAGACGAACTCCCGATTAAGATTCTGAAGTTCCTTGATATAGTTTACAGAATAAGTTTTATTGCCCCGATATTTATGAAGCGCTAATGCGCATTTTTTTAGCTGGTTGAGACGGTTCAAGAATATTTCAAATTGCTCTTTCATTTTTCTAATATTTTGCTTAGAATCTCTCTTGCTCGAGCATATCCGAAGGCAGTAAGTTTATATGCGAGCTTATTGCTTTTTATTTTTCCAACTCTTAATATGGACTGTGGGATCAACTGATTTATGTATGTTCCAAAATTTTCAATTGGGATCTTATTAATTGCTACATTTCTCCTAAGCTCTGAAGCCAAGACTTTATCCTGATTAAATTTTTCTTTATAACCCAGTAAAGCTAGTAATGCTGTATTCTGGGTTTTTTCCTCATTTTTTTCTCCAATTATTCGGGTTATCGTCAGATCATTGCCCTCAATGTCCCAAATATTCTCTTTAATGGGCTCTAGAGCTGCGACTTTATCTACTTGAATTAAAGCCTCAAGCTTTTTTATTCTGTCTTCATGATTTTCCAGAATTTTTTTACTTTCCTCGTCCATATCAGTTATGGTATCTATATACCGACCCATCTTTATCGCGTTTTATTTTTTCTCTTCTTAGGAGATAAAGCAAGTTTACTCGAATATCTTGCAGTTCCAGTCGGTATCCACTTTTGTCTTTTATTTCCTTTTGGATTTCTTCCGCAGTTCGCGGGCTATTCAAAAAAGTCTTGAATTCTAAAATCCGATCAGCTATGCTTTTAGCCGCCTTTTGTTTTTTAGGAGTAGTTGACATAAACCCAAGCCTCCTTATCTTCCCGAGATTCCTTGAATCTTCTTAGAATTTTTTCATGTATCAGACGATTGAGGTAGGGCGGAAATGAAGTGGAAGG
>CAYIVX010000003.1:0-35511 GCA_964366925.1 Candidatus Woesearchaeota archaeon | reverse complement strand
TTCGGGGCGTTCCAAAATATCCATTTTGGACGTATACTTGTTTTGAAGAGCCAGAGAATTTTATTCTCTGGAGGCTTAGTGAGTTTTTTACCTTGTTTGTTTTATCTCTTTTTAATATATTTTATAGAGGTGAATGCTGTTTAAAAAAGCTGTGTTTTATCTGCCCTATATTTGGAAAGCTTTAAAACCTAGAAAAACTATTCCTAAATAGATAAAAAGAGGCAAACAATATTCAAAAAGCAGATAAAAGCTTCGCTTTAGGCTTACAAGCTTTTTGAAATTCAGAAATTGAAAATTTCTGACTGTTATTTTTGCTTCTAAAATAACAAGAGCAAAAACAACATGGTTAGTAAAAAACTTAATATAAAAGATTATCCTACTCTTAATTTAATTAGTGAGAGAGATATTGCTGCAGATTTTGCAAATAAAGTTTATCAAAAGTTTGATAAGATGATTAAGTCCGTTATTCTATTTGGATCTACTGCAAAACAAACAAAAACTGCTGGCTCGGATATTGATATCATTCTTATTGTTGATGATGCTTCTGTAAGATTTGATGAAGAGCTTACCGCCTGGTATAGGGAAGAATTAGGAAAATTAATTTCCATAAATCCCTATAAAAGTGAACTTCATATCAATACTGTAAAGCTTACTACCTGGTGGCATGATTTAATTAAAGGCGACCCCGTAGTTCTTAATATAATTAGGTATGGTGAAGACCTTGTTGATTTTGGTGGATTTTTTAGACCTCTTAAAATTCTGCTTCAAGAGGGAAAAATAACTTCTAGCCCTGAAGCGATTTATACTGCATTGCAACGAGCTCCACTTCATCTAGCCGCTAGTAAAAGGGCAGCAATGGGTGCAGTAGAGGGTGTTTATTGGGCAATGGTTGATTCTGCCCATGCACTTTTAATGTCTGCAAAATTAAGGCCAGCAAGCCCTGAACAAATTACCAACATTTTAAGAGAAGAGTTCGTAAATAAAAAACTTTTGAATGATAAATATGCGGCGTGGTATAATGAAACATTTATGCTTTACAAATCCATAATGCATGGACAAACAACAGATGTTCGGGGAGCTAATATAGATATTCTTCAAGCCCGTGCAGATGAATTTATTCGAGTAATGGCTGAAACCATAAAGAAATTTATTGAATAAATTTATTAGTTTTTTATATAGTGCTTTCGCATAATTTTTTATTAGTAATGCAACAATTTTCTGAAGCAGAAGTTTTGAGATGAGGTAAGTTTTTGGTTTGTAGAATTATTAGTTTTATTTTAATAGAATTTATGCGAAGCAGTTTCTAAAAATAAGCGAGGCAAAGCCGAGCTTTAGTATCTTCTTACAACTGATTTATTAATAATCATATTATCCATTATGCCTGAACTTTTTAAAAAATTTCTTTCTAATCTTTTTCTTGCTATAAAATGATAAATAAATAATGCAAAAGCTCCAAAAAACATTGAAATAAAAAATATGCCTAGAGCACCAAGTGTTCCAGAATCTAAATTTTCAGCTATAGCATTTCCAGTAAAAGTTATTTTTGTAAGGGAAAACAATAGCAAAGGCAATATAATGGAAACCCCGAAAGCAAAAGGAAGTCTTTCTTGTCTGTTTAAATGTCCTTCAAATCTTGCTTTATCTTCCGAACTCATTCTCTTAAAATAATCAGTTTGACTATAGGACATTCTTTTATTGCTAAAAGAAATAGCATTAGTCTGTTCAAGTCTAATCATCTTTTCAGCAAGTTGAACGGATATTTTTGAAGCCATTTTATTTTAACTCGGCATAAAACCCTTTATATTTTTCTTGAGAACAGTCATCGCTAGCTTGACTATACTCTTTTAAAACAATTTCACGAACATTTTGTGGAGCACCATTAGCTACAGCAAATATAAATCTAGCTCTAGAACTATTTAGTCTAGATTCTAATTGTTCTTGTGTTGATTTTACCATGTTGTTTGTTTTGTGTTTTATGTTCGTTACAAAACGAACAGTCAGAAAATCTTCAACTTGTGAAAGTTGGAGAGTCAGGAAATTTTATTTCCTGAATTCTTAATTTTCTGAATATCAAAAAGGTCATTTACTCAACCCGAAGGGTTTCGTTGCTTTTTGATTAGTTATTTTAAAGTTCCAGCTAAATGAAAATAAAGTTCTTCTTTTATTGGATCACTGTCTTTATAACTTCCGAATGTTTTTTTAACATAATCTCTTATCTTACCTATATTGGGAACATATTTTATCTTTTTCTTTCCGTCTTTCTCTTCTTCAACTTTATCTGATAATTTTTGATTAATAAATTCAACTCTTTTTTCAGCTACATAATTATTAGCTAAATTGGACAATTGTCTTCCAACATGTTCTTCATGGCCCGAGATAGATAGAGCATTATGTAATCCCCTAATATAATCTTGCCATATAGGATTATCATATTTTTTTATTAGTGCTTCTGCAACAGCTCCAAAATTACCTTCTTTAGCAGCCTTAGCAATGTTTAAGTATTTTTTAGTTTCATCAGGCATTATCGAAGCGAAATCTACAAGTTTCTTTTCATCCGCATTATTAATGATTTCTTCAAGTTTTCCCTTTACAGCATTTTTAAGAGTATTTCTATCAGCCCCATAAGCTTGACCAGCATAATACTGAATAGCTTCAGGTCGAGCATAATCTTTTCCAGGGGCAAAATCAAGCATTGTTCTAGCATCAGGTTCAGCAAGACCATAATTACTTACATAATGTGCTAAGAGATTCATATGATTATTAGGATCAGTAGGTTTTTCTTGGATAGCATTCGCTAAATTAGAAATATTTCCAAAATTGTTTCTTGCCTTTATTACATCATCCAGTGCCATGTTGTTTTTGTTTACAAGCTTTTGAGCCTGTTTTTAGTAATTTATACAAGCAAAACTACTATTTAAACCTTACGTTTTGGTGTATCTAGGGGGTAGTAACAAAATAGGAAGATTTAAAAACAAGATACTTGTATGATTTTTATGAATAATGAAACAAAAGCTACACAAAGATACAGCGATAGTGGAAATATTAGATATCCCTCTCCCGAATCAATTCTAAGTAAATGTGGTCGTAAAGTTAAAACCCTTTTAAGAGATACTCCAATCGAAGCTTTCTTAATAGGAACTGCAGGAGCAGTTTGTGCAACAATGCTTGCTTACAGTAACGAAGTGCAAAGAAGCCATAAAATTCCATTAGCATTTTCTGAGATTAGTCAACTTGAAAAACAAGCAAAAGCCGAAGGAAAAGAAGTTGGAGCCATGACGCAGTATTATGCTAAAGTTAATGATGTTACTATGAAAACTCTTGAAGCTTGGAATAATTCTTGGGCAAATGAAACTAAAGATAATTCACGTGAATTTGCTAAACAACTCGGGGAAAGAATGGTTAAGGATTCTAATTATGGTTCACAACACACCTACACCATTACCGACCTTTTAGAACAAATGCCAATGTTAGCTGAAAATGCTTCAAAAACAATGGAAGGATATACTAAAAATATTTCATTAATTCAAACTCTTAATCGAGAATTAGATGCGACATGGACGACAGAGCATCAAGATCATTATAGAACAGAAACTTATTGGGATACGGAAAATTATACCACTACAGACGGATCTGGAGATAATAGACATACAGTTAGTCACTCGAGGCAAGTTTTGAAAACAAGATCAGTTTACGATCATACAACCCATACTTATAACTATCATCCAGAAAATGGAGAAAAGACTTCTGCTTTACTTGGAGAATTAAAAAATAATAAAGAATATTTAGCCTGGCCACAAGTTTTATCTAGAGTAAAGAAAATTAATCAGCCTAATCAGGATGCAATTGTAATAAGTAGAACAAAAGGAGAGAAAGTTCCAAAGTTAAGCAAAGGAGAAATATCAGATTTAGTTAATACTTGGAATCACGGATCAACTTATAACCAAAATAAAGATAGAATAACTTCTGCTGTTGAAAATATTCCTACTATGAATGCAACTTGGCAGTCTGCAAAAGCAACAGCTAAAAGTGTTCAATATGATACAAATTCTCGTTCAGATTCTGGACCAAGTGAATATCAAAGAATTAATGAAATTAAATCTCAAACAAAAAATCTAGAAAGCGGAATATCTGAAATTATGGGTGGAATAAATCAAGTTAGTTCACAAGTACCTGGTTTAAAAAAATCCTTAGATGATTATGTTCATTCTCTAACTGAAATTAAAGCAACAGGAACAAGCATTAATCCAAAAGAAGCTCAAAAAGCAATAATTAAAACAGTAGAATCTTGGTATTCAGCTAATATTAAAGAAGGATTTAATATGGATATGTTTCGATGGCATAGATTATTTTTATGGGGATTATTTGGAGCAGTTGCAGGTGGATTAGTTGGTGCTGGTTTAGATAAAATAGGAAATAGATATGATTGGTACGGAAATAAAGAAAGAGATTTTTAGATAAATATTTAGTAAAATCACTTAACTCCTTCAAAACAGATTCTACCCCTCCAAAACCTTTAAATAGTTCTTTATTATCATAATTAGGATAATTGTTATCACTATGATGATAACAATTTATAATAAGATACTGAATATGAGCTTACTAAACTCAATTAAAAATAATGAAAATATAAGAAGATTATTTGGAAAGCGAGAGCTAAAGATAATTGAAAAACAACTTAGAGGAGTTAGACTCGAGCCTTCCGAGAGAGTAAGACTTTCCAGAGATATAAGAAAGAAATTTGAAGCAATCAAAGAACTTTCTGAATACAAGGAGGAATTTGGACTAAAACGAAGTGAAGAGAAAAAGCGCATTATAAATGAAACCTTGGAAAGAATAAAGCAAACTGAACTTTTTCCAAGCATTAGGAGAATCCTATTATTTGGCTCAACAGCTGAAAATGAACAAACATTAATGTCAGATATTGATATTGCTGTAGATTTTGACAAGATTGATGAAAAAACTGCTCTAACCTTTTGTTCACGAATTGGTGGAATATTCTCGGGAAAGTTAGACCTTCAGGTATATAATATACTTCCAGAAAAGATAAAAAAACAGATTGATAAGAATGGCAAGTTATTATACGAAAGAAAATGAATGAACAACAAAAAAGATTAACTATCAAGAACAGAATAGATGAAAAGATAGCAGAGTTAGAAAAATACTTAGAAGAATTCGAAAGGTTTGAAATTCCCGAGCTAGAACAATATAGACAAGATATTCAGCTAAAGGCTGCATGTGAAAGATATTTTGAGAAGATTATTGAAACCATAATAAGTCTAACTCTTCTTTTAATAAGATATAAGAATCTTAAACAGCCAGAGGATGAAGAGCATGCATTCTTTATTCTTTTCAAGAACGGAGTTATCTCTGAAGAATTCGCCAAAAGATTAAAAGATGCAAAAGATATGCGAAATAGAATAGTCCATAATTATATTACTGTTGATGATTCTATTGTTTTGCACGCATTTTCAGAAGAAATAGTTAAAGACTCTGAAGAATTTTTAGAAAAAATAAAGAAATCTCTATCTTAATCACCTAACTTCTTGAAAAGGATCAAAAGCTATCTCAGAAAGCTTTAAATAGTTAAAATATATCATAATAGTGATATATTTTATCATAATAGTGATAAGAAAAACTTATGGAGATAAACTGAAAAATGAACTTATTAAATGCCCTGAAAACCAATAAAGATGCACGAAAGATATTTGGAAAAAAAGAAATAGAAATAATTGACAAACAGCTAAATGGAATAAAGTTAACAGCTTCCGAGCAAACCCGTCTCTCAAGAGATATAAGAAAAAAATTTGAAATTATAGGGATACTTGCCAATTTTAAAGACGATTTTGAATTAAAAAGGGGAAAATTTCTGAAAGAAAGAATAGAAAATGCAAAAGAAATTATTTTAGAAAGCAAATATTTTTCAAAAATAAAAAGAATTATCTTATATGGTTCTGCTGCTGAAAATACATTGACATACAAATCCGATATAGATCTTGCAGTTACATTTTCGGAAATATCACAAAAAGAAGTTACAGAATTTCGCATTAATTGTTTAGGAAAACTTCCAGACAAAATAGATATACAAGTTTATAATATTCTCCCAAATAAAATTAAAAAAGAGATAGACAGCAAAGGCAAAACAATATGGAAAAAAGAATAAAAGAGAAAATAAAAGATATTGAAAATCTGTTAGAAGAGATTTATAGTTGGCTTCCTGAAGAATATGACGATTATGAAGCCGATGGAAAAACAAGAGCCGCTTGTCAGAATAATTTTGAAGTAATAAGTGAATATGTAGTTGAAATTGCACTATATTTTATCAGATTTAAAAAATTCAGAATTCCAAATAATGACGAGAGCACTTTTAAAATATTAGCAGAAAATAAGATAATTTCTTATGATTTATGTCAAAAGATGATAGATCTTAGAGGCATGCGAAACTTTATTGCACATAGATATGGTGAAATAGACAATGCTAAAGTTTTCTATGCACTTAAAGAAGAATTTAGAGCAGATATCGAAGAATTCATAGCTCAAATAAATAAGTCCCTATCTTAATCACCTAACTTCTTTAAACGGGTCAAAGCCTATCTCAAAAACAGGATATTCTTCGGCTTCTTTTTTATTATCGTTATCTTCCTTCTCTTCTTCAGCACTTTCTTTTTCTTCCACAACTTCTGTTTTTGAATCCTTGCGATGAAGATGCACCATCTTTCTCTTTTCAACATCTGCTACTTTCTCATTTTCTTTTTCTTCTATTTCAGACATGTCATCAACAGGAAGAACACTAGGTTTTTTTGAGGGATTATTATTCTTATTCCCCTGACTTTTTAATTTAGTTTCTAACTCTAACACATATTGGCTAATATCATGTGCCATATCAGCATTAACACTAATAGAATCAATACCCTGACGAACGAGAAATTCAACCATTTCTTTTTTTGAGCCAGCCTGTCCGCAAATCGAAGTTTCAACTTTATATTCTTTGCAAACATCAATAACTCGGCGAAGTTGTGATAAAATTGCAGGATGCATCTCATTATACATATACTGGCATTCTGCATTGCCTCTATCAATAGCAAGTGTAAATTGAGTTAAATCATTTGTTCCAAAACTAATAAATTTAGCATACTTACATATTCCACGAATAACTTGAACAGCCGCAGGAGTTTCAATCATTGTTCCAATAATAAGATTTGGTTTTTGGAATTTTTTATAAATTTTATATGCTTCAGCCATTTCTTCTTCACTTATTACTTGGGGAAACATAAGTCCAAACTTTTTAGTTGGATTTTTTTCAGCTACCCTACTTACAGCTTCAATTTCTGCTTCCATAATAGGAATATTTTTCAAACTAAATCTTATACCGTGAAATCCAAGCATGGGATTAACTTCAACTTCAGCAGGAGCACCCTTTAAATGCCTAAATTCATCAGTTCGAATATCTGAAGTTCTTACCCAAATTTCTTTAAAGTGTTTAGATATTTTTGAAACACCATCTTCAATAACATCTCTATATTCATGGGGATTGCCATTTTTAACATAATACAATGGATGCTTTCCACTTTCAGCGATAATACCCTCAAGTCGCATTAATCCTACTGCATCTGCTTGAGATTTAGCAGCCCTTTCAGCAAAAGAAGGCAAATCAACCATCACTTTAATCTTAGTTTTAGTACCTCTAACAATAGGCAATATTTCTTTTACTCCCTCTGCAATTTTTTCTTCAACCTTTCCATCATAAACTTTCCCCCCACTTCCATCAACAGTAACTATTTGTCCATCTTTGAGTGTTTGCGTAGCAGTTTCTGTTGCGACAACACAATTCTTTACTATTAAAGGTGTTAATAGTTTAGTAAAAACAATATAATTATTATTATCTGCTACTTCAATGTTATAAACATCTTCAACAGCATTATCTGATATTTTTTTAACCCTCAATGCCCCGATATTTGAATTTACAAATTTTGAAAGAGTTTCTCTTAAACTATTGTCTTTTACGAATGGTATTATTTTTTCAGCAATTTCTCTTTCAGATAATAAACAATTATTCTTAACAAAAGATTTTATACCTTTTCTGCCACATATAGGTATATCTAAAAAAAGATGTTTAGCTGAAAAATAAGTATCTCCCGTTGTTTTTTCATAATTAGTCACGATAACTCTTTTTAGATAGGGTTTTAATTTTTCTATTCCAGAAGTTATATAGAATCTAAATTGATTATCTTCTTTTCGAATTCTATAATTTAATCCAAGTCTCATGCAACTTAAAACCAAAGATTGAAGGAGATTTACATCTTTAGCATCAATGCTTATTTTGATTACCTTGCCTCTTTCTATAAAATTTCCATCGCCATCAATAATAGAAGCAAGATATTTGATGATAGAATATTCATCCAATCCCAAAATAATTTTATTAATATTGTCATAAATGTTTAACAAGTCTTCAGTTATTTTTTTGCTATAACAATAGTAATAAGAAGGTCTAACCCATCTTAGCTTATAATCATAAACATTTTCAAAATTTTTGCATACTTCATTAATAAATTCCATTTTTTGTGGTGTTGATTTCTGTGCAAATACTGTAGAACCTCCACCACCCTTTTTTATTCTTAAATAACCATCTGAAAAAATAGCTCCACAAGTATATGCTTTTTGCGGATTAATTGTTAAAATTTGAGGCAAGATAGGCATTTTATTAGCAGAATAAATTATGCTCTCATTTGCAAGTATTTCGTTTATTTTTTTATAACAGGGCACACGACTTTCAAAGCTGAAAAATTTATGTTCAGGAGTAGTCGTTAGGGTATTCCATTCTACTTGCCCATTTTTAGATGCTGAAATAGTTATTGTAGGCGATTGTCTTTTGCTTGTATTTAATATTTGTTTCCATTCAGTTTTCAATTTTTGAATATCAAAACTAAGCGTGTGTATTATTTCTCCGTTTAAAATTCTATTATTTGCATCAGCCAAATTAATAAATCCTTTGTCAGTCATTATTATTGTATCTCCAGAAAAACACGGAATTCCCATTTCCCTAGAAACTATCGCAGCATGAGCAGTAGCCCCGCCTTCGTCAGTAATTATCGCAGAACATCTTTGCATAGCCACGACCATATCTGGATTAGTCATTTTAGTAACAAGAATGTCTCCCTTCATAATCTTTTCAAGGTCATCCAAAGTATGAACTAATTTAACAGGTCCAAAAGCAACTCCAGGCGAAGCAGGCATTCCCGATAATAAAACATTTCCAGAAAGTATTTGTTTCTTAATAGCACTGCTTTTTTCAATCGTAGTTACTGGCCTTGATTGAACAATAAAAATTCTTCCTGTCTCTACTGCAAATTCAATATCTTGGGGTTTCTTATAATGCTCTTCTATTTTCTGAACAGTATAAGCTAAACTTTTTATTTCAGCATCACTCATAACCTGTTGCTTACTCTTCTCAGGAGTAAGAGTCACGGTTTTTTCTTCACCATCTGCTTGTCTTACTATTGCTACTTTTTTATCAGCTATCTTTTTTTCTACAATATCTAAATCAGGATTAATAACATAATGGTCTGGTTTTATTTTTCCAGAAACAATTCCCTCACCAAGTCCAAAAACAGCTTCCATAATAATCTCATTAGCACCACTTACAGGATTTTTAGTAAAAACAACCCCTGACTTATCAGAATTAACCATTTTTTGAACAGTTACTGAAAGTAAAGCTTCGCCTTCCTTGAATCCTTTTTTCTTTCTATAGTAAACGGCCCTAGCAGTATAAAGTGAAGCAAAACATTTTTTTACAGCAAGAATTAATTCTTTATTTCCCTTAATATTTGTATAAGTATCTTGCTGTCCTGCAAAACTTGCAGTAGCCAAATCTTCAGTAGTAGCAGATGAACGAACTGCAACAAAAACCGACTCATGACTATTCTTTAAAATATCTAATGCACTCTTGGAAACAACAAATCTAGATTCTGCTTTTTTAACTTCTTGGTCTGTACTAAGTATTTCATAAGCTTCTATAATCTCTTCACTCATTTCTTCAGGCATTTCAGACTTAGTTATTATCTCACGAATTTTTTTAGCATTAACATCTAACTCTTTAGTATTATCTATGTCTGTATCTTTTATTATTCTATTAATTTCTGCTTTTAATCCAGCAGCCACGAGATAGGCATCAAAAGCCTGAGCAGTTATGCAAAATGCAGGAGGCACAGGAAAACCAGAATTATACATTTCTGCAAGATTCGCACCCTTTCCACCAGCAACACTTCCGCTATCCTTGGATAATTCAGAAAGCCATTTAACATATTTGCCAGATGCACTAATCTCGTCCATTCTCTTTTTAATAACCACTTTTTTACCTCTTCTTATTTTATCAAGTAATATCTATTTTATAAATATTCTCTATTGCTATTTAACTCTAATAAATGCTTCAGAACTACTGCTGGAATTAATCCAAATAACACTATAACCATTAGAATAAGTTATTTCTTGAACCTTGAATTTCAAATCTTCAATTCTTTTTTCACTTAAACCTTTAGTTGGCATCCTTAAACCAGAATAAACATATCCTCTCCAAGCTACAACGTCCATCATATTTTCAGAACGATTATAATTTCTTAAGATAGACATTTATCTAATTTTAAATCTTGGACCTAGATATTTATCTGAAAGAAGTTTATAAGATGCGTGTATTTCTCTAGGCCAACTTAAAATTCCCAGAGATACAAATGGAAAACCTTGTTTAGCTATAGAATAAATATCTGAAATTGTTCTTGCTGTTTCTTCAGGCCAAGCAACATAGGTTAAGATTAATCCAGTTTCAATTGTTTTAATTAATACTGCACCAGAAATTACTGGATATTTACTAACAAAATTGCTTACTTTTTGTTCAAGTTTCATGTCCATAAATTTTTTATTATTTATATTTTAAATTAAATATAGAATTATTGAGGTATTACTCTATTTTCTTCATAGATTATTTTACACTGGCAAGGTAATTTAGGAACAGCACTTTTTACAAGTGTTCTTATTGCTTCTGTATTTTTCTTATCTTGATAAGCAATAATAAAAATAGGGTCTCCAACTTTAACAACAGCACTTCTTGCCATGGTTGTTCCAAACGAGTGAGCCATACCCGACTGAACTCTTTCTCCTTTCGAACCGCCAGAGAAAGTTTTATTTTCTCTTATAACTTGATGAGGATAGGGTTTACAAAGTAAAGAGTAGTTATTCATTAACATTTTTGTAAGTCTATTATTCAACATCTGTCTTGTTGCTTCAAGAGCCAAATCTCTTATTTGAACATTCATCATAGAATAAATAACTATATAATTAGTAAATCCGCCTTTAAGCAATTTTCTAACATCGCCCATATTAAATTTTGTAACTTTCTGAAGAGGAACAGCTTTAATATAATTTTTATTTTTAATCTTCATAGACTTTCGAGTGTATGAAGTTACCTGTCTTTTTGTATAAGATAATGCTTTTCTTATTCCCATCTGAAGCTACACCTCTTGTAGCGAAGAATCAGAAAATCTTTGATTTTCTGAGTATGAAAAATCTTGTATTGCCAAAGCGAAGCTTTTAGTTGATTTTTCATATTCAAGTTATTTAACCTCTACTTCCGTATTTAATGCTTGACCAGGTAATCCTCTCTCAAAAATAGCTCGAACTAATCCTTTACTTCCATGAGAACCAGAAATTTTTCCAGAGATAATTTTTCCTGCTTCACTTTTCCATATAACTTCTTTTCCAATTAATTTAGTAGCTTCAAGTTTATTTTTTGTGCCAAAGTCTAGAATAAAATGTCTTTCGTGTACGTGCTTTAAACTTCTTCTAAATTGAATAACTTTGCCCTTGATCATATTTGTTTTGTTTTTACTTTATTTAAGCAAAACAAAAAGTCAGAAATTTCTTAAATTTCTGAATATAAAAAACTTTTTTACACGAACCCGAAGGGAACCGTAAGTTTTTTACTTGTTTTACTTAAGATAGAATACAAAATTGGGTTTAAAAAGCTTATCTAAAAGAAGGAACTATAGAATTTCAGCTTCTTCTTGTGCAAACTTCAGATATGGACCACAGTAAATATCTTATAAGATTACCTTCATCAGAATGAGCTCCAACCATCGCGGTGCAATAGCTATGGCAATCAGAAATATATCTATTTGCTTTCTCAGCTAAGGATTCTTCTTTTCCATGACCTTCAGTTAATTCAACTTTTTTTATAGTTTCAGTTAAAGTATTCATACCCTTATTTTGTTGAAAGTCTCTTTTAAATCCTTCTAAATCAATCTCACTTAATCCTAATGGCTTGCAAACCTGTTCTCGGTAGGAATTATACTCTGCTTCATAAAGAATTCTTCCTGCTCTAGAAGATTTAAAGGCTAATTCAAAAATAGTTCTACTACCCAATATTCTGCTTTTCATATATTCTTCAAAACTAGAATTCCTCAGATCATCAAAAGAAATATTATGAATCCATTTTCCAATCATACGATTAATTCGTGCTCTGTTCATTTTAAGTTAGAATTAGAATTGTTTTTATAAAACTATTGGTGTTATTTAGATTTTGTTTATTCAGGAAGAATTTTACAAACATAATCTGGAAGTTTTTCTTTCAGAGTAGCTAAACATTTTCTGTTTAATGCAATATTAGAGGGATATTCTTGTCTTAATGTTTTTCTATCTCCAAAATAAGATATAAACCAAAAATTCATATTTACCGAAGAAATTCTGCAACGTTCACGACATAATATCAATTGATTATCTTCTAAACATTCAGTAGCCTGATACTCCACGCAGACATCTCTAACTCTGCCAGAATCTTCAAACGGAATTGTAAACCTTTCTTCTCGCTTTCTTTCATAAGGTTGAACTTTAACTCCAGTCATATTTTCTTATATTTTTTATACTTTTTAAAGAAATGTATATCAAAACGACATATTAAAATCTTTTAGCTCTCTTTTCAAAAGCTCTAAGACTTTCTCAGAAATATTGTGGGGTTTTCCTTTTTGAGTAGATAAAATATTATCGAATTCATCCTGTTTTCCTTCTTCGAATCTTGCTTTTTCATCTTTTTCAATTATTTTCTTAAATTGATTATCGATGATTACATAAATAGGATTAGTTAAAAACAATTCTGCATGTTTATCTTGCCCATTTTCTTTGTAATTAACTCTAACCTGCATTTTTCTTATTTCTGATAAATCACATCGTTGCCCATACTCAATAAGATTATTTATTAAGAAAGTAGCATTTTTTCTTACTTCTTCTATTTCATATTTGCTTGGTTTTTTCTTACTCTTATATCTTTTTTTAGCGTCGATAAGATGGTTAATGATATGAAGATTCTTAGGGTCAGTTCTGCCTTTTTTGACTAACTCGCGTTCAAAATCTTTTACTAATTCTTGTTCATTTTTATTTCCAAAAATATTTTTTAAAAGTTTGAAAACATTCGAGTAGGTTTCTTCAATAGTTCTTTCTTGTGAACGTTTTTCTATTTCAACAGCCATTTCCTTAAGTTTTTTTGTATAATCTTCAACGTCTTTCATAAGCTTATCAACTTCTGCACCAGAAACCTCTTTAACTTTTCCATGCTCATATCCCTTATAATAAGTTATAGCAATATTTTCAAGAATATCTAAATATTTTTTCTCCATCATTTTTTCTTTCTCGACAAAAATTCTTTTTACTTCCTTAACAGTTTCATAAACATTTGGCGGAGGTATTCCATACATCATAAGAAGAGCTTGTGTGGGTGTTATTATACTCCAATATAAATCATTAAGAACAATATCCATCAATCTTTGCTTAATTACTTCCTTAGTTTTATCGCCCATTGCCATAAATCTATCAATAGCTTCAGGGGAAGGTTTTATTTTTCCCATCTTTAATAAAAGCTTCCATGGCAAAAATCCGCCTCGATCATAAAGAGGAATTCCATCTCTAATAAAGGTAAAAATAACGGGCGAAGCATCTTTAACATCTTCCCAAAATTCAGTAAGTAAATATACTTGAGGAGATAATTTGTTCTTAACTCCAGCCAGTTCGCCAGCTTCGGCAACATATTGGTAAATAATCCCTCTAAGTTTTTCTTTTAACTCAAGTCTAGACATTCTTTTAACATCAGTATCATCAATGATAACAAAAATATCAACATCACTGGTTTGTTTTGCTTCTCCACGAACTAACGAACCGCCAATTACATAACTATAGATATATTTTTCAAATTTTCTTAAACAAAGAGATTTATGTATTTGCGAAACACGAAGTGCACCAAGAATTCCCTTATCATGTAACGGATAACTCATTCCGAGTGCTTCAACAATATCATACTTAGAGTCAAGACAAAAATTCCATAAATCAACAGGAGTTATAATATTAACCCATAACTTTGGTTTATTATCTTTAACAATTTTAATAATCTCTGCTTTGATTTTTCCAACTTCTTTATAATTCTCTTCAGGAATAACCATCACAATATGCATTGGCTTAGTCTTCTTTTCTTCTTCTGTCAATCCTAATTCTTCATCAAATCTTTCAGCAGCTTGAGGGGGAGTTATTCCGAGAGCAAGTGTAAAGGGATATTTTTTTATAATTTCTTTTTTGAATTCGTCAAGCTTCTGTTTTGTTTTATCAATTTCTTTTTTCGCTTCTTCAGTAATTTCTCCAGGAAGTTTTTGTCCAGGTTGATAGTTCATACCAGGATTTTTAAGTTCATCAGAAAGATTTTCAGGTCTCTTAGGTTTTTCAGAATGTTCAGATTTTTCAGAATTTGAAGAATTGGGATTAGCCATTTTATTTAGTGATTTATATTAACTAATATTTTAGAGTATATTTAAAGGTATTGATAATGTTATTTTATCTCTAAATTCCCCTATATCTTTTAGTGAATTTTCTAGTAATTGCAAGAACATCATTTACAGCATTTTCAATCTTCTTTGTATCTCTTATAAATTGGTGTACCAATTTAGTTTTTTCTTGAATATACTGCTTTTCTTCGTAGGAGCAAGTCATCTCTCTAAATGCTCTTCTTGAGCCATATTTTGCACAGTAAATTTCCTTAGCTTCATTTCTTGGAAGTCGAATCATATCTTTAAAATCTTCAGGTCTAAGAACTTTCTCTTTTCCGGTTCGCATATTAAGAACCAGAACACTGGAGATATAATCTTTTGTTGGATTTACTTCTTGCTTTGTAGTGCTAAGAATCTCATAGATATAACCCCCTCTAGAATTGCTTTTCCAGTAAGCTTCATAAGGTATTGCCGCAGTTATTCTTTTCATCATGTTTATTGTTTCACTAATTTAGGGGTTTTAAAGCTATTGATTAAGTATTACTCTCTTTATCCTGATCTGTATGTCCGCATTTTCCGCATTTATATCGTATAACTCCCGCTTCATCACCATACCAGACTCCCAGGTCTATAACTTCAGCCCCATCGTGACCACATTTTGTACATTCATGTGGAAATGTAGCAAGCTTATTTTTAGTGCTTACAGCACCTTTTCCAATCTCTGGCTGTTTTTTTATAGACTCGATAGAACTTACTTCATGATCATGACTATTAAGAGGCATTTCAAAACCACAAAGACATTTTGCAACATTATTACCACTAACTACATCTTTTTCTATTTTCATTATTTTTCCGCATTTATCACAAAAGATTATGCCCATGTTGTTTTTGTGAAACAAAAAGAACAGTCAGAAAATCCTTGATTTTCTGAATGTAAAAAACTTTTTTACACGAACCCGAAGGGACGTAGAAGTTTTTTATTGTTTCATACCAGAATAATTAAGAAATAGCTTTTAAAACTATTTATGCACCGTCCGCACATAATCTATTCTTACGGCTACATCTTAGAAACATTTATAAATGATGTAGCCGTAATATTATTATGGTATATACTGAAATAAAAGAGATTAATGGAAGAAAGTATTATTATCGTGTTAAATCTATAAGGAACAAGGATAAGATAAGCAAACAAAGAGTATACTTGGGAGTAGACTTGGAAAAAAATAAAATTAAAGAATTCGAACAGAAAGCGGATGAGAAGCTTGTCGCATTAAATTATCTTCTTGACAAAGAAGAAATAAAAAAGTTAGCCAAAATAAAACAAGATTATAAGAAAGAACCTAAAGAAACATTTGAGAATAGATATGAGGCATTTTGTTCTCTGTTTACTTATGATTCCACAGCCATAGAAGGAAATACAATCTCCCTGCAAGAAACTGCTAGTCTTTTATTTGAAAATAGAGCACCTTCTGCAAAATCTTTAAGAGAAATAAATGAAATATTGAACCATAAGAAAGCATTTGATTACATACTCAGCTATAAGGGAGAGATAACTAAAGAGTTAATCCTGAAATTGCATGAACTTGTAGTTAAGGATACATTAAAACCACATCTCGCAAATCAAACAGGCATTTACAGAACACTTCAAGTTTATATTAAAGGAACTAATTGGATGCCCCCTAAACCAGAAGAAGTCCCGGCAGAAATTAGCAATTTGCTAAATTGGTATTCAAGAAATAAAAAGAGTCTACATCCACTAATCTTGGCTTCTTATTTTCATGTTGCTTTTGAAACAATTCATCCTTTCGTTGATGGAAACGGCAGAACTGGAAGGTTATTGATGAACTTTATACTTCATAAAAATGGATTTCCAATGATAAACATACCAAACTCAAAGAAAACAAAATATTATGATTGCTTGCAAGAAGCCCAGATTGAAGGAAATCTTGAGCCAATGTTAAAATTCTTGTTTGCACTTTTGCAGGAACAGAATTTAAGATTCTAATTTTCTTTGGAATTCTACTAAAAATAAAAAATGCACCGCCTACCTATAATTTAAAATAATAAGCTATAAGTCTGCAGCCAATTCTGAAGCTTCTCTTAGCTGTCTTGAGAATTGCATATCTTCTGCTTCAAATCTTTCTAAATCTGGAGGAGATATTATTCTAGATGATTCATCTATTCTTGAATCATCTATATCTAAATTTAAACCAATATATCTTGCTCTACGAAATTCTTCTAGACTAGTAACTTGCTGCCCAATATGCCCATATTTTTCTAAGATAGAATTTACCATAAACATATCACAAATTTGATGTTTATATATTTTATTAAGATTCAGTAGTATTATGCACTGTCCGCAACCGAGATTATATAATGAAGTCAGATGTACTGTCAAATTGGGTTTCTTACTTTATTATCCGAAAAAGATTTAAACATGTAAGCTAGTTATAATTGGGGAGATAGATGGAACTAAAAGAAGTTAAGATTTTTCTTGAAAATTTAAATCAAGATAGTATAATCTTTGATTCACATTTTTATAAAAGGAGTCAAGAAAGACCCCTAAAAGAGGGAATGATAAGAAGTTTTCTATCACAATTGAGCAGATTAGAGAAAATCGAGCAAGGCAAAGTAGAGAATAGATTCAAACTTTGGTTTAAAATGAGTGGCAAATACTCCTTAGTTGTGATAATTGAAATTGATATTTCAAAAGGTTTAAAAGTAATAAGTGCTTGGAATAGTAATAAGAAATGGCAAAAACAATTAAAACAATAGACTACGATTTGGACAATGATATATTGTTCTTATCAAATGGAGAAAAAGTAAAATCTTCTTTAGATGTAGGCGATTTTATTCTTGATGTAAGTTCGGATAATCTAATTTGTGGAATAGAAATAATGGATGCTAGTGAAAATTTAGGAATAGCTAAAGAATTCTTAAACCAAGTTCAGAACATTAAAATGTCCGTAAATTATAAAACAAATAACGTTCTTGTTTTGCTTATGATGACATTTAAACGAGAAGGTCAAATTGTTAATATTCCTATCCCTTTAACTTTAGATTTAGGTCATAAAGTGCCAAAAACAGACATATTGGTTTATAATTAGTTCGGAATAATTTTTATCTTAATCTTTGCTAAAGTTCAATTATGCGCCGCCCGCGAATTGAACGCGGCTCTCCTCGTTCTTGCTAACTAAGTTTCTTCTACCGTTAAGGTTTCTTCTTTTCTAAAGAAGAAAGGTTATTGGCAATCCATGGTAGATGATAAACCTCTCGTCAGCATAGACTATTTCGTATTCGCGGCGTGATGGTAGTTGATTATCTTGGAGATTACGAGGTGTACTGGGGACTATCTCGTTAAAAGTATATTAAGAAAAGGGGATTTTTATTCTCTTCAATTAGTTTTTTTAGAATATCAAATGCTCTTTAGAGATTAACTATCAAACATTGCGTCATCTCTTAAATTAGCTCTAACTACTGGATGGCTTTGATTTTGAACAACTTGCCTTGTAGCCTTAATTTTTGCAAGTTCTGCTTCGGCAGTTTTTATTCTTTCAGCGAGATCTGCCAAATCTTTTTCTCTTGAATAGGGGTTGCTATGAGAAGGAGAATATCCACAATTAGGACATTCAGAAACTCTATGGGGGTCTCCTGAATAATTGGCGATTCTTACGCCGTCTCTAGGGCATCTTAATTTTTCAGCAAGGATATCATCACCGCTTAAATGTGCTGTTTTTTCTTTTCCTTCAAAATCATAAAATTTGTATTCTCTCGGCTCTTTTTCGTCTTTCATTGTTCCGTAATCAAGAAGCCTCTGCAATTTTGCAGGAATTTTTTGTTCTGTCATAAGAAGTATCATTAATTTTAATTTATAAACATAATCATAGTAGAAAAGATATCAACTTACTAGGAGTCGAACCTCAGTCATGTAAGTGTAAATGAGTACTCCCCTAAGTTACTTTTTTGCAAAAGCACTCCAGACATACAATTCTAGTAAGGGAGTTATTATTATTCTTCTATAAAGCCTAAATAATTCTGGTTAAGATGGGCAATTAAGTTTCTATTTGGTAATGGGACACCAAATGTCTTGCCTTCCAAAAAATAATCCGGTTTACTTTCTCCAAAAATCCATGAGGAATGATTCTGAAATAAGGGTACGGCATTAGGATCTAAAACTGCTCCAAATTCTAATAAGGTTGCAAAAGGTTTTTCGGGTCTTAAATAATGTCTCATCAAGTCTATATGCATCTGCCCTATTCCGGCTTCTTTTATAAAATTTCCATATTCTTGGGCATTCTTTCCAAATAGATAACGAGTTAATTCTTCTTCCCCAAATCGGTTTGTAGGAATGGAAGTATTCCTAACTTTTACCGCACTCACTAATGACCCTTCTAATTGATATCGCATAACGGACTGTTCATCACATTGCCAACTTTTTCCCAATCTCGGAGGATTCTTTGTCAAAAAAACATCGTGTTCTCTTGGAAGATAAATAAGTCCCTCTCGTGTCCATCCGTGAGATGTGGATATGTCTGCACCCTCTCCTTGTTCTATTCTCGCTTTAGCAACTTCCTCCGCATAGGCAACTCTACATCCATTACAGAATAGGCAATTCTCTGCCTCACCATAGCAACCCTTGAATATGACAATTTCATTTTTTACTGACTCATCTACAATTTTTATAACTGAAGGTTTATTACCTTCTACTAGCTCTTTTACATTTTGTGTTGTCATTTTGTTAATCTTCAATCAAATCCACTAAAGAATTTTTTACCTATTTCTTTAAAAGGAGCTTGACATTTTTCAACTTCTAAGGCTAATCTATCTAATCCATCTTTATCGCCTGCCTTGACTAATCTATCTCCTAGCTCTGATTCGTAATCAGTAGGTTGTCCCATAATTCGATACAAATCGTCTTCGGTTTGTAATGACTCATAGAGTATTCTTGCTTCTTCTAATGTTGCACCCTCTGTATACTGACTTCTTGTTGTAGAACTGCAGCACTGGAGTAGCCAATATTTTTGAATTCTGGTTTGAATATAAATGTCATAGTTATTTGGATTAATGGCTGTGGGTCTTATGGTTAAAGTTATCTCTTTTCCAATAATTTTCTGTTGTGTTAATTGTTTTGTTTTCATTTTATTTATTCCACCTAGGATCATCAAAATCAGTCTCCTGTCTTTTCTTTTCTCTTTTAAGAGCGACATTATAAGCATCATAAGCTTCTCTAGCTATTCCAATTAGGTATGCTGGAACTTCTGTTCTTTCCCTAAAATTTATATCGCAGATTTTCTCAGGAGGGCATAATCGCTGAACAAGACCATAATACCTAAATGCTTTTTCTGAAGCTTCTTGGTCTTTTGTTAGTATTACTCCTAAGTCTATTACTGACATTCTTCTAAAGAGTTGTTTATATTTCATTTTATTATTTCCATTGTTTTTAATTACTATTCGATAGTCCTAGAGCTCTTTTAAACATTTGTTGTAACTAAAAACAACAACTTTATAAAGGACATTTCATTAGTAAATTTATGGAACAATTGAAAGAAAAATTAAGCGAGATAGGATTAAGTAATAAAGAATCAGAAGTTTATATTGCCCTTCTAAAAAATAGTCCAATTAGTGGAGGAGAACTTGCTAAATTGCTTAATATGGACCGAACCCATACTTATAATCTATTAAACAATCTAATCAATAAAGGGTTAGCTACTCACATCTTGGAAAATAATAAAAAGTTATTTAGATCTACCTCTCCAAAAAATCTCTTGAATCAAGTGCAAAAGAAAGAAACTATAATTAAGGATATTCTTCCAGGATTACTTGAATTAGAACAGGTAAAAAAAGAACCTTCTGTCGTTAGAGTACTAGAAGGAAAAGAAGGGCTAAGAACTCTGATAAGAATGCTTTTCGATAATAAAGAAAAAGATATTTGCGTTTATGGGGGAACGGGAAAAAGTTACGAAGTCCTAAAGTACGAGATGCCTCGTATTGCTAAAGAAACAGGTATTAAACATATAAAAGGAAAAATAATCACTGCAGAAAAATTAAGAGAAAAATTATTCACAAAATTAAAAAATTTTGATGTAAGGTATATCGGAGAAATAACCCCCTCATCTACTATGATTTTTGGGAATATAGTTTCAATACAAATATTCGATGAGAAGATATCTGTTATTTTAATAGAAAGTAAATCTGTTGCAGAAAGTTATAGAAAATATTTTGAATCTTTATGGAAGTCTGCTAAAAAATAAAAAATGCGAAGTCCGGGAATTGAACCCGGCTTTTCTGATTGGCAACCAGAAGTTCTACCGATAAACTAACTTCGCATATTATGATTGCGCTTTTCTAGTTTATTGATTAGACCATCCTGTTAACCACGCGTCCATCATGTGGGGGGACGCTTTGGCAACGAGACGTACTAACCGATATACTAGCAGCGCAGTATATTTTAAGGAGAAATTGAGATTATTTAAAGTTGTTGGAGTTAGAATGAGGATTATAACACTGAATATTTATACACATCATTCATTGGATTTTCTGGATTGAATCTTAGATTTGAAAATTCGAGCATATAGACTTTTTCTGGTTTAGGATTATATAACGCATGTGCAAAACCCAATGGAAGTGTAAATCTATGGCCTGCTGAAACCATTTGAGTCATTTTTATCTTTGAATCTATATCCATTAAACAAACAAGAATTTCTCCTTCCAAAATAGTCATAACTTCTATTTTTTCTTTGTGATAGTGATTCCCACCCCTATCTTCTAAATAGAAAATATGTCCTGTAACTTGATTAATTCTTCCATTAAGTTCCTTTTCTATTTCTTCTGTTCCCCTAGCTATCTCTATAAGTTTCCCTTGTTTAACCGAATTTAATTTAGAAATATTCAATAATTCGTTTATACTTTTAACTGCCATCTAAACTATCTGTGGATATCATTTAAAAAGTTAACTTCTCGCTTAGATACTTTTATAAAACATCATTCTTTAGTTTTTTTATACCGGGTGCTTAGGCTAATGGTAGACCCTCTCGTTTACACCGAGATGACGGAGGTCCGATTCCTCCAGCACCCATTCAGGGAATCGGACAGGTCCGATTTCTTATATTGATGTGTTAGTTAAGAATCGCTTTAGAATTCTAGGAATAAGAAAATGGATAAACAACAAGAACCAATATGTATAAATCTAGATTCACTTAGATTTTTACAGAACTATGTTAAAAGGCCTACTGTTGAAGCAAAGCAATGGATTGAACATCTGCAATCAAAATGGGGTCCTGAATGGAGAGACCCTAGATTTGATTTGAGAAGAGATGTTGAGCAAAGAGTAATAGACGAGTTAGCATTTTCAGATTTGGGTTTACCTCTTGAAGTTGAAAAAAGAGAAGATATTTATATTGTTCAAAATGGTACTAATACTGCATATTCCTACTGGCAAAGAAAGATTGAAAAAATTTCAGTAAGACTTTCTGACAGGCCAATAGCTGGAAAAAGAAGGCTTTACACTTTTGAAGAGATTAGAATAGATGAAGAATAACTATGTGCTTCTGCAAAAAACTAACCTTCACCCTCAGCACCCATTTTCTAAAATATTTTTAACAACCTATTTAAATTAAAAATGCCCTCTATTTTTATGATAAAATTCCAATATATGCTTGCTCCGCTAGAAGATTTTACTGATGCGGCTTTCAGAACATTATGCTACAGACACGGAGCTGACTTAACTTTTACCGAACTTTTAAGAATTGAAGCATTGGCAAATAATGTTGAAAATATTTGGTCTAGAATCGAGAAAAAAGATAATACCCCCGTAGTTATTCAATTATTAGGTTCTTCTGAAAAAGATTTAGAAAAATTTCTGGATATGTTTAAACCTTTTGAAGGGTTTAAGGGATTTAATCTTAATTTGGGCTGTCCTGATCCTCAAAGTGTTAGTCTTGGATATGGCTGTGCCATGATAAAAAAAATTACTATTGTAAAAAATTTAGTAAATATGATTAAGGGAAAAGGATATTCTTGCAGCATTAAAATGCGACTTGGAAAAAATATTTATGAAAAACAAAAAAAGGTATATATTAGTTTAATAAAAGAAGTTGATGCAGATTTTTTTATAATTCATGCAAGACATGGACGAGAAGGTTATGATAAAAAACCAGATTATAGTATATTTGAAGAATGCTGTAAACTTGGAAAAATAATAATTGCAAATGGAGATATTGATTCTAAAGGAAAAGTAGAACTCTTAAAATCCTTTGGGGTAAAAGGAGTAATGATTGGAAGACCTGCAATTAATAATCCTCAAATCTTTAATTTTCTTAAGGGCGATAAATTAATTTCTTCAGAAGAAATAAAAAAAGAATATAATGAATTAGCTGAAAAATATAATGCCCCTTTTAGATATAGAAAAAATATTATGAAAAGAATATTATAACCAATGATAAAATCTTTTCACAGCATCTTTTATTCTTTTCTTAGCTCTATGATAAGCCGGGACTAATAATCCTTCACGCTTCAATGAAGCCATATCCTTATAAAAATAATCACCATTAAATTTCAAAAAATCTTCTTCCTCTAACTTATGCCAATTTGCAGGCTGATCTGCTTGTGCTAATTGAAAATCTTGCGGGCTTTGAATTTCGAGAGCAGTTACAGAAAGTCCATTCATTTCACATGCTCTTGTTCTTCTATTACCGTTAAATATGGCGAACAAGTTTCTAAATTCAGGAAATTTTATTACATAAACAGGAGTTCTTATTGTTCCGCCATTTCTAAGTTCTGTAGATATTTCCAATGCTCCGGCTATGGTTTCTGAATCTGTTAAATCTTCTGTATATAATGCTTGTCTCGGATTTAAAACTAAATTTCTCATGACTGATTTTTATAGAATAAAGCTATATAAAGCTTTACACAAATCCTTAAAAACCAAAATTAGCTTCTCTTATTATGGCAGAACTAGTAGCATTATTATCCAAAGATGAAGGCACTTGGCCACAGGTTTCAGGAATAATAAAAAATGGCGAATGGGAAAGTATAATTCTTATAGGAAATGAATTTGCTGAAAAATTTCAAATTCCAAGCGGAAAAGAAAAAGATTGTATTTTTATTGAAATGAAATCTAGCCGTTTAGTAGATTTAAAACAAGAACTACAAGAAAAACTTCAAGGTAAAATAAAAGGCACAGAAGTTGCATTAAGCATTGCTAGTGGCGATGGAAAAGAACATATGGCCCTAATTTCAGCCCTCCTGAACGTTCCAGTTGGTGTAAGATTTACTGCTTTAACAAAAGAAGGAATAGTTACACTATAATTCTAAAAAATTTAATTTCTTCTTGCAGCCTGTTCAGCTTTATCTAAAACTGCATCTAAAATAGTATCTAAGAAATTAGGAGATTTTGGTCTATCTTCTTGTGCTTTAACTTTTCGTGCCAACCTATCTAAATCTTCCCTGTGTTCTTGTTCAGATATAGGGGCTACATAACTTACAAGACTATGACAACTATCAATTATCCAATAAAACGACCTAGCAAGAGGAGGAGCATAGGTGCTGCAACTAGGTATACTAGAATTACTGCCTATATTTGATTGATTTACCATTTCCATTATTACTCAAATATGCCTTTTAAAGCTATCTCTTATGGGCGTTTAGCAATCATTTATGGGACTATAATAATGCTTAAAAGGTATTTTTCCCAAGATTATTTATGAAAAATCCACAATATATGGATAAAGAAACTGCTGAAAAGTTAGCAGAAGCGACAGTTAATCAATTTTATTATCGTTTAGCAATTGAAAAAATAGAACATCAAAGCCCCGTACTTGACAAAAAAAAATTCTATGATTTTTTTATTTCATTACCAATTCCAGCAAATCCATCTGGCGGATTAATTTTATCAACACATAAAAAACCCTGCGATTTCCCTAAGGAATATATGCAATCCTATGAAATAAGACGACCCACACCTGTAGCAGATTTAGAAATTTATCCACGCGGTGTTATTATTTCTTCAAAAATAGAAGAGGATATTTCAAGAAGCATAGCTCGTCCCTTTTCAGATAAAGTTCGAGCAGAAATTGTAAGATTCAATAGAAGAATTGGTCCAAGAGTTGCACCTTATTTTGGAAAGCAAGGAAAACATATGTTTCCCAGCGAACTGGCTTATATGAAAATGCTTAGGGATGAAGAAATTTCAAAATTGTTACTTGCCGAAGCCAAAAAACAAGAACCCTTTTTTGGATTTATGAGAGTAGATTATAATAAACTAAAACCACGAAATAAAGAACCCGGCTGGCTTCTTCCCAAGGAAACAGCATGGATAAAAGCCTTTCCAGTAATAATCATACCAGGAATAACAACAGAGCAACTTGAAATAATGGTTGATAAAGAAAGAAAAATGTTGGGGCTTATGGATTAATT
The DNA here is from genome assembly GCA_964366925.1 of Candidatus Woesearchaeota archaeon. Taxonomy (GTDB): domain Archaea; phylum Nanobdellota; class Nanobdellia; order Pacearchaeales; family GW2011-AR1; genus CAIPOI01. The sequence continues at coordinate 10,309 of CAYIVX010000003.1, read as the reverse complement.
ATATATTCTCAGTACAATTCTTAATTAATCTAAAGAACAAGAACTATCATAAACTTTATTTTATTAGACTTTTTGTGGTATGTGCAGTATCGCATTCCTTTTGGAAATCGCCATCATCACAATAATAAACAGTTACGGGATTTTCTAAAAAAGAGTTTACTAATCCCCTATATCTTCCGCTAAGAATCATAGAAGATACGCTTCCATGAAGTAATTTTCCGATATCCCTATCTCGTGCGAGTATATTACTACTCTTTCCATTTATTACTGAATGATAAATTGCAGAAGCCACTAGTTTTTCGTCAGTATTCATATAATCTTCACCGCGTCGATCTTCATGCTTTTCTTTCACACCTATCTTTTCTCCAACATTAATCACTAGTTTTTCAAGATGACTAAAAATTGGCCGTACTTTAATTTGAGAATCAAAATAATGCCCAGAAAGAATGTTTACAATATCACTTTGATATTCTATTATACTTCTAAATAATTCTTTTTTACCCTGCGTATAGGATGAAGTTGCCTCTGCTATAAGTTGAAGTTTAAGATTTTTAAATTTTCTTCTAATCTTTGCCCTAAAAAATCTAGTTTCCCTAATTACTTCGGGAATAGTATAAACTTCTAAAGAATCATCTTCACAAACCTGCCGAATTCTATCCAGAGAATATAGCATTAACTTTAAGATTCTTTTATCCAAATCTTTAAATTTTCTTGCTTTATCGATTGTTCTCCTATATTGAATATCTTTCTCTCCTGATAAAACTCCAGTATCTAAAAATAATGTTTTTCCTTCTCGCACCAGTTTAAAAATTGTGGTTATATTATATCGTCCAATCATTTTAATCTTAAAATTTTACATCTCACCAGAAAAATCTTTAGCCCCAAGATTTCCCAATCCGCCAGAATTTCGAGGTTTAGTATTAGCAGCAAGAACATCATCAATTCTTAAAATCATATTAGCAACTTCTGAAGCAGAGCTTATTGCCTGAAGTTTATTTTTAGCAGGCTCAATTATTCCTGCTTCTAAAACATTCTCTATTTTATTAGTTAGCAAATTTATTCCCGAATATTTCTCGACCTTATCATGTTGAGATTTAAGTTCAGTAACTATATCAATAGGATCTAGTCCAGCATTTTCAGCCAAGGCAGAGGGAATGCATTCCAAAGCTCTTGCAAATTCTTCAACAGCAAGTCGTTCTCTGCCATTAAGTCGATTAGCAAATTCTCTTAATTTCTTAGATAATTCGATTTCAATAGCACCAGCACCCGCAACTATACTCCCGCTTTTTACAACACTAGCAATATCTCCGAGCCCATCTTTTATTGCCCGTTCTATTTCATCAATAACATGGCTCGTTCCACCCCTAATTAATATTGAAACACTTTTAGGATTATCACAACCCTCAACATAAGTCATTTTTTCATTTTCACCATTAATAACTTCTTTTACAATCTTTGCTTTTCCTAATTCAAGAGCAGTTAAATCATTTAAACTGCTGATAATATGAGCTCCTGTTGCCCGAGCCAATCTTTCCATATCACTTTTAGCTATTCTTCTGCAAGCATAAATTCCGGCTCTAGCTAAAAAATATTGTGCAACATCATCAATTCCCTTTTGGCAAAGTAAAACATTAGCTCCACTTGAAACTACTTTTTCAGTCATCTCTCGAATTACTCTTTCTTCTCTATCAATAAAACCCTGTAGTTGTTCTGGAGAATTTATAGAAATTTTAGCATCACCTTCGGGATTTCTAGATTCAAGAGAAAAATCAATAAGTGCAATTCTCGCATCATTAATATTTGTAGGCATATCCATCGAAACTCTTTCCTTGTCCAAAACAATCCCTTCAATTAATTTAGAATCTTCAATAGCCCCGCCCTTGCTTTTTTCTATTTTTATATCATCAAGATTAATAATTTTACCATCCATTACTCTTCTTACGGCTTTTACAACAATATCTGCAAGTTTTTCTTTATCATTTTCTGCTCCCTTTCCAGTCATTGCAGTCATTGCAACATACCGTAATACTACATCGCTAACATTTTCAGAATTAACCGAAGTTTCTTCTTTGATAATTCTTTCAGCTTCTTTTGCAGCCAGTTTATATCCTTTAATTATTACAGTAGGATGGATTTTCATATCCAAAAGTTTTTCTGCATTTTCAAGAAATTTTCCAGCAAGCATAACCGCCGTAGTCGTCCCATCTCCAACTTCATTTTCTTGAGTCTTTGCAATATCAACAAGCATTTTTGCAGCAGGATGTTCTATTTCCATTTCTTGAAGAATAGTTACACCATCATTAGTAATAATAATATTTCCAGTAGCATCAACAAGCATCTTGTCCATTCCCTTAGGTCCTAGAGTAGTTTTAACAGTCTCTGCAACTATCTTCGCAGCAAGAATATTATTTCGTTGTGCATCCCGTCCAAGAGTTCTCTGCACATTTTCTGGAGTTATATATACTGGTTGTCTATCGTTCATTTTTTTAGTCGAGGATACATTTTAGCTATTCTCTCGACTCCTGCTTGCATTATATTATCTTGAGGATAACACCCAGCTATTTCTTTTAATAAAGAATAATAAATAGGAAGACTACTAAATCCACCAACATCAAATCTCCCATTTAAGACAGTGTGATAATTTTTCAAAAATTCAGAACGATCTTCACTTATTCTATCCCAGAGCATTAAAAATTCTTCTTCACTCATTGTAACAAGTCTGCTTTCATCAGTTTGTCTTTTTTGTTTTTTTACCATATTATTTTATTCTACTGATACTGAATTTATTAATTGCTCAGCATATCTAGAACCTAGTTCATACATCATATCATCCATAGTTTTACTCATGGGATGAAAATTAGAACTAGCAATAGTCTTTAGATTTATACAAAGAAGTCTATCTCCTAAAGATGCTTTTTTATCCCATCTTAATTTAGAAAGTGAATCTCTTAGATTAAAATAACCTTTAATAAATTCTTCACTATAACTATGCTCTACTAATGACTCGTGAAGTTCTTTAAAACCAAATCTTGTTACTCGCATATGCGTATATCTTTTTTTCATATAATATAATCCTTTTTTTCTCTTTTAAAGATTTGGATATAAGAGTATACAAAGGTTTTTAACTTAAAAAATCAAAAAAACAAATGCCAATTAGACCCCTACTTTAATTGGTGGTGCATTGTTTTTTGGATTCTCCGAAAGAAATTTGCAGTAGAACAACAGCAACATTTATATTGCAGATTTCTTTCAGTGATTAGAGAATAAATAATGATGAATCTAAGATTTCATAAAGCAAAAGCCGCAGATCTTTTCTTTACACCCGATGCAGCTTTCTCTAAAGATAATTTTGAAGGAGATGAACTAGTTCAAGAAAAACTTAATGTCCGATGCAAAAAATATGCGTTAGAGATTATAACTCAAGATATAATATCTACCTTTTTAGATAAAAATCCAAATTATAGAACTCTTGTTAATTTAAATAGACAAAAACAAAGATTAAACGAACGGATTTGTATACTTAATGCCCACGGCGAAGAAGAAGAAGACGAGGGGTTCTGGATGTTTCATTCTAAAGATAAATCTTATTCAGTACAAAAATGGATTGATAAAAATGATGGCAAATATTCTGCACTATTATTATGCTGTTGCAATCCCAATCATTATGAAATCTATTCTAAAAAATCTGTAGTTATTGCACCAAATGAAAATTATTCAGGGATTAATCTAGATTTAGGAAACGTTCAAATAGAACCATATCTTCCCAGAATAGGCTATGTAAACACTTACGAAGAAGAGGCGATTATTAGAGATATGCGTAAAGAGCTTAAATAATTCTAAAAAAACGGGCATAATATTTAAATAGCCAATTAGCATATAAAAATATAGAAAAAAGAGCAAAATGGAATACGATAGACTTATTAAAACAAAGATTAAACATAATGGTTTCTACGATTTCAAAGAAACCTATAGAATTCTTTTTGAATGGCTTATAGACCATAATTATGATGTTAATGAGAAATCCTATAAAGAAGTTCTTCAAGCAGGCGGAGCTAAAGAAATAGAAGTTGAATGGGAAGCTGTAAGAAAAGTATCAGATTACTTTAGATTCTACTTAAAAGTAAAATTCCACCCCATGGGCATGACCAGTGTTGATGTTGATGTTGATGGTGTAAAGCAAAAAATGAATAAAGGTGCAATGGATATAGAAGTTGAATGTGTTTTACATAAAGACTATGCTGAAACTTGGACCAAAACCCCTTTCCTTAAATTTCTAAGAACTCTTTATGATAAGTATCTTATCCGTGAAAGAGTAGAGCAGTATGAAATGAAATTAATTCTTGAGATGGAAGAATTCGTAGCTCAAGCAAAAGCATTTTTAGCGATGACGGGTAAGAGATAAATTTCTTAATTTTAGTTTCGTAAACACTATTCTTTAAAAATTTATTAATAAACCCAATCGGAAGCAAAAGTTTGGAGCTTGAATTAGCTAAGAAAGACTGAACAATTGAATTTGATTTAAGACATTATTAAATAAAGATAGTTTAAAACGAACTTGTGCAGTTTTAATATTATTCCGTAAGTTTAGTTTAGAAATTAATGGCCCACTTACAATATCTAACGGTAAGAATTGGGTCTGGTGAATTATTAATAATTAAGTTATAAGCGAAGCCAAAATAAAAACAAGAACATAAATCTTTAAAAACCCCTATTATTTCTGAATCGCTATGACCATTAAATCTTGTTTAACTGAAACTGCAGATTGTAGTGCAGCCCATCACCCAACACTAGCAATAAGTGTTGAAGAAAGAATGAATCATTCTATTGCCAAAATAGATGCACTTAGAGATATTTGGGCCAATACTAGAACAATAGATCCCTCTAAAGGAGATCATATAGTAAATTATCTTGCCTTACGTTCTGCAATAACTTCTAGAATTAAGACTGACAGAGCTTATTTATAATTTGTTCAGAACTTAATAAATCTTCTTTTCCTGTTTTCATATTTTTTAATAAAAATTTCTTTTTCTTTACTTCATCTTCACCAACAAAAACTGCATAGGGTATTCCGTAGGAATTAGCATAATCCAATGCTTTTGAAACCTTTCCATAAAGAACAATACAGGCAATGCCTTTTTCTCGTAAATCACTAGCAAATTTTAATGTTTCTTTATCCTTGCCGATAGAAATAATTAAAACTTTTCTATCGTCAATAGTTACTTTTGCAAGCTGATATAATCTTTCTAATCCAAAACTAATTCCAGAAGCTTGTATTCCATTAACCATATAACTTCCACCACCACAAATTGTTTCTTTCATTTCATTTGTTTTAACTTCAAAAACACTGCCATTATAATAACTCAATCCGCGAGCTAAACTAGGTTGAAAATTAATTTTAACACCATACATTTTACAATATTCTTCTAACTCTTTTACTTCTCCGTAAGATTTATATTTTTCAAAATATTTTTCTGGTTTGCTAAAAATCTCTAGAATTTTTTCAGCTTTATATTTTTTCAAATTATTCCTTACATCCGATTCAGAAAGTTTATCTAATTTATCGACTTCACGAATAACATCTTTTCTGAGTTTTTCAGCTATCTTCTGTTCTTCCATAATTTCATTAAGAAGTTTTCTATTGTTAACATAAATAGATGCCTTTATTCCCAATTCTTTCATTATTTCAGAAGCTACAGCAAGAATCTCTGCTTCTTCTTTAATAGTACTCCCAACAATATCCACATCACATTGTGTAAATTGCCTAAACCTATTCCCAGTAGTAGGCTCGTCTCTAAAAACTTCCCCAATCTGATATCTTTTAAAAGGAAGTTTTTTATTGCTAGCAATTCTTTTTAATTGAAAAGTAAATTCATAACGCAAGGCCAGTTTTCTTTTACCCTTATCTTCCAATCTGAAAACATCAGAAACAGCTTCATCATTAGCATTATCTCCACGAACAAATTCTTCAAATTCGATTATTGGCGTCTCACTTAATTCAAAACCATAGGTTTTGAATATATTTGCAAGTATGCCTTTTATTCGCTGTCTTCGCACAGCTTCTATTCCAACATAATCTCCAAACCCTTTTACTGTTTCATTTGCCATGTTCAATTATATTCTCTACCTTTTTTAATCATTCGATTCCAGAACTTAAGCGGAAGGAGGGAATCGAACCCTCGTTTCAAGAGCCACAGTCTCGCGTCTTAACCATTGGACGACAACCGCCATTATTTAGTTCTGAATATCTATTTTTCCAGTCATTTAGCTTATTTAAATTCTTTTGGCTACTCCAACCAATTAAGTTCTCATATCTCTTAAGGCAACCTATGCCATTTAGTGTAATTATTCCAGCATTTTCTTTAATATAAACATTAGGATTTAATCCAAGCATATTAAGAATTTCACCAACTTCTTTAATTAATTGTTTAGAAAATAATTCCAATTTTATTTCAGGATAATATTTTTTATAACCATATCTTGTTTTAAAGTATAAACTTCCATCCGTATCAAATAATCCTCTTAAAAATGAAGTTAAGATCTCTACATTATTCACCTTAAGGGTCTCTGGAAAGACGATATACTCTTTATTTCCCGGTTTTATTCCCATAATCTTTGTTTTAAATTGCCATAGAGCTTTAGATGTAATCTCAAAACCATAACTTGTTTTAAAATCTTTTAAGTTTACTTGTATATTATATAACTTATTGAACAAAGGCAGGATATATTCTTGATAATATTTTATTTCATCATATTGATTGCCCTTTAGTCTATAATCGTATCTTTCAGCCGAAAGGAAACCATCCCCATAATGCATACCGATTTCTTCTGCTAATTCCGGAGTTATTTTATTAGGTAGTATTATATTTTTCTTTTTATCAACCAAACTATAATTAACTTTAGAGGTATCGATATCCAGATTTTTATTTGTAAAGGTTATATCTATATTTCCAAACTTCTTTTTTTGTTCTCCAATAACTTTTCTGCCAATAAACATTATTTCATCATCAATTCTTGCATTATATTTTTTCAGAATATCTACTTCTTTTTCATCGATTAAATTAATCATAAGTTTGAAGGTTTCATAAGGAATAGAAGCTAATTCAAATGTATATGATTTGAGTGTACCATCTTTTATATTCAATTTTTTAGATAAGTCTCTCCAACTAAGATTAGAAATAGTTCTAATAGATTCTATAAATCTCTTCTGATTTCCCTTCAGAAAAAACACCCTTTTTTGCATAATAACAATACAGATTTCAAATTTATAAATATTGGGACTAGCGGTTAAACCATTTTCGTAATTTAAAGATAGTAAACAAATGTTTTTAGAATTAAAGCTCAGGCTAGAAAAATCGTTTCGGTTAGTGCCGATAAATCCTAGTTTTAGTTTGACAAAAATAACGCTTTGAACTAGTTTTTGTCATGATTTGTATATTTGATTGTGCTTTCATGATTATTATTGGCATTGTTGGTTTTTATAGTTTTCTGTTGTTTATTTTAAAATCGTGGTTTAATACTCCGCACTCTTGGAACAAGAGTTTTCGATTTTAAAAGACAGAAAATGCTGGAATTTTCTTTATTTGTTTAAATCAATCAAAAGCTTTTCCATTTCTTTGACAAATTCTTTAGCTCTTTGCAAGGAAGTATTAGCTTTTGCAGTTTTTTCAACTTCTTCAGTTCTATACTGAATTCTGCCTCTTTTTTCTCTTTCCTTATCAAAATTTTCTATTAATCCTTCTGCTTTATTTTGAGCAAGAAGCAAGGCTTCTTCTTTAATTTCTTGGTAATTTTCAAGTAAACTACCCCCCAGCTTATCTTTAACATAGACTATCAAGGCATCACTTGTCACCTTATGAGGTGTTTGATCGCCTACCTTATATCCTAATTTGTATAAAACAGCATTAGCAATATAAAACATAGAATAATAAGAACAAACAATTATCCAAAGTTTTGATTTATTATTTTTTGCTAAAAAATCAGCAGTTTCTAAACTTTCCCTAGAGTTATCAATTAATGTCCGAGATACTATTTCTTGAAATTTTTCTTGTGATAATTGTCCACTGTCTAGATATCTTCTAACATTCGTTCTTGCTTCTTCTATTGTCTTTTTATCTAGCATGTTAAGTTTTTGTATTACCCAGTAATCGATAATACTCCTCTATTCCAATTAATATAATATTCTTTTTAATTGCTTCATTTACTACACTCATATCTTTGCTTTTAATCATTCTACTAAAACTTTCATAGTTTACCTGAGTTAAATGAATCTTATCTGGTAAGAGCGATATGGTCTTTTCTATTTCATCTTCATCTCCGCCAATAGTTAGTATATCGATATCTGAATGTTGTTTTGCTGTTCCTTTAGCATACGAGCCAAAAAGCAAAGCAATAAATGGGAATTTTAGTTCAGACAATCTTTTATAAATTATTAAAAAGTCTTTACTCTTGAATAAATCTTCTCTTCTCAAGTATTCTGCCTTGAAAACAAGATCATTAAAGTTATTGTTAAAGGTGCAAGCAATAGTATTGCCGACTTTCTTTAAATCAACAATTTTTTCTTTTGCAAGAAATTTTAAGGCAATATAGGCAGATTTGTAGTTTATATCTCTAAGTTGAGAAATCTTTCTTATGCTAAAGGTTTCTTCCTTATTGTTCATTAAAAGCTTTAATATCTCTATTGTTTCATTAGCCATTTTTAACCATAATACTATGGCTTTTAGCCATATATAAGCTTTTCGCTCAGAATCAAATAAAGCATTATAAGAATAAGAAACCAGAATAAAGATTAATTATATATGTGAATATGAAAAAAGGGCGACCATAATTCAACTGAATTAAAGCTAATAAGCCCTAAAAGAATTTATCTTTTTCTGAATTTATTAAATGTGAAAAAAAGCGGATGACCATAATCTACAAGTTCGTAAACACGAACAAATTAAAGTTAAATATTCCGCTAAAAAATATATCTTCTTTTTTATCTAATATTGTAAGCATTCACTAGTATATATAGTTTTGCTTTTTGAATGAATAAACTATCCAACTTAACATAACTGCTACTCTTGACTTCTAATAACCTGCACATGTTCGGTTATTACTATTAATTATTAATAATATCTAAAGAAAATAGGCGAGCAAGAGGAGCCTATTGGGGGTTTGTTTAGTTATCTTTGACGTAAAGAATTAAAGTTTACTTAAACTTTTTTATTATGAAATTAATAAGCAGTAGCGTATTGATCTTGAGGCTGAGATCTAAGTTGAGCTTGATATCGAGGTCTAATTACTGTTTTAATTTGAGCCCGTATATATGCTCTATCAAGAACTCCAGTAAGATCTTCAGATGGAGCTACAAGTCCACGTCTAACCTTATCTAAGTCTTCAGGAGTATGATTTTCACCAAGAACTGCTGTTACTAAAGCTAACATTGAATCTGATTTTTTATCGTTTGTTTGTGTTTCCATTTTTTATTGTTTGAATATAAACCCAAAAAGAGACGCAGATATTCAAAATAGTATACCTTTTGTCTCTCCTTGGGATAAAAGAGGTGTTAAAATATTAAAGAAAAGGTAGTATTTAAATGTTTCGTTTTGTTGTTCTTAAGTAGGAGTAACAGACTTCATTAAGCCCCACTCATATCCTTCCCCACTCGCCACTTTCTTAGAACAATCGTCCAACCAATTATTTTGCTAGTATAATTCTTACCAAGACCAAGGATTATTTCTTCTTGCATTGCTTTCAATTTAGCCCTATCTCTCGTAGCTGATTGAAGAACACTTATTCTTATATTCTCAGTATTCTTAAAAAAGCTTTTTAGACTTTCGATAAATTCCTTCGTCAATCCATTCTTTCCGATTTGTAGTTGAATCATATTTAATAGAATTATTTTAGCTTTTTAAAGTTAGGCTTACACCTATTATTAAAACTTATAATAATAACTTAAATCCAAAACTTACCTCTACTCAAAACTTATGCTCCCGAATTAGTGACATTAATAATATCGTAGAAAACTAACGAAGTCTAAATAAAATAATTATTTCTCAAACTTCTCAATATCGTCTTTCTTAACAATAATCTTCTTCAACTTCTTAACTCCAAAAGTTCCAGTCTTCATATCTTTTTGCTTAAAAATATCTTTACCGAGAAAAACATGAACTTCAATATCTCTTTTTACCGTAGATTTTTTCCAAGCTTGACTATATTTAGCACAAAATATTGCTGCTTCTTTTAAATCTTCTTTTGAAACATCCTTTGAGTTTGATTTTATATTGCAAAAAGGACTTCCAGGAGCAGCAGTATGCAAAACATACTCATT
>CAYIVX010000002.1:35704-41881 GCA_964366925.1 Candidatus Woesearchaeota archaeon | reverse complement strand
TGTGGAACTTTCCCAAGTTGTACGGCACAAAATACTTATTATCTTGATTCTGATGGAGATGGTTATGGATCGAGTACTATGAATCTTGCTTGCAGTATATCTGCAGGTTATGTTACTAATAATTTAGACTGTAATGATAATAATGCGGCAGTACATCCAGGTACAGCAGAAACTTGTAATGGGATAGATGATAACTGTAATGGTGTTGTTGATGAAAATTTATTTAATTATGGTGCTTGCAATCAGGTTGGTGCTTGTTCGGGTGCGAGACAAACATGTAGTGCTGGAACTTTTGGTGCTTGTTCGATTTTACCCCAACCAGAAATTTTGGATAACTTAGATAATAATTGTAATGGTCTTGTTAATGAAGGATTTAATCCTCCAATAATAACTGTTCTTTCTCCAATTTCTGGAAGAACATATAATACTCCTAATTTATTATTAGATGTTTTGATTAATGAAGCAGTTAATAGTTGCAGATATAATTTAGATGGCACAGGTTATACCTCTATGACTTCTCTTAATGTGACTCTGACTCATTATAGAAATTTAATTACTGTTGCTAGTGAGGGTAGCCATAGTATTTTAATTAATTGCACTGATATTGATGGGATGTCTACTTTGAATAGTTTTAATTTTATAACCGATACTCTTCCCCCCTCAATTAATATTATTTCTCCAAGTAGTTTATTTTATGATGTACCTACACAAGAAGTTCGTATAACTTCTGATGGGACACAACAGGCAATTTGGTATAATTGGAATGGAACTAATGTTAGTTATACTGCACCCGAATCTGTATTTTTTCCTGAAAGTTGGAATAGTTTGACTGCTTATGTTAATGATTCTGCAGGAAACATTAATTCAAGATCATTTACTTTTTTTGTTGATTCTATAATTCCTGCTTTAACTATTACTAATCCTGCAACACAGGCAGAAACTTTTGGAACGAATAATATTCCTATTGAATATACTCTTGTTGAAGCTAATTCTGTCCGTTGTTTTTGGAGTTTGAATAGTGATGGTATAGTTCATGATATTCCTTGTGGAGATAATATTACGGGGCAAATTTGGAATGAGGGAAATAATTTAATTGGTATAAGTGTCGAAGACATTATTGGAAATATAAAAGATGATTCCCGTTCATTTAATATTGATACCTCTGCACCAGTTATTAATATAATAACCCCTATTAATAATGGGATTTTTGGCGGAGCTGTTTTATTGAGTGCTAATATTGTGGATTCTAATTTAGATGTTAATAGTTCAAGATATGAAATAAGGGAAAATGGTGCAGTTATTTCTTCGGGGGCTTTAATTTCTACTGGTGCTAGTTATGATGACAATTTATTGACAAATAGTACTTGGGGTCATAGAAATTTAACTTTGGTTGTTTATGCTAGTGATAGTTATGGAAAAAGTTCTAATGCTAGTGTTGATTTTATTTTAGATAATACAGTTCCTTCTATTACCTTTATTAATCCTGCTCCAAATAATTCAAGTATTTTTAATAATAATTTTAGTTTGAATGTTTTAGTTCAGGGATCCAGTATAGCTTCTACGAGTTATAATTTGTTGGATTCTTTAGGAAATATGATTGTTTCTGGTTCAGCTAATCCTAATAATGATTCTTATACATTTAATAATTTGATTGATATTTCTGGATTGAATGATGGAGAAATTTATAGTATCTTGATTAGTGCAACTGATTCTTCTGAACCTCCAGATAGTGTAAGTAACTCTGCTTCTTTTATTATTGATAGAACTAATCCTTCAATAAATTCAATTTTTCCCGTTGAGGGGGCAGTTTATAATTATAGCTGCATAGATGTTAATGTAACTTTTGATAGCGGGAATGCATGGTTTATTTTTAATGGACTTACTTATTCTCTTCCTCAATTAATTTGTACACCTTTTAGTGAGGGGGGTAATACGATTGAAATTTATGTTAATGATTCTGCGGGAAATATCGATAATCAGAATGTTACATTTACTGTTGATACTCTTGCTCCCGAAATTCAATTTGTAGATCCTACTGAAATTGATAATTCTTTTATAAATAGAAATAATATTTTAGTTAATGTGACTGCTAGTGATTCTGGAAGTGGATTAATGGAGATAACTACTTATATTTATGATTCTACTTTAACTTTAATAAATTTAAATAATTATTTAGGAAGCCCTAATTTTATGGATTTTAATTCTTTAGCTGATGGAACTTATTACTTTAATGCTATTGCTTGCGATAATGTTGGAAATTGTAATTCTACTGGAACAAGAACTGTAACAATAGATACGATTGCACCAATAATTACTATTCTTGCACCAGAAAATAGATTTTATAATCAAACTATTTATTTTGAAGTTTCTACGAATGAGCCAGTTAGTTCTTGTGTATATACTGTAAATTCAAATTGGGGTTCAATCTATGCTATGGATTCGATTACTCCTACTCAGATTAGAAGTCAGATGGATGATACAATATTACAAACTTTTGATGGTGGTCAGAGTTATTTTGGATTGATTAATTTTAGTTGTAGTGATTTTGGTGGATTGTCTTCTTCGAATTCTATTTGGTATGGGGTAGATACTGTTCCTCCAGCAATAACACTTAATTCTCCCGTTAATCCTAGTTATGATACTAGAACTATTTTAGTCAATATAACTTCTCTTGAGGATATTATTACTCCTCGATGGGCTTTTAATCCTCCAGTTATTCCTTATGTAGATGCACAAGCTATTTGGTATAATCTTAATGGTGTAGATTATCCATATGTATTGGGTGACGTTAGATTTAATCGTGGGAGTAAAAGTTTGACTCCTTAAGTTAATGATTCTGCGGGGAATATAAATAGTGCCTCAGTTACTTTTTCTGTTGATTTGCCAGTAACTATAATTGATTCTGGAATTTATGGTGTAGAATATCCTTATAATGTTTCAGAAGATGTTACTAATATTAATTTTGTAGATTCTTTTGTTTTAAATAATTCTAATGTAGAAGGCACTCTTCCAATGGATATTATTTTGTCTTATATTCTTCGTTCAAATCTAACTAATTTAACTTTAATTTATAATTGTACAGCTATAGATTCTATAATCAGTGGTGGTAGCTGTCAGAATTCAGTAATTATTTTTTCAATTATTACTAATAGTAATATTAATTTATCTTATATTGAAAATTCAACAATTATTAATTCTAGCCTGTTCAATTCAACAACAATAAATGCAAATATAATTAATTCTGCGATGGATAATTCTAATATAATTAATTCAAGCATTGATAATTCCATTGTGGTGAATGCAAGTATTATTAATGGAGTTTTATTATGCGGGAATATAACCTTTGATGGATTGCCTGTTTATGTCTCTGATTGTATTACTCCTATTAATCTTACCGATTTAGTTAATTATGCTCCTCTTGCAGTATTGACTATGCCCTCTACGGCAAATGTTGGTGTAAGTATTCCTTTAACTGGTTTCTTAAGTACTGATCCAAATATTCCTGGAGCATTAAATGATAGTTTATCTTATTATTTTGATTTTGGAGATGGAACTTTTGCTAATGGTTCAAACAATTATACTCATGTTTATGCTTCTGAAGGTACTCCTATTGTTAATTTAATTGTAACTGATAGTTTTGGTGCTTCTGATTCAACTAATCATCAAATTGTAGTTAGTGCTCCAATTGTACCCGGGCCAGGACCAGGACCTGGATTTAGTGGCGGTTCATCTTCAGGATTAGCACCCGGCTATCAAGCAGGACCTGGCAATAAAATTTATTGGCCTACTGGTGACGAACTTGCAAGAGGTTACACTGTTTCGATGAGACTTAGAGAAGTAATCAAATTTTTCGTAGAATACAAACTTTATTATTTTGAAACTACTAGTTTGAATTCAAAAAACCTTGGAGCAGAAGCAAGATGGCCTTTGAAACCTGAGAATTTTATTATTGGTGAAGCTAAAGTTGTTGATGTAAATGATGATGGTTCTGAGGATATAAATATTAGATTAAATAGCATAACTTTTGATGGAAAGGATTATTTTGCAAGCATTACGATGAAAAGATTATTTAAGGAAGGACAAACTGCTGAATCTGATGTTCCTCCTGGAACTGTTTTTGCAGAAGCTCAAACTATGGGCTCTAAATTAATTTCTTTCTTAAAGAATAAGTGGATGATTATTTCTGCTATATTACTTACTCTTGTTGCACTTGGAATAGGATTGTATTATTATTCTAATCGGACGAAAGTAAAGACATCTTCTAAAAATTATCGGGCTGAAATTAATCCAAAATTACGACGATAAAATTTAATATAGAAAAAATAAACTGCGGACTAAAGTCTGCAGAAGTTGCTTAGCAACTTCAGATTTTTTCTATCTCCAAACCAAAAAAATCATGAGTGATTTTTAGGGCCCCGAAAATCATTGATTTTCGCGGAAACAAGTGCTAATTAAACCACACAATTTAGTGCGTGGTGGCATATTGTTTTTTTGATTGTAGTGGGTATATTTCTTGAAAGATTTTGGGTGTGGTGGGTATCCTAAGGTTTAAATAGTTTCTTGTAGTGGGTATGGTATGTTTATAGTTAAGAAAAAGAAAGGAAATGAAGTTTATTATTATCTTAGAGAAACCAACCGCATAAATGGAAAAGTTGTTGCTAAAGATATTGCTTATTTGGGAAAAAATAAGAAAGAGGCTGAAGAAAAGGTGAGAAAGTTTGAGAAGGTTTTAAAAACTAGAGAAATTCAAGAAAATAATAAGGAAAAATCAAAAATGGCTGAAGAAAAAATGGGGAGTTCCAAAATTAATATAGATGAACTAGCTAATTTTTGTAAAAGTAAGGGTTTTGTTTTTAGAAGCTCAGATATTTATGGTGGATTTTCTGGATTCTGGGATTTTGGACCTCTTGGAATAGAATTATTTAATAATCTTAAGCAAAGTTGGTGGAATTATTTTGTTCATCAGAAAGAGAATATGACTGGAATGGAAGCTAGTATTATTAGTCATCCTAGAACTTGGAAGGCTAGTGGACATATTGCTAACTTTAATGATGTGGCAGTTTATTGTCCAAAATGTAAAATGTCTACTAAGATAGATAAAAGTGAGGTGGGCAAAGTTAAATGTAATCAATGTCATGGGCCCTATGAAATTAAAGGTGAGTTCAGTTTAATGTTTAAAACTAAAGTAGGCGCATTAGATGCTGTTGATGCTTATTTGCGAGGAGAAACGGCTCAGGGTATGTTTATGGACTTTAAATTAATACAACAGACTTCTAGAATGAAATTGCCATTTGGTATTGCACAAATTGGAAGATGTTTTAGAAATGAAATTGCTCCAAGAGATTTTTTATTTAGAAGTAGAGAATTTAATATAGCAGAATTCGAATTTTTTATAAATCCTGAAGAAAAAAAATGTGATTTATTAGAAGATAAACATCTTAATTTAAAATTAAAATTGCTTGATGCTGAAACTCAACATTTAGGAAAAGATATTCTAAAAGAGATTACTATTGGAAAAATGTTAAAAGAAGGTAAGCTTGAAGAATGGCATGCTTATTGGTTAGCTGAACAATTAATGTGGTATAATTCTATAGGATTAACTGAAATAAAAATAAGAGAACATAAAAAAGATGAACTTTCTCATTATTCTAGTGCTACCTTTGATATAGACTACGAGTATCCT
This sequence comes from Candidatus Woesearchaeota archaeon, assembly GCA_964366925.1. Classification (GTDB taxonomy): domain Archaea; phylum Nanobdellota; class Nanobdellia; order Pacearchaeales; family GW2011-AR1; genus CAIPOI01. The sequence goes on along the minus strand of CAYIVX010000002.1, from coordinate 36,198 downwards.
TTTGGAAGTGTAGAACTTGGCGGAATTGCTAATAGGGGACAGTATGATTTAACTCAACATGCTAATGAAAGCAAACAAAAAATGGAAATTTTCGATGAGAAATATAAGAATAAGATTATTCCTAAAGTTATTGAACCTACTTTTGGAATGGAAAGAGCATTTTTAGCAATATTAACTAAGGCATATTATTTTGATGAAAAAAAACAAAATGTTATACTTAGACTTCCTGCAAAATTAGCCCCAATTAAAGCTAGTATTTTTCCTTTAATTAATGATGAAAAATATGAAAAAATTGCAAGAGAAATTTATCATAGTTTAAGGAATGATTGGTATGTGGCTTATGATTCTTCTGGAAGTATTGGTAAAAGATATTCGAGAAATGATGAAATTGGAACTCCTATGTGCATTACTGTTGATGAGGATACTCCTAAAGATAAAAGTGTTACAATAAGAGATAGAGATACTACTAAACAAATCAGAGTCAAGGTAAGTGA
>CAYIVX010000002.1:4580-35694 GCA_964366925.1 Candidatus Woesearchaeota archaeon | reverse complement strand
TTAGGATTAAGATAGCCGAACTTCATGAAGTTATGAGAAAAGTTATTTCTGGAGAAAATTTGCTTAAACTAGGAAAAATTGTAGAGACTAGAGTGAAGGAAGAATAAAATGAATAATCATATTTATCAAAGAACAGGGGCATATAGGAAATTATATTCTGCTTTTGGTTTATTTTTTGAAGAGATAAGATTAACTTATGGAAAAGAATTTTGTCAAGAAGTTAAAAGAGAAGCATTGTGTAATTCTTTAGATTTGGAAGATATATCTAAAATTGATGAAATGTTTATTTTGAATAGAGTTAATTTGAGACATCCCGAAATTAGAATGCATATGGATGAACAAACGAGAATGATTCTTGGTGCTGTGGCTTAAATTCTTTATGGACTAGCCGGCTGAAAAAATTTGATATTTTTAGTGCCGTCAATTCCAAATATGTTTCATTATTCAACATATTATGGACTAGCCGGGAATCGAACCCGGATAACCCGACTGCCAGCCGGGTATAATAACCGTTATATTACCAGCCCTTAAATTTTAGTTGTATTTATGGTTTTTATATCTATATTTTTATTTAAGTCTTTTTTAATAAGTAAATAATCGCTGGTTATTATTTTTGATTTAGTTTTTTCTATATCTGTTAATATAATTTTATCTTTAGTTGTTGCAGAAACAAAAATAATAATATCTGTTTGAATTATTTTATTATTCTTTTTAAGATTTTCTATGGAAATTGAATGAACTGATTTTAATCTCGCATTTATATTGAATTTTTCTTTCATCATTCTTTTAACTGAATTTGATAAGGATTCTCCCGTTAGTGGTCGACCTCCAGGTAAACTTAGTTTATCTTTGAACGGTCTTTTATTTCTATTATACAGAAAACATTCTTTGCTATTTCCTAGGTAAATTAAAATAACTGGAAGCATTGCTTTTTTATCTGATAGATAGGGGATTAGGCTTTCTGTATTTTCTGAAAGATAGTAGTAATTGTTTTCTTTTATTAAGAAACCTCTTTTAGTCAAATTTTTAAGGTGGTATGCTAGTTTGTTTGATCTTACTTTTAGAGCTTTCTCTATATCGCTGAATTTCATTTTTTGATGATACTGAAATAGCTTTAAAATTTCCATTCTAGTCAAAAAATTTGAGTTAGTGTTTAAATATAAACTTAATTGTGTTTGGATATGTACAATCAAAATCAAGCTCATTATCTTTGCGTAACTGGAATACTCGTAAAAGATGGTAAATTTCTGATTACTAAAAGAGCGGAATGGGAAAAAGCATTTCCTAATAGATGGACTGTTCCTGGTGGAAAATTGAAAGTTCTAGATTATGCTTTAAGAAAAATGGATACACAACATCATTGGTATAATGTTTTTGAAGATGTTTTGAAAAGAGAAATTGATGAAGAAACTGGACTGGATATTAAAAATATAGGTTATGTTACTAGTATGGTTTATATTAGGGAAGATAAAATTCCTTGTATTATTGTTAGTTTATATGCTGAGCCTTACGAAATTGAGCCAAAAATAAAACTTTGTGATGCTTTAACTGAATTTGCTTGGGTAGATTTGGAAGAAGCTAAAAAATATGATTTAATTGATGGAATTTATGATGAGCTTGTAATTTTAGATAATCATTTGAAAAATGGGAATGCTATGAAATGGGAGAAAACGAAGAAACTTTAGTTTTTGTTAAACCTCGCAATGAGGATATTGCCTATTATGTTTTTGATTATCTTTGTGAATTACTTAATCGAGATAAAATAGAATATACTAAATCTAAAACAAATCCCGTAATCTGTCCACCTGAAAAGATAGTTTCTGAGCATTATCGGGATTTAAGATTTTTTGATGGAGAAATATTTAGAGATACTATCGAAGTTTATAAAAATGGAACTATATTTCTGCAAACTTATTCGGGTGAAGATATAATTAGTGGAGTTAGAAAAAATATAGGTAATACTGCTCCCGAAAGAGCAGAAGATTGGACAGTTAGGGGATATTTTAGAAGAGATTCTTTAGAAAATGCTTTGAAACAAAAAAGATATCTCAATAATGTTATTCATGCTTCTTCTGATGCTTCCGAAGCAAAAAGGGAGCTGGGATTATGGAATGATTTTTTAGATTGATAGATAGTATATTTAGTATACTGTAAAACTCTTTTAGAGTTTTCAGGACAGAAAATATTTCACTAGGGGATTATATTTTCTGTAGTGATTATTTTTATTAATCTTTGATTCTACTTATTTTTATGGCAGAGAGAAAAGACAGGGTTTTATTCGCTGAAGATAATGGGCAATATATTGAATCTTATAAGGCTAGCTTAGAAAAAGCAGGGTTTGAAGTAACTCATGTTTGTGATGGGCAATATATTGAAAAAGAATTAATTATAAGAGAGAAAGATTATTTCGATGTTATTCTTTCTGATACTGAAATGGATTTTATTAATGGGCCTGAAGCAGTCAGAGGAGCTTTGGAAAAAGGTTTGTTAGATGATTCTAGAACTCTTATTATTGGAATATCTAGTGATTCAGATAACCAGCAATATTGGAGAGAATTAGCTCACCATAGCTGCTTTTATGATAAGGATTATTTTCCTCATGAGGCAATTGGTGGAAAAATCAAGCAATGTCTGAAAAACTTTAGAAGTGGTGGAATGTGGACTTTTAAAATGCCTAAAATCTCTCGGTAGGATATTTTAAATATTTTTTACTAAAATCTTTAACTCTCCAGTTTTTTAAACTGAAGAGTTAAGAAATTTAAGAAATTTCTAACTCGTTCAGTTCTTTGAACTGAAGATTTAAAAACGCTTTTTACTTCTATATCTTATGAATGCAGTTTGGTTATATTCAACAATTAGTATTTTAATTGTAAGTTTGATTTCTTTTGTTGGAGCTTTTACACTTGGAATTAAATCCGATAAATTAAAGAAATTACTTATTTATTTTATTAGTTTTTCTGCGGGTGCTTTATTTGGTGATGCTTTCATTCACCTTATGCCTGAAGTAGTAAAGGAATCGGGCTGGACTTTGCAGGTATCTTTTTATTTGCTTTTAGGAATATTAATCTTTTTTATCTTAGAAAAAATTGTACATAATCAACAATATCATTGTCATGGTGGTTCGGATTGTGAAAATGAACTTGAGGTCGGAGTGCGGAAATCAAAACATAAACATGAGATTCATTCTTTTGCATATATGAGTTTAATTGGCAGTTCACTGCATAACATTATTGATGGTATGATTATTGCTACGAGTTATCTTGTTAGTTTTCCTATCGGTCTTGCTACTACTTTTGCTGTTTTGCTTCATGAAATTCCTCATGAACTTGGTGATTTCAGTATTTTAGTACACGGAGGATTTTCTAAAGGAAGAGCATTGTTTGTTAATTTTATTTCGGCATTAATTTCTTTATTGGGTATGCTGATTGTATTATTTCTGAATGCCTACACTGGAAGTCTTACTTCGATTATAATTCCTATGGCTACTGGTGGATTTATTTATATTGCCGGATCTGATCTTATTCCTGAATTGCATAAGGAAATAGGATTTAAATCAGCAGTAATTCAGGTATTAACTTTTATTTTAGGAATACTAGTTATGGCTTGGTTACTTGTTTTAGGATAATAAAAACGATTATAAATGGAGAAAATTAATATTAAATATGGATAAAGAGGAATTAGCAAAATTTTGGATTGATGTGGGTATGAGTATATCCTTTCTTTTGGTGGGAATTACCGGAATTTTTAAAATTCATGGTTTAATTTCTAATTTTTTCCCGTGGGCTTTGGATTTTATAAATTTTAAATTAATGTCTTTAATTCATGATTGGAGTGGTGTAGTAATGGTCATACTTGTTTTTATCCACTTGGCTTTAAACAGAGTATGGATAAAATCTATGTTTTCGTGCATCTTTGGCAGAACCGAACAGGCTAAATGTGACATTAAAAATGATAAGAGAAAAAAATAAAGATTGTATATTTTGTAAGATTGTTAGTGGGGAAATAAAGGCAGATAAAATTATTGATACGGATAATTTTATTGTTATAAATGATGCCCACCCCATTTCCAAAGGGCATTGTTTAATTATTCCTAAAAATCATTATGAAACTCTTTTAGATTTACCTTCAACATTAGGAACAGAGTTATTTGATTTAGCTAAAAAACAAGGTTTAAGATTAGTTAAGGAACAAAAGGCAGAGGGATTTAATCTTGTTCAGAATAATTTTAAAGCTGCGGGGCAATTAGTCCCACATTATCATCTTCATATTATTCCTCGAAAAATTGGGGATGGTTTAAAGATTGGATAAGGTTTATAAATAATAATGCCCTTCGAAGAATATGAAACTGAAACGAGAGATTTTAATGAGTATTGTTGCGACTCTTTTAATTGGAGCAAGTATTTTTGTTTATTCTACTACGCCTAATTCAGGTATTACTCTTTTTGCTGTTGCTGAAAATGGAGTTTGCAGTGATTTGGCTTGTGTAAGTGAAAGTTTTGTTTCATGTACTCCTGCTAAAATGACTTGGAGTTCAGATCAGAATGGACAGACAATTACTGCAGTAATGGAAGTTGTTGGAGTTGTAGATAATTTATGTTATTTTAAGATGACTTCTGATGATAGAACTTTGAGGGAATGTTATTTTCCATTGAATTCTTTGAGTGAGGGTCTTGCACAACAGTTTTTTCACGGAACGAATAATGGTTTTGGTCAATTGATTTCTGATAGCTGTAGATAAATATTTTTTTAATTAGTGCTTCGCATAATAACTCTTTATTAATAATTCAATAGGATTTTGAGGAGGTTTTAATTTAGATTCTGGCTTATGAATTGAGCAATTATTAACTATTAAAAGAACTCGAGGAATTAGAAAATTATTTTTTATTCTTTTTATCTTTGCCTGTTAGAATATCCATTTTCTTATTGATTTCTTCAACATTTTGAGCAATTTTTTTTATGTTTAGATTATGTCTTATTTGGGCTATGGTTCGGATTATAAGAAAAACAAAATAAATAAAAATTATTATTCCCACTGCTTGAAGAATTTTAACTAATGTACCTATTCCTGGAAGATTTATTAGTTTTTCAAGAACTCCTGTAACTATGCCTGAATCTGGAACTAGAGTAACATTTTCTATTGCCATTATTTTTTATTTTTTCTAGAAGACTTGGAATAACGTTTATTTACTATTACTGCGAAAGTAATAAATAGTGCAGCTATAACTAGTGCTACAATGAATTTTAGAACATCGCCTATGCCTTGCCAACCTCGTATAAATCCGGTTATGATTAGAGCAAGTCCTGCAAATGCGGTTCCGGCTGCGATGTTTACCATTCCAAAAAGAAATAAACTGGCAATAACTGCGATAATTCCTGCAACATTATTTATTATAAATAAATTTTTTCCATAAATTTTTGAAGCATCAGAATATTCTTTTTGGCAAGAGTCATAATAGGCTTGTTGTTTATCAATAGTTGGTTGTTTCTCTTTAATTAAAATATTACATTCGGGAACACTCATATTATTACTACATAAATCTATATTGCAAACTGAAACGGGCGTAGGATATCTGGAATAGTTACAGTAATTTTCATACATGGGTTCTTTATAAAAAACTTGGGTTCCAAGCATAACTACAATAAATAGAATAACAGCAATACCAATGCCAAAGACGACGTTCATTACTTTCATTTTTAATTTGTCTTACCCTTTTTAGATAATAATAGAACATCGCTAAGCTTTAAAAATGTTCTTTAATTAGGTTTTTTATGGCTGCTTAGCTCAGTGGTGGAGCATTGCTCTCATGGAAACATAAGTTTTGAGAAAGGCAGGGGTCCCCGGTTCAAATCCGGGAGCAGCCATTTATAATAATATGATAGAAGAAAAAGTTCTAGATTGCGGAGAAAGCGGAACAACTGCAAGATTAGCTATGCTTCAGGCAGGCATGGGAATTGTTGGGGAAGGAATTTTTGTTTTTACGGGACAAGGAAAACTTCCAATAAGAGAACATAGAACTGCCGTAGATTATATTAATCAACAGGCAACAAGAGATTTATTGAATAAGGGGACTTGTTTATCAATGGCTATTCCAGCTAATAGGAAATATAATATGCCAATTAAAATTTATGTTGGAACTGAAGCATTAAAACAATTAATAAAAGAAATAAACTCTAAAAATTATGAATATTTTAGACACGCATTATTAAATTTAATTTAAAAAAGTTCTGTTTGGGTGCAAAATTTAAAGAATTATCTTACTTTTTAATTAAAGTAATATCGATTGTAGAAACATTAACTTTTTTGCCTTCTTTATTTTCGAATTCTTCACTGTTAATCTTGATGTCTTTTACGGTAATATTTTCTTCTTTTAGGAATTTTTTTGCAGAAACTTCGGCAACGTCAACTGCTCTTGAAATAAATTTTCCACGAGCTTTAACAATAACTTCTTTTTGGTTTTTTGTTTTAAATTGCGTAACTACACCCGTAACGTAATTCATAAAGGGCTTTTCGCCAATATAGATTATATTGCTATCTGCATGTTCACTTTCTGATAGGTGTTGCTTTTCGTCTGTCATTTTTGTTTCTGTTATAGTAGTAGTTATTTATTCTTCTTGTGTTTCTTTTTGAGGTCTCTTTTTTTTCTTGGCGTCGGTGTTAATTCTGGTGATGTATCCGGCAATTCGGTTTCTAAGCCTTTTACTTGGCATGTTACTTCCGAGATGTCGTTTGTTATTATTAAACTCTTCACTAAATTTGTTCTGTTCCTTTAATAAAGCTTTTGCTGTTCTTTTAATTAATGCACTTTTGATTCTGCCCATAATCAAAACCCCTTGCTGGTTTTGATGCATCCGGCAGACCAAGAACCACCTGCGGTGTTCTTCTTATCTCCTGCATCCATTTTTAATTTGTTCATAATAATACCCTTTTTTAGTTGTTTTTAAAGTTTATTGTTCCAGAAAATCGGAATTATTGATTTTTTCCCTCATCACTCTCAAAAGATTCAATTGCAGCAAGTTTTTTATAGGCTTCAATAACTTCTTTTGTTTTTCGGGAAGTATCGCCTTTAGAAATGATATAATATGGCAAATCTAATGAAAGAGATTTTTTATAGGCCCTCATTATATCTGAAGCTTCTACTTTTTTCTTATCATAGGCCGCCAATAGATATTCTACATTTCTTATTTTTATTCTTGCGAATACTTGTTTTTTATCATATTGTTCTATATTTACTAAATCAATGCTTTTTTTATTGAGGGTCTCTTTTATTTGATTTAGAAATTTTTCTTTTGTTGATTCTTTTCTTTTCTCGGGTTTTATTACTGTTTTTAATTTCTTAATATCTTTTTTATTTTTTGGAAAATTGAGTATTTCGCTTTTTAATATCTCTAATTCTTTCTTCTTTTCTTCTAATTCTGTATTTATCTTGCCTATTTCATTTTCTTGTTTTATCTGTAATTTTATTTCAGAAATTTTCTCGTTTTTATCTTCTATTTTTATTTCTGGTTCTATTGGCTTCTGTTTTGGGAATAGTTTTTCTAAAGCAGTTTCTTCATTTATGAGGAAATATCTCCAGAAAATTTTATCATCTTTTTTTATTGGAATAGCAAAATCTTTTAGGCCCCTTAGAGAGACTCGCACAAGTGGTGTTTGTTGCTGATCGTTAAGAATAGATTTTTCTTTTAATAATAAACAGGCTTCTCTGTCTTTTATATCTAAGTAATTCATAAAGTTTTCAAGCATCGCCACTTTATTTTTGGGATAATATAACGGACTTCCTCCGACTTTCATATCACTTATTTTTAGATGTCCTTCTTCAGATAGTTCGGATAAAAATGCAGAGGTAAAAATTGAATTTAATCCGACATGTTTTGCTAAATTTACAGGTAAACTAGGACCATGTTCTTCAAGATATTTAATTAATCTTTCTTTTACATATTTAGCATCTATTTGTGGCTGGGACATATAATATTATTAGTCTAGAGAGTTATAAAGTTTATTGGGGTGTTTTGATATAGATGAGATTTGATATATTGGTTAGAAGCTTGCACAAGTTCAGCTTCTCGATTAGAGTTTATTAATTCCTTGTCGATTTGATTAGAATTTGGTTTAATCGTGGGATTTGTTTGGGATTATGGGGGGTTTAAACTCTCTGTAATTGAAAGTTACCGGTTTTACACATGTCGCCTATATAAGAATTAAACTCCCAAGTTCCCGAATAATTTATCGCATCTTGGGAAATGCCAGAATAAATAATGGGATTAGGATTTACATTTAAAAATGGAATGCCTGATGGAAGATATAATTTATCAAATTTTATAAAATCTTTCCCCATCCTTCCATTTTGGATTGTTGCAGTTTTAGGACATTCAAATATAATCCCTTCCAATTTACCACCATTTAATAAATTTCTTTGGCTTTCATCTTGAGCGATTACGAAAGGGGTTTTAAGTTCAAGATGAGGATTAGCTTGTCTGGCTTGAGAATAAATCCCCATAAAGGAAATCATTAATTGCTCTGCTGAAGCAAATTCTTTTGCCATTTCTAAAAAATTATTCTGGGTTTCCTCACGATTTAATTCCATAATTAATTCATCATCACTATCTGGAATATATACCATAAAAGTATTTATTAATTTACTTTAAAAATAAATCTATAATAGAAGATATATCTGAATTTTACTTATTTTTCCAATTAATCTCGTAATAACTTATATCGCCTTCGGAATCAACAATTGCCATTAGAAGAATTTTATTTGTTGAATGGGCAACACGAGCTTTGGCACAGAAATCTTTAGTGACTAGATTTTTTGAATTAGGGATTATATGTAAGAGGTATTTTGCATGATTTTTTCCAGGCTTATCGCCTTTTTCATAAACACGGAAGTCTGCTCCAAATTTCATCCCTTCTTTAATGATGTGGCCTTTATCTTTTAAATCTTTGAAAACTTCATAAATTGCTTGAAGTTTTTTATTTTTTCTTAAAAATTCATTAAAATTTAGGACTCCGCTACTTTGTATAAGCTTTGCTTTGTTTTTATCAAGTAAATAAAGAACTTCAAAAATAGAATAGATTACTTTTCCTGATTTAACTTCACCAATATAACTTTTGCTAGCAAGAGCTATTGCTTCTTCCCGATTGCTTTGGAAAACATTTTTTGAGATATTGTATATTTCGAATGTCATTTTAAACTAATTTTATATTTTGTATCTCCTGTTTAAGTAAAGGAATCTTATTTTTAATAACTTTCCATATTCTACTTAAGCTAGCTTCAAAATAATGATGAACTACAAAATTTCTGAATTCAGAAAGCTCTTCCCAAATATCGCTCGGATTTTTTTCTTTTAATGATTTTGGAAGATTTGTAATAGCTTCACCAATTATTTCAAGCCTTCTTATTACCTTATCTTGCACATCTATACTTTTAATAAATTGCTCTTCAGAAATTCCTTCAGCATACCTTTCTATTAATTGTATGCTGTCTTTAATATCCTTTAAATATAATTTGTAATCTCTTATCATATTACTTTTATCTCATCATTTAATATATTTTCTTTTATTTCTGACCGAATTAATTCATACTCAACAAGATCTACTTTTCTTTTTACTGCTTTTTCTAGTAAAAGTTTTAATCTAATAACCTCTAATAAATCGAATTTTTTGTCTATCTTGGCAAGAATATCTACGTCACTTCTTTTATTTTGTTCGCCTCTTGCAAAACTTCCGAATATGCCTGCTTTTGTTACTTTATATTTCTTAAGTATGGGAATTATTTTTTTCTTAATAGCTTGGATGTCTTTGTTTGTCATGATATTTCTTAGAAAGAAAACTATTTAAACTTAATTTATTCAATAGATCTATGAAAAGTAACATGGCACAAACAATGGTTCTTACAGTATTAGTGCTAGTCCTGACTCTCTTATAAGAGTCATCTTTTCTTCTAAATATTTTTGATAAATAAGATGATTAAAACTCTATTAGCTATTGATGTTGAATGGCAACGTGGCCTTGAAGTAGCTTGCCATCCTGAAGCAACTCATTTCAGATGTGAGGCGGGCAGAATAAGATTCTATAAAGTAAATCCAAAACCAACACCCAAGATGCATGAGCTTCCCCCCGGAACAAATATAATTCAATTTAATAACTACAGAAGATATTATGGCTGGGTTGACTATGGCAAAATGGATTTTATAAGTCATAGGGGCAATATTTTAAAAACCGAGAATTATAATAGATAGAATGGCTAAAAAAGATACTAAGTTAAATTTGGGAAAAGAATTGAAAAAATTAGAGACTTCTATGGTAGCTAAACCTCTTAAGAGTAAATCTGCTAATAAAAATAAAACTGATTACAAGGAAGAAGAAAAAATAAACTTTAATGCTATAGAGAAAAAATGGCAAAAAGAATGGGAAGCTAATAAAATTTTTGAAGTTCATGAAGATTCTAAGAAACAGAAGTGTTATGTTCTTGAAATGTATCCTTATCCTTCGGCTTCATTTTTGCATATGGGTCATGTTAGGAACTTTACTATTGGTGATGTTTTTGCACGTTTTAAAAGAATGAGTGGATATAATGTTCTTTATCCTATGGGTTATGATAGTTTTGGATTGCCTGCTGAAACTGCTTCTAAGAAAGTAGGGATTCATCCGAAACAATATACTGAAGATTCTATTAAAAAAATAATGGAATATCAGAAGGCTTCGGGAAATAGTTATGATTGGAGTAGAGTTATTGCTAGTCATGAACCTAAATATTATCGATGGAATCAATATTTTTTCTTGAAATTATTTGAAAAAGGATTAGCTTATCGGAAAAAAGCACCAGTTAATTGGTGTGAAAAATGTGAAAGTGTTTTAGCTAACGAAGAAGCAGAGGCGGGAAAATGCTGGAGATGCGGTGAAGAAGTTATTCAAAAGGAAATGGAACAGTGGTTTTTTAAAATTACTGCTTATGCGGATAGATTGCTTGAGGATTTGAAAAAGATTAATTGGCCAAATAAGATAAAAGTTATGCAAGAAAATTGGATTGGAAAAAGTCATGGAACTGAAGTTGAATTTGAAATTAGCGGAAAAAAATGGCCAATATTTACTACTAGACCAGATACTCTTTACGGAGTTACATTTATGGTTGTTGCTGCTCAGCATCCAAGATTAATAGAGTTAGTTACTAAAGAAAATAAATCTGCAGTGGAAAAATTTGTTGAACGATGCAAGAAAGCTAAAACTCCTGAAGAAATAGAAAATTTAGATAAGGATGGAGTTTTTACTGGAAGTTATGCGATTAATCCCTTAACAAAAGAAAAAGTTCCTGTTTGGGCTGGAAATTTTGTTGTTGCTGATTATGGAAGTGGAATGGTTATGGCCGTACCTACTCATGATCAAAGAGATTTTTTATTTGCTAATAAATATAAAATTCCTATGAAAGTTGTAATTGAAGATAAAACAAAGGTAATTACAATTTCGGAATCATTAAACCCTCAATTTTATAAGGGAGCTGAAAAATTTGCAAAAATTATTAATAAAGAGGGGTTGAGTTATATTTATAGTGAAGAAGTAGATAAGATTTTTGAATTAGCTAAGAATTATTTTATTAATGGTCCTTGGTATGTTCATTCGGAAGGAAAAATTAAGAAAATAATGTTTCATTCGGGTAAAGATAATAAAATATTTGATTGGAGTTCTGAAAAAGGAATTAAAGAAGCTAAAGAATTTGGATTAAAAGTTAAAATTAAAAAAGAGCAATTAGATTTTGATGAAATTCGAGAAGCTTATACTCGTGATGGAATTCTTGTTAATTCTGATAAATTTTCAGGTATGGAAAATAGAAAAGCAATCGAAGAAATTACAAAACATTTAGAAACTTTAAAATTAGGAAGAAAAATTACTAATTATAAAATTAGAGATTGGATGATTTCACGACAGAGATATTGGGGTACACCCATACCTATTGTTTATTGTGATAAGTGCGGAGTAGTTCCTGTTGCTGAAAAAGATTTACCTGTTTTATTACCTGAAAAAGTTGATTTTAAAGTTGCTGGAAATCCGATTGTTACAAGTAAAGAATTTGTTAATACAAAATGTCCTAAATGTAAGGGTAATGCTAAGAGAGAAACAGATACGATGGGTGGTTTTGTTGATTCTTCATGGTATTTTTTAAGATATTGTGATAGTCATAATATGAAAGAGGCATTTGATAAAAAGAAAACTGAATATTGGATGCCTGTTGATCAATATATTGGCGGAGCAGAACATGCGGTAATGCATTTAATGTATGCCCGATTTTTTACTAAAGCACTTAGGGATTTAGGTTATGTAAATTTTGATGAGCCGTTTACGCGGTTGTTCAATCAGGGAATTGTTTACAAGGACGGAGCGAAGATGTCTAAATCAAAAGGAAATGTTGTTTTTCAAACCGAAATATCGGATAAATATGGAATTGATACTGCAAGATTATTTTTGATGTTTGTTTCTTCTCCTGATAAACAGATGGAGTGGAGTGACGAGGGTGTTGAAGGTAGTTTTAGAATTATTAATAAACTTATTAGATTGAAAGAAAAAATAAGTGATAAGACTACACCTATGCAAGATAATAAAATTAATTTTGCTATTAAGAAAGTTAATGGTGCTTTAGAAACTTTTGAATATCCCAAGGCCATAATTTCTATTGTTGAATGTATTGATGCTTTTGCTGATAATATTAAGAAAGAGAGTTATGAGATTTTACTTAAATTAATTCATCCATTTTGCCCACATATAACTGAAGAATTATGGCATGAAATTGGACATAAAAGTTTTATTAGTTTAGCTTCTTGGCCGACTATTGATGAAAGTAAGATAGATGAAAAATTAGAATTGGCAGAAAAAAATGTTGATAAAACGGTTGCTGATATTCTTAATGTTCTTAATATAATTAAAGAAAAAACAGGTAAGGAAGGCAAGAGTATTTACCTATATGTTATTCCTAATGAACTTGCAAATTATAATGCTGAAGCTATTACTAAAAGAACTGGAAAAGAAATAAAGATTTTTGCAGTTAATGATAAGGAAAAATATGACCCTGAAGGGAAGGCCTCTAAGGCTAAACCTGGGAAGCCGGGGATTTACGTTGTTTAGAGTTTTTTATTAAGGATTGATTTAGAGAAATCTTATTTCTTTTGATTATTCATTTTTTCTGGTCTTCTTATCATAAAGTAATAGATTAATGCTCCTATTACATTTGTTAAAACAACTATTAAAATCCAAAGAATCTTATCATTTTCTTGCTTAAATTTTCTTTGAATTACATCTGTCAACATTATTATCCAAAATACAAAACTAATAATTCCGATAATCATCATTGCGAACCACATCATAAAAAAGAAAAATATTACTCCACCAATTACTGTTCCTGCAACTTCTCCAGCCATGTTTATTTTATTGTTTTTGGGCTTATAAATCTTCTGAGATTTAATTTTTAATTGTATAGGAATCGATTAATTGGATAGCATATTCTGTTTTTAGTCTTTCATAAACTTCTAGAGAATGTTTTTCTTCATCTGACCAGATACCAGGTGTTCTTATACGAATTGTGAATTTACTTGTTCCATTTAAATTATTTAAGCTACCTGTAAGTGTTATCCCATCTTTTATCCATTCATCTGAAGATTTTTGGATTAGTTTAAATTCACTAAGTATTTTTTCAATACCTTCTGGTCTTGTTTTTAGTGATAGAATATAAATTTTAGCCATGCTAACTCCAATTTCTTTGAGTTTTTATGTATTATTGTTATCGAATGATTTATATATCGATTTGAACTTGTAGATTTGAAAGGAGGTTAATGTAACGAAATATAATAATGTAAAAAAGCTGACTAATCCTTAGGAAATAAAATTTCCTAATTCGTTCAAAACATAAGTTTTGAAGACTTCGGATTGGCTTCAGGAGCTTTTTTACACTCAGAAAATCCTGGATTTTCTGATTGTTATTTTTATTTCATAAAAAAACATGGCAAAAAAAGTAAACGTTCAGAAAGTTAGTGATTCTGCTCCTATGGGCGTAAAAATTCTATCTGTTCTTGCTTATCTAGGTGCTGCTTTTACAGTACTTTTCGGAGTAATGATGATGGCAGGTTCTGCTTTATTTGGAGGATTTCTTCGGATGATGCCTGGCTATAGTGCTATGGCTGGACTTGGTGCAGGAATTTTTATTGTAATGGGCTTAGTTATGATTGCTGGAGGAATTTTAGATTATTTTATTGGTAAGGGATTGTGGGATGGAAAAAACTGGGCAAGAATACTTCTTTTAGTATTCGCAGTTCTCGGGGTTTTAGGATCTATTACTTCTTTTAATTTGGTAAATCTAGTAATCTCAGGAGTTATAATTTGGTATTTAGGATTTAATAAAGAAGCAATAGCCTATTTTAAATAAATTTTAATTTTTTATTCTTATTTTTTGTCAGAATTCAAAAGCTCGGCTTTAATACGTCTTATACCTAAAGCACTACTTTCTTCTTTTAGAATCTTAAATTTTCCTAGTTCGCTTGTGTTTGTTACATGGGGGCCTGTGCAGATTTCTTTGCTGATAATATTTTTTCTATCTGTTATAGTATAAACACTCACCATCTCGGGATATTTTGCACCGAATTCAGCTTGGGCTTTTGACTTGAGTGCTTCTTTTAAAGGCATTTCTTCTCTTTTGACTTCTAATTTTCTTTTTATTTTATCATTTATCCAATCTTCGATTTCAACTAATTCAATATCGTTTAATTTTCTTGGAAAATTAAAATCAAAACGTAATCTTTCTGGATTAATATTGCTGCCTTTCTGATGAATATTTTTATCGTTAAGAACTTCTCGTAAAGCTTCATTAAGAAGATGAGTCGCTGTATGAAGTTTTTTTGTTTGTTCAGAGTTATCTGCTAATCCTGACTTGAATGTTCCTGCACTGGCAGTTCTGCTTAGTTCTTGATGAAGTTGACATTCTTTTTCAAAACCTTTTTCATCAACCTTAATCTTTTTTTCTTTGGCTAGTTCTTTTGTCATTTCAATTGGGAAGCCATAGGATTGGTAAAGAAGAAAGGCTTCTTTGCAAGAAATTTCTTTTTTATCTTTTGCAAGTTTTTCAAATTCTTTTATTCCTGATTCAAGAGTTTGCCTAAATTTATTTTCTTCTTTATCTAATTCAGTTATTATTTGATTTCTATTTTGTTTAAGCTCCTTATAATCTGGATATATCTCTAGGATTGAATCTATAAGTTTTGCTGTAAAATTTTCTTTTATTTCTAATAATTGTCCATGTCGAACTGCTCTTCTTATTAGTCTTCTTAAAACATAGCCCCGTTCAACATTGCTTGGAATTATTCCATCTCCAATCATAAATATGCTAGCTTTAATATGGTCTGCAATTATTCTTGCTGATTTATTATTCGTAAGAGATTTTTTGCTAGAAATTTTTTCAATTTCTTTAATTATTGGTTGAAAAACTGAGGTTTCGTAAACATTATCTAATTTATTTAAAACAGTAAGCATTCTTTCTACACCTCCACCAAAATCAATATTTTTTTGTTTAGCTGGATTGAAATTTCCTTTTTCGTCTTTCACAAATTGCATTATTACATCATTTCCTATTTCTACCCAGCATTTATCTTCGGGATTAAATTTTTCTGGAATTTTTTCATCAGATACCCAATAAAATTGTTCAGTATCGGGACCACATGGCCCTACTGTTCCTGCTGGACCCCACCAATTATCTTCAAGATAAGCTATTCTTGATTCTTTTATTCCAAGTGATTTCCAAATTTTTGCTGATTCCTTATCTTCGGAAATATTTTTATTTCCTGCGAATACCGTTACCGCATATTTTTCTAAGGGAATTCCTAAAACTTTTGTATGAAATTCAAAGGTCCATTCTATGGCTTCTTTTTTAAAATAATCTCCTAAACTCCAGTTTCCAAGCATTTCGAAAAAAGTTAGATGAACATTATCCCCTACTTCTTCTATATCGCCTGTACGAATACATTTTTGAACATTAACCAGTCGTTTTCCAAGAAGATGTTTTTCACCTAGGAGGAAGGGAACTAGAGGATGCATACCTGCTGTTGTGAAAAGAACAGTAGGGTCATTAGATGGAACTAAACTTGATGAGGGAATCTCTTTATGATTTTTTGATTTAAAGAATTCAATATATTTTTTTATAAGTTCTTCACGAGTTTTTATTGTTATTACCATGGATTTCTTAGAGTAAGGGGATTTAAAAAAGTAACTCTCGCTTGCTCAATCAACTCCTTGTATTTGCATTTTTGAGAAAATATTTGAATTTGCTAAAAATGTAAACACTCGTCTCTTGCTCGTTGATTTCACTCGCGAACCTTTTTAATAATACCTAAAATCTGAAACATCTAGTTAGGGGGCAGTTAGTTATTAGAATTATTAAATAATAAACTAAAAATTATGTTTAAAAAAGTAACCTTTGTTTATTCTGTATTAAGTGCTGCCAATCTTTCACGGATATCATCAATTTGTCGTTCAACTTCGCTTTTATGTTTTTCTGTAACCTGAGTTCTCTTTTTTGTGCTTTTTGTAATTTTTTGAGTAATTGCTGATTTTTGTGCTTTTTCTTCAGTATCTTGATAGTGTAATCCTTCTTTTGGAAGATTAGCCTCTATTGCTTGAACTAACGCATGAATATTAGCTAATTCTTTCTGCATTTTTTCTTTTAGAATAAGTTCTTGTTTTCTTAGGAGATTATAGTTTCTAGTATATCTTATTGTTTCAAGTAAATCTTTTTCAGAAGTTAGAATATATTTTTTAACTGTAACAGCATCTTCGCGTTCTATTTTTACATGCAGACTTTCGTTCATTTTATTATACCCTGCTGAATAGAGAATTGTCTATGTTATCAACTTTTTCTTTAATCATCTGAACTTTTTCTTCCCAGGCTAGGAGTTCGTGATTTTCTTTTTCACGTATCTCTTTTATTTTTCTTAGAGTGGAATCTATCTCGTCTATTTTTGTTTTTATTTCTTCAAATTTTTCTACAGAATCTTTGAATTTATCTAATTTAACAAAAACAGGCTCTTTTTTTGATTCTATTCTTCGAGATGCTATCTGCGGTGCTTCTATTCTTTCTCCCAACTCTATTGTTCTTTTTTCTTGAGTTGGAGAGAAATTATTTTTATCTCCGAGGATATTACTTTTTATTGCCTGAATTCCGAAAGAATCGTTTGCTTTGCTTGAAGGTAATGAAGGTAAACTTGGTAATTCTGGAAGTCTAGTTGTTCCCGGAAGAGCTGGAAGTTCTGCGAATTTATTCTCTTCTTTTATATCTTTTTTAAAGAAACTCATTATTTGTTTTTAAATTACTTATCCTCTTTTTATTAATTCTCCTAGGGAGGGGGTGTTTTTAAATCTTGCTTTAACTTTAAGTTAATAAAAACTGGCAAAAACATATAAATACCCTCTGTCAAATCTATTTATATGCAAATCAATTTTATAAAACGGGTTGTTGAAAATACTGCTGGGCCAGAAGCAGTTAAGATTGTTAATTTGTTATATGACAAAAAAGATATTAATGAATTTCTTATTGCAAAAAAACTTGGATTGACCATAAATCAAACAAGAAATCTTCTTTATCGACTTTCCCATCTTGGAATTTTAACATCCATAAGAAAAAAAGACAAAAGAAAAGGATGGTATATTTATTTTTGGACATTTAATATAATGAAATCTCTTGAAGTTTTAGAACAAACCTGGAATAATGAAATAACTAATTTTAAAAATGATCTTGTTAAAAAACAGGCACAGAGATTTTATAAATGTAAACTTTGCGGAAGAGAAGTGAATGAAGAAAATGCATTACTTACAAATTTTACTTGCACCGAATGTGGTGAAGTTTACGGATTAGCAGATAATACTCCTCTTATCGAAGAAACTAAAAAGAAAATAGAAAAACTTAATCGTGAACTTGCTTCCATAAGGGGTGAAATTAAACAAGAACAAGAAAAAATGGATAAAAAATTATTAAAAACAATAAAAAAAGAAAAAATAAAAAAAAGTATAGAAAGAAAACTAAAAATGAAAACTAAGGCAAGAATGCTTGCTCGTGAGAAGAACAAAGAAGTTAAGGCAAAATTGGCTAGAGCTGCTAAAAAACATAGCAAGAAAAAAGAATAATGGTGGAACATTACTTTAGAGTTTCTAAAAACGAGGAGGATAATCATTTTAATAGGAAGAGAAAAAGTTTATTATCTATTTGGCTTTCTAATTTGAGTGTTACGGGCTGGCTGATTTTAGTTAATGTTATTTTCTTTATAGTTTTTAGTTTATTGGGTGTTTTGAGCGAGGTAGATTGTTCCAAAACGTTATGCAACTATGTCGCACTTCAGCCAAATAATCTTTTTAATAATTATTATTTCTGGACATTATTGACTAGTATGTTTATGCATTCTGGAATTTTTCATTTATTCATTAATATGCTTTCTTTATTTTTTGTAGGCAGTTTTCTTGAGATGATTATCGGCAAAAAAAGATTTTTATGGCTTTATTTGCTTTCAGGAATTTTTGCAGGGATATTCTTTAGTATTTTAGCTGTGCTTTTTGGAAATGGTGTTTTAGGACACAGTCTTTTCGGGGGAATTGATACTTTTGCAGTAGGTGCTTCAGGGGCTATTTTTGCTATTGCCGGAGTCCTGTGTTTTTTAACTCCGAAGAATAGTGTTTATTTAATTGTTGGACCTATAATCGCGATTGTAATTCAATTTGCACTTACAAATTTTATTTCTTCAGGAACGATGAGTTTAGTGAATATTTTAGTTAATATTTATATTTTTATTTCTATTTTTTCTATGTTTTCTATAAACAGCAATTTTAGAAAAATTTCTTTGCCCATAAAAATGCCTTTTTGGCTTCTGCCTCTTGTAGCTATTATCCCTTTATTTATTATCGGATTTTTCTTTGAATTACCCATAGGTAATACTGCTCATTTGGGTGGGTTTATTGCCGGTGCGATTTATGGTATTTATTTAAGATTGAAATATAAAAAGAAAACACAGATGATATCTCATTATTTTTCAAAATGATTTCTAAAACTAAGAAACATTATTTTTTTATGAGAAATATTCTTGATTGTTTAAAATTTATAAAACAAAATAGAAATTATATTTATTTTTCGATTATTCTTTTTTCTTTTTTTCTCTTAATAGCTTTATTCCTTCCTATTCCAAATCAAATCGAAGAAGCTTTGAAAAAAATATTAGAAGAACTTTTAATTAAAACTTCAGGATTAAGTGGAGTAGGTTTGACTGCTTTTATTTTCAAAAATAATTTAACTGCGAGTATTATTGGGCTTTTTGGAGGTTTATTTTTTGGTATTATTCCCGTAATTTTAATTGTTTCAAATGGATATGTAATTGGCTATGTTATAAAAAGTTTAATTTTGCATTTGGGAATTTTGCAAGGTACATTATCCCTTTGGAAACTTTTGCCTCACGGAATTTTTGAATTGCCTGCTGTTTTTATTTCTATTGGAATTGGATTACGACTTGGTTTTTCTTTAATGAGTGCGTTGAATAATCGTGATTTTATAATTCTTTGGCAAGATTTGAAAAGTTCTATTCAAGTTCTTTTTTTTATAGTTATTCCTCTTTTATTTTTAGCAGCAATTATTGAGGGAAGTTTAATGAGTTTACTTGGATAAAATCCAATTATTTATAAAAAGGTTTATAAAGAAGCAATTTATTATACTTTTAGAAAAAGATGGTTGATAAAAGAAGTTTCTTTATTTTGATTTTTGTATTAGCTTTGGCTTTTGCTTCTTTTATTTTTGCTGAATATGCTCAAGATCCGCGAGTGGAATTTAATGGAATTGCTTTTTTGAATCCTACTCCAGCCAATAATAGCTTTGTAAATAATGGTAGCAATCTATTTATAGTAAATGCTTCTGGAAATCTTAGTTTTAACCCGCCAACCAGTACTTTTAATTTGACAATATATACCTGGAACGCAGTTGGTGGCATTTTTAATATAACTAATATAACTAGTCCGAATGTTCGTGGAGGCATATCTATAATTGCTCCTGATGGAGCATATAATGTTACTATAAATATGTCCAATGAAACTTTTTCAAATTTTACTGCTAGATATAATATTACTGTTGATTCTAGAAATCCAAATATAACTTTAACTTATCCTCTTGCAAATGCAAATTTATCTTTTTTTAATATAACTGTGAATTCAACTTCGCAAGATACTAATCTTAATGATACTGTAATAACCATCTATAATAATTCAGGGGCAACTGTCGGAAACAATGTGATTATTACTGGAAATGATAATGCTTCAATTAATTTTACTGCTGATGGTAGATATTCTATTTTTGTTACTGCTTATGATCGAGCGGGAAATTCTAATACGACTTCGAGAAATATTACTATTGATACGACTGTGCCAGTTATAGTAATTACCAGTCCACTAAATAACACCAATTATTATGCTAATCAGTCAATAATAATAAATTTTGGAGCAACTGAAACAAATCCTCAAAATTATTGGTATTATAATGATTCTGGCGGAGCTAATTCTAATATTAGTTTTACTCCTGGAAGTTTATCTAATATAAACTACACTTCTTCCGGATGGTATAATCTTACTTTTTATGCTAATGATTCTACGGCACATTTAACTAGTGTAAGAATAAGGATTAATATAACCAATCTTCCTTCAACTTCTGTAATTACTAATTCGAGTGCGGCATCTCTTGCAGTAAACAGTACCATATCTAGCATTATTGTTTCTTATAATAGCACTCTTCAAAATGTAACCTTAACAAATACTTCGCAGGTTGTAGCTTTTGATTTATCTCAAGTTTTAAATAATGGGACAGTAACATCTGCGAATAATTTCTCATTAATCACTGAAGGGACTTATAATTATACTATTTATCTTCCTCAGTTTGTTAACATAACTAGTGGAACAGGTACTGCTTGGGATGGAATAATAAATCTTCCAGTAGTTAATAGTTCTACTTCTTTTACTGCTCCTGCTTCTGGAACAACAAATATTGTCGTAGACATTGGAAGCATAACTTCTGTTAATTTTTCAAGTCCTGTGAAAGTTGTAATTGGTGGAATGGGTGGAAAAAATGCTTCTTGGAGTAGTAGCGGTTCTACTACTTTGAATAACATAGCTACAATATGTAATAATACGGATAGCCCAACTAATATTAATTTAACGGGGAATAGAGAATGTTATAATTCTACTGGTGCAGATTTGATAATATGGACATATCACTTTACAAGTTTTGCAGCATATACTCCTGCTGCAGCTGCAGTTGTAACTACAACAACTACAACAGGTAGCGGTTCAGCAAGTACGGCTACTACTCAAAATTTGACGACTGGAGTTACAAAAGTATTTTCAACTGGTGATGTACTTACTTTTTCATTTGGTACAAAATCCTATATGTTTATGTTGCTTTACACAAAAGGAAATAATGCTACAATACAATTTTCACCAAATACTCAATCTGCAACATTAGCAGTTGGAGAAGAAAGAAATTTTGATCTTAATAAAGATGGTAAAAATGATATCTCTGCTAAAGTTAATAGTGTTACTGGAATTACTGCTGATGTAACTTTGAAATTCATAACAGAAACTCCTGCTGTTCCTGCTACTGAAATTCCTGTTACGACTTTAGGCGAACAAATTGGTCAAACAGCAGAAAAGATTGCTGCTTGGAGTCTTGCAAAGAAAATTACTGTTAGTATTGGGGTTTTAATTGCAATTGCACTTATTGTTCTAGGAATTGTTTTCTTGAGAAGAAAAGATGGAGATTCTAGAATTAAGACTCATGAGTTTGCTCGGAAAGGGTATTAATTGGATATGAGTGGGTAGGGGAATTTTAAATGTTTGAACTTTTGGATTTAATCTAATCTGTTTAATGATTTGCTTGGGGATTACTAATTAAAATTTTTCATAGTTATTTTTTATTCAAGATTGTATGAAAAATTTAGTTTTGTAATTGATAAATTTAGAATTTTTTGGGCTTCTTAGGGTTGGTGTTTAATTTTTTGATATTTTATCAAAACCAACTTTCTAATCGCTTTTGCTTTCTATAGTTTTTAAGAATTATTGATTTATCTGTGAATGTGTTTATGGGTAATTTAATTCTCGATTGAATTTTATTTAATGCTTCTTGAACTGTTGAAAACTTTTCTGGAGGATTGGAGAAAGCTTCTCTTGAAATTTGACGTAGAATCCCTACACCCATAGATTGGGTATATTCTGGTCCTATTTCGCGAAATACAATACAAGAAGATTGCCTATTCACTCGTTCAAGATATTCGCATAAAGCTAAGCGATTTGCATAATAGGCCCCCGTTACGCTACTGGCATAGGTTTTTCTGCCTAAAAAAGATTCATAATCATGCCAAGATGCTTCTGGATTATTTTGGTTTATTTCTATAACTTCAAATGAAAAATTATCAGGTAAAAGAAGGAATTCATAGTGATTTCCTAGATATTCTGCTGTGAAAACTAAAATTTCATTTACCTCTTGATTATATTTTATTTTTCGGAGTTTATTCTTGCTTAGTGTATCATCAACCGCCGTTATTGCCCAGCGTGTTGGAACCATTTTTCTAAGAGTAGAATGGCCTAAAAGTCCTGCTGAAAGAATTTTTATTATTGTTGAGGTTGGAGTTTTTGCTTTTTCAAGTTCTGCAATTGCAGTTACTGATTTTGCATCAGTGTCATTTACTAGATTATCCACTTTTCTTTCTATTATGGGATTTTCCTCTAAACGAACGGACTTTACAAGTGCAGCATTGCTTATTATTGGGGTATAGCTATCTTTTTCTCTATTTTTTTCTATTATTGAATTTTCAAGTTTAAACTCTGTTGAAATTGATTTCGAAGTCATGGCTATTTCTTGCATTGTTGAAACAAAACGGGTTTTTAGTACGGCTTTTTTTATATTGCTCTTAGTTCGGCCATAGATTAATTTGCTTCTTAGATTTATTATTTCCGGCATCTTTAATTTATTTTTATGCCATAATTCTTGGGAAGATAGAATTTCAGTATTACCGTGTTCTTGTGGCGAAAGAATACCGATGTAAACATTAGGGTAATCATATCTGCCAACGAATACTTCTGGAGGAGAACTTCCTGAGAATTCAGATATTCGTTTGACATTTTCGAATAAGGAAGAATGCTTCTTGCAATTGATTTGACCGCAAATACGACACAGAGCCATTAAATTAAACTTAAACATGGATTTATAATTATAATTATGTTAAACTAGAACTATTCTATTTTTATTATTGCTTATTTAATCTTTTAAATCGGAGATTCCAAGAAGAAGGAAAAGAAGTCCAACAAGTACTACAAGCCAGACAAGTCCCCCTTTTAAAAACTCAAGCGCCGATATTCCCCAAGATGCCAAAGGCATTCCAGGTAAAACCAGTGCAATTGGAACTATCAATAAGATAAGTCCAAGCAATATTTCTAACCATTTATTCATGATAAGTTTAGCTTATTTTTATTTATAAAAGTTTCTATGACTGAATATATACTTTAAATGGAAAATTTAGTTTAGTAATTCCAAGCAAATTTGAACTATTTTTGAGTTTAGCTGGTTAGAATTTGGTTTAGCGGATTTAAATTTTAAACTTTTTCCCAGAAAATTAGGAATTTTTTAGTACTCTAGTTCTTGTGAACTGAAGTTAACTAAAAATTTAAAAAGAACATGTTTGTTTAATTAGTATGGTTGAGGATGTTAATATTAAAGAAGAGAAAACCGAAGCACAAAGTACTAGTAATGAGATTATTGTTCCCTTTTCAGAAGAATTACAATCAAAAAAACTTTCTTTTCTAGATGTTTTAGGAAGACTATCCCCTGGTAAAAATCTTAGAATTGCTCTTGATGATATCTTGGAAGGTGAAACTGGCGGATTGATTGTTGTTGATTGTCCCGAACTTCGAAATGTTATGGATGGGGGTTTTAGAATTAATTGCAGATTTACTCCCCAGAAACTTGCTGAACTTGCAAAAATGGACGGAGCAATTATCTTATCTGAAGATTTGAAGAAAATATTATTTTCTAATGTCTTGCTTGTTCCTGATTCAAAAATTCCTAGTAATGAAACTGGAACTAGGCATAAAGCTGCCGAAAGAACTGCAAAACATATTGGGACGATTGTTATTGCTGTTTCAGAAAGAAGAAGCAAAATCACTCTTTTTTATGAAGATAAAAAATATGTTCTTGAGAATTCTGAGCATCTTTTAAGAAGAGCTACGGAGACGTTACATATTCTTGAGAAACAAAGAGAAATTTTTGATGATATCTTGAAGAATTTGAATATTTTAGAAATTACTAAACTTGTTTCTGCTGCCGATGTATGCTCTGTATTGCAAAGAACAGAAGTTATTGTAAAGATGATGGAGACTATGAAAAGATATTTGACTGAACTCGGAAATCAGGGCGTTATTATTAGAATGAGAGTTAAGGAAATTTCAAAAGGTATTGAAGCCCTAGAAGAGGCCATAATTAAAGACTATTCAAATAAACCTCAGAATACCAAGAAGATACTTGATGGAATAACTTTTGAAGGAGTTATTGATACAGAATCTCTTTCTAGAATGATATTTGAAAATTCGCCCGATACGCAGTTAAATCCTAAGGGATTCAGATTATTAACTAAATTAAATCTAACTGAAAGGGAAATAAAATCTTTAATAGGATATTTTGAAAATTTTTCTAATCTTCTTGATGCACGAGATGAGGAACTTCGAAAAGTTTTGAAAGGTAAATCTGATAGTTTCAAGAAAGAATTAGATAACTTAAAGGAACAGATTCTAATGGGGAAGAAAATATGACTCGATTTTATAAAAAAGCAACTAAAAGCTTCGCTTTGTCTTTACAAGCTTTTTTATATTCAGAAAATCGGGGATTTTCTGACTGTTTGTTTTATATAAACGTGGTAAGAATAAAACAAACATGCTAACCCCTCAAGAAGTTAGTGAAATACGTGAGCATTTAGAAAATGCACAGAATCCAGTTTTCTTTTTTGATAATGATCCTGATGGTTTGTGTAGTTTTTTACTTTTACAAAGATTTATCGGACGTGGAAGAGGTATTGCAATTAAATCTCTTCCTGGTTTGAGTGGAACTTATTTTAAAAGAGTTGAAGAATTAAAGGCAGATTATATTTTTGTTGTAGATAAACCGATTATAGACGATGAATTTATTGCTGAAGCTGAGAAAGCTAATATTCCAGTTGTTCATATAGACCATCATAATGTTGCGAAATCCAAGGCCAAATATTATTACAATACTTATTATTCAAGCAAAAAAAACGAGCCTGTTTCTTATCTTTGTTATAAAATAACTAATAGAAAAGAAGATATGTGGATAGCTAGTATTGGTTGTGTGACGGATTGTTATCTTCCTGATTTTATTGAAGAACTCCGAATTAGATATCCAGAATTAATAGAAACTAAATATCATAGTGCATTTGATATTTTGTACAATAGTACTTTGGGAAAATTAGCCATGCTTCTTAGTTTTGGACTTAGAGATACCACTACTAATGTTGTTTCTATGATGAAACTTTTGATGAATGCAAAAAATCCTTATGATTTGCTTTCGGAAAATCTTAAAACAAAAAACTTACTTAATAAATTTGAAGAGATAAATCAAAAATATCAAAAGATTTTAAAAAAAGCTGAAGAATCTATCGATGGTGATATTTTATTTTTTAATTATGCTGGGGATTTGAGTATAAGTCAATATGTTGCTAATGAATTAATCTACAAATATCCCCATAAGGCGATTGTTGTTGTTTATACTAAAGGAAATATTTCTAATCTTTCACTTCGATGGGAAAAAGATATTAGGATTGCTACTGTTAATGCAATTAAAGATATCGATGGTGCTTCTGGTGGGGGGCATGAACATGCATCTGGAGCCAGAATGCCTGCGGACCAGATTTTATTCTTTAAGGAAAGATTATTGGGTGAGATTAAGCGGATTGAGGAAGAAGAGGACGAAGAATAATCGTCTTAATTGTTTCTTCTTTTAAACTAATTTTGGCTGAACAAGACTTTTTTATTATTTAGATAATTACTTTATTCAATTTTTCACATTTATTAAAATAAAAATATTTGTGTGAAAAATTGTGTTTAATAATTAATAGTGCTTGGGATATAATGGGCTTCTTGCAGATTGGTTTAGCAGTTTTTAATAAGTTTTTCCAATATATACATTATATTCGGCTTTATTATTACAGATTATGCATTTTTGACTACTCGCGGGATTTTTCTCGTTAATGAAAAGAGTTTTTGCCCCTTTTGTTTCAAATTTTAGATTTTCTTCACATTTTTCACTTTTGCACATTGGAGACATTCCCACTTTTTTATTTTCTATAATTATTTTTAGTTGTTCTAGGGTTGTTGCCTTTTCTATTTTAGATTCAAACAACTTTTTAGATTTGTTGAAAAGATTTTTTTGAATTTCTTCGAGTATTTTTGGAACTTTATTTTTTATTTCTGATATTTTTATTTTTTCTTTAGTTCCATTATCTCTTCGAGAGAGTACTACAGAATTTTCTTCTAAATCTCTTGGACCTATTTCTATTCTAAGTGGAATTCCACGTAATTCATATTCATTAAATTTGAATCCTGCTTTGTAATCTTCTCTGTCATCTACTAATGGGGAAAATTCCTTTAATTCTTCGGCTATTTCTTTCGCTTTTTTAATTACTCTAGCTTTTGAATCTTCAAATATAATTGGAATAATTATTATTTGATTTGGAGCAATTTTTGGAGGAATAACTAGGCCTTTATCATCGGCATGAATTGCAAACATTACGCCTAGCATTCTTGTTGAAATTGCATAAGTATTTTGCCAGCCATATTCTTTTTGACCTTCTTTATTTAAAAATTCAATATGGTAGGGTTTTGCAAAATTTTGGCCATCATGATGGAAACAAGAACCTTCTGCCACTTTTCCATTTGGCATAATGTAATGCAATTTTTTAGAAAATACTGCACCTGCAAATTTTTCTGATTCTGTTTTTTGTCCGTACATTCCGTAAATTGCCATATAGTCTTCGCAAACTTCTCGATATGCTTGAATAATTTCTGCACCTTCTTCTATAGCTTCTTTTTGAGTAGCGAGTACTGTATGAAGTTCATTCCATAAAAATTCACGTGTTCTAAAGAAAGGAACTGGATGTTTGAATTCCCAACGTACTACATTATTCCATTGATTTATTTTAAGAGGTAAATCTCTGTGGCTTCTAATCCATTTAGCATAGGAGGGATACATTATTGTTTCAGAGGTTGGGCGAACTGCTAATCGTTCTGCTAAAGGAGAATTTCCTGCTTGAGTTACCCATGCTACTTCTGGAGAAAAACCCTCTACATGTTCCTTTTCTATATTGAAGAGTTTTTCTGGAATAAAAAGTGGAAAATAAGCATTTTTAACTCCTAATTTTTTAAGTCTTTTATCGGTTTCTGCAACAACCTTTTCCCAAATTGCATAAGAATTTGGACGTAGAACCATGCAACCAGAAACTTCAGTATAATCTGCAAGTTCTGCTTTAATCATTAATTGAGTAAACCAATCTGAAAAATCATCTTTATCTACAGTTATTCCAAGTTCATTTTTATTTTTTTCATTAATTTCACGGTCTTTCTCCTCTACTTTTATTATTGGTTGAACTGGTTTTTTCCTATTAGCTTCTTGCTTAGGAGATTTTTCTATCTGTTCGACTATATTTTCTATGCCTTTTTCCAATATTTTTACTGAATTTGTGGATTTTGTTTCTTTTTTTTCCATGATTAATGTTAGTGATTTAATTATTTAAAGTTAAGTATTAATTTTATTATCTAGATAATTTCCTATAAAATATCCTATTATTGCAAACAGTAGGGGGATTAACCAATATAATAGTAATCCTAAAAAATTTCCAGACATTATGAACTTTGCTTGCATTTCTCCATCTGAAGCTAGAGGATTTCCATAAATTAGATATATAATTATTATCCCTAAGATTAATCCGATAACTACAAAATTTATTTTGGCACTCATTTATTATTAAAATCTGAAATTGTTTAAATTTTTGATGGCTCCAGGAGGATTTGAACCCCCATCTTCCGGTGTCTCCGAAGTTGGCTGCGATATTATGTTATTTCTAACTCGCCACCTTCCTCGCCGAAGCCGAAAGCTCTATCCGGGTTGAGCTATGGAGCCTTACTTAAATAATGGAGAAATGAGGTTTTAAATATCTACTTTTAGGGTTTATTTCAATTTTTCTTCCAGAAGTTTCTTAGCTGTTGCAAAATCTGCTCGTTTATTTGAAGCTTTCATAACCGCACCTATTAAAAAATTAAGTGCTTGAGTATTGCCTGTTTTAAAATCTGTAATAGCTTTTTCATTGGCTTTATTGGATAAAACTTCTTCAACAATTTTATCTATTTCGCCTGAATCGGATATTGTCGATATATTTCCCAGTTTAATTTCGCTGGATTTTTCTTTCCATGAACGAAGAACGTCTTTTGCCTTTAGTTCAGTAAGTTTGCCTTCGTCAACTAATTTTAGTAGATGAATAAAATGTTCGGGTTTGATATCTGCTTCTCCTAGAGTTTTTTTGTTATAGTTTAACATTCCAAGTAATTCTACTGTGACCCATGGGACTGCAAGATTTGCTGGTGCTTTTTCTATAATTTTTTCAAAAAATTCTACTATTTCTAAATTGCTGACGAGAATTTTAGCATAGTATTGTTCAATTTTATGTTTCTTGATTATTTTTTCTAATTTTACCATTGGAGATTCTGGAAGTTTCTTTTTAATTTCTTCAACTTCAGATTTTTTAATTTTAATTATTGGTAGATCTGGTTCTTTGATGAATCTATAGTCTGCATGAGATTCTTTAGTTCGCATGAGAATTGTTTGTTGTTTGGAAGTATTCCACTGTCTTGTTTGTCTTTCTTTAACTTTTTCTTGCTCTTGTCTTTTTATTTCAAATTCTATTGCTTTTTTTATTTCAACTATCGAATTCATGTTCTTTATTTCAACTCGTTCTCCTCCATTAATTGAAACATTAACATCTGCTTTTATTCCTGCATCACTATCTAGTGCCTTAATATAGGACATTGTAAGAATAACTTCTTTTAGCCATTTTTCTACTTCGTCACTGGTTTTAAAATCAGGTTCGGTAACTATCTCTACAAGTGGGGCTCCGCTTCGATTATAGTCAATTTCTCCTGAATCTGGATTCCATGCGGCAGGGTCTTCTTCAAGATGAACTTCAGTAATACCTATGCCTAAAAAATTGCCTTTTTCTCCAACAGGATTTGCATAGGTTCCTGAAATTGTATTTTGATAGCCCTTAGGTAGATCTGGCCAAGAATAATGTTTTCTCCACCAGATTAATGGTTTTTTATTATCGATAGTATTAACCTTACAATTGAGCATTAGTGCAATTTGAATGAGTTTTTTTACGGCTTCTTCATTCGGTAACATTGGTTTTGATCCGGGACTTCCTGTGCAAGTTGGGCAGATAAACGTATTGGGCTTTGCTTCTTTTTCTTTATGAGCATTTTTGCAATTACAGAAAAGCTTTTCTTTTGTAGTAAGATATCCGTGAATTTCTAATCCTATTTTTGGAATTGTTACCATCGTTAGTATGTTTAATTAAGAATGAGTGTATTTAATAATCTTACCGCTTTGCTTTTGGAGGATACCATTCGTCTGCATAGGGTTTTAGCAGTTCTTCCAGTCTTTTTCTAAGCTCAGGACTTTTTGTTGAATAACAGTCTGGAATTTTTAGGCTGATTATCTTCTCTCTTGGCTGTTTGTACTCCCTTATCGCAACGTTTCGGACATAATCATCTGCTGCAAATATTATATCTGCACCATCTGCAACATGTTTATCAAACTGATTAGTGTTATCGTCTGCATCTTCACATGTGCCTGCCGAGGATACATAAGCATCATAATGGTCCAAAGCATCTATAGAATAGAGGATATATCCTCTTCTTCTTAACATCGCACTAAATATTTCTTCTCCTGCTTTGCTTCTATTTCTATTTGAATGGCAGACAAAAACTATGTTTTTGGGGCATTTCATACTTTAACTTGAAAAGACAATATTATAAAGGTTTTTAAAGTTTAGAAAATATAATATCTTATTAAAGAGGAGAAGCTATTCTGAAATTTAATAAATTTCTGAATGTTCATCTTCTTCGAAGATAAGAATGAAAAAGATTTTAATTGTTGATGATGATATGAATGATTTAGAAAACATAAACCTGATTCTGAAAAAAGAGAGATATAAGGTAACGACTGCAGATAATGGAGCAGATGCTCTTGATTTAGCAATAAGAGACCAGCCTGATGCGATTCTTATTGATATAAAAATGCCGACTCTTTCAGGATATGATTTGCTTAGACTTTTGAGAGAAAAAGTCAATCATAAAGTTAAAATGATTTATGTTTCGATTGTTCCTAAACATGAGGCTGATTTGAGTGATATTGATGGATTTGTTCAAAAGCCGTTTACACCTGAAAGTTTAATTAAAGAAGTAAATTGGATGTTAAAATAATGGCAAAAATAAAAAATCAACTAAATCCTTCGGATTTGCTTTACAAGATTTTAGGAATTAATATTCCTAACTCATTCAAAACTAATAGTTTTGAAGATTTTGATATTCTGAAAATCCCTGATTTTCAGACTTTTCATTTTTCAGATAAAAGGAGAGAAAAATAAAAATGAATAAAAAAATAATAATGGTTGTTGATGATGAAACAGATATAAGAAATACTGTTAAATCTGTGCTTACTAAAAATGGTTATGGTGTTGTTACTGCAGTTAATGCTGATGATTGTTTAAAGAAAATAAAAGCAGGAGAAAAACCCGCTTTGATTCTCATGGATATCATGATGCCCGGAACTCCTGTTCGTGAAATAATTCCAAAATTGGGCAATGTTAAGATTGCCTATCTTTCAGTTGTTAGAACTTCTGAAGCTGAAAAAGAAGATTTAATGAAATCGAAAAATATCGTAGATTTTATACAAAAACCCTTTGATATTAATGAACTCTTAAAACGAGTAAAGAAAATTATTGGAAAATAATTTTC
>CAYIVX010000002.1:0-4480 GCA_964366925.1 Candidatus Woesearchaeota archaeon | reverse complement strand
AAAAAAGCATCAGATATTAAGATTGGAATTGTTGATGATCATGTTCAAACAGCAGTTTCTCTTTCACAGCTTTTAGAATATAATGGCTTTAAGACATTTCAGGCATATGATGTAAAAGACGCTATAGCAAAAACAAAAAAAGAAAAACCAGATTTGTTGCTTCTGGATATAAGATTGGGGAATGATGAAGAAGGATACGATGTGGCTAAACAACTTCCTAATCAGAAAGTTCTTTTTATGAGTGGATTTAAAATTGATGATGTTAAAATTAAAAGTTTTAAAAATGCAATAGGTGCTATGGAAAAACCTGTTGATATTCGTGTTTTATTAAAAATAATAAGAAAAGAATTTAAATTGCCCGAGATTGTTGTGTCTTAGCATGATTTATTTTTCAAATAAATTAGTGGTTGATGAAAAATAAACATGAATATAAAAAAAGAGCTTTCTGAAAACCAAACAATACTGTTGATTATGTCGAGCATGGATTATAACAAGGAAATAGTAGATATAATGAAGAAGTTATCTGGAAAGAATATTGCTTATGTAACCTTGAATAAAACGCGCGATTCTTTAATTGAATTATTTAAGAAGAATAAAGTTAAAACAGATAATATTGTCTTTATTGATGCTATCTCAAAGACAATAAAAACTGCCCCTGAAGAAGGAGAGGGGGTTTATTATGTTTCTTCACCCGGGGCTTTAACCGAAATCTCATTAGTTATTTCTAAATTTATAAGGCATAATTTTGATTATTTAATTTTTGATTCATTAACTAATCTTTTAGTTTATGAAAGTAAGGCACCTGTTGGTAAGTTTGTTGCGTCTCTTGTTAATAAGATTAAAGAGAGCAAAACCAAAGCGATTTTTTATGCTCTTTCGGTTAAAGAACAAGAAGCTTTGATTAAAGAATCTGGAATGTTTGTTGATAAGGTTATTGAACTGTAGGAAATAAAAGTAGGTTATAGTTTTATTTTTGATTGAGTTGCCTGCACAAGTTCGGCAACTATTTTTTAAATAAAAATTGTTTAATGGATTTGGTTGATTATTAATTTTAGGCTTGTTAATTAATTGTTTGGGTAGCCTGGTGATCTGTTTTTGATTTGATTGGTTGGGTTGCCTTGTACTTATGAGCATATAGAAAAGGATGCTTTAAATATAATTGCACCTTTTCTAAATAGCAAATGATTAAATCAAGGTTAAATCTAAAATCATTTGCTATAATTTAAAAACATGTTTTCCTTGATATTTTAGGGGAAAAAGAGATGGAGAATATCGAAAAAGATAGTTTTAGTTTAAAGAGATTTTTCTTTGGAAGTATTGGAAAAAAAATAAGCTTGCTACTCGGTTTATTGTTTTTAGTTACTATTGCTTTTGTAGCGATTAATTATAATTCAATAAGTAGCATACGAATGCATCAAAATTATCTTGGAGAAGTTGAAGTTCCGCTAGAAGTAAAGGTTCAGCAGGCTATTGGTTATAATGCATTATTAACCAGCTCCGTGCATGATGCATTACATCACGCGGAAGATAATAATCCTTTGATTTTAGCTGAACATTGGGCAATGTATAATTCGACAAGTATTCAATTAAATAATTTGTTAAAAATACAAATCCCTTCTTTATTGAATCAAAGTAAAAGAACTATAGAAGAAAAGCAAAAAATTTATATTTATCTTGCTGAATTAAATAGAATTAATCTTGTTCTTGCAGATTTAGAAATACGGGCTTTTGAGGCTATTATGAATGGAGATATCCCTGAAGCTAGAACTTTAATTTTTACCCCCCAATATGATAATTATAAGGACCAATTAACTGATTATTATGATAGATTGGGAATTGAAGAAGCAAAAATATCCCAAGATTACTGGGGGGAACTTTTGAATCATTTTACCCGAATTATAAAATATGAGTTTTTTTGGGGATTATTCTCAATATTATTTGTTACATTCTTGCTATTTTTTGCAATTCGTCAAATAGTCAATCCGATTAGAAGATTAACTGATGCAACTAAAGAACTTGAAAAAAGAAATTTTAATGTCAATGTTGATTTAACAACAGGAGATGAATTTGAAGAACTCGGAAATACTTTTAATAGAACTGTAAAAACTTTGGAAAATCTAGATAGAGAAAGAAATGAAATAGATAAAGCAAAAACAGAATTTCTTTCTATTACTTCTCATGAACTTCGTTCCCCTATGACTCCCATGAAGGCGCAATTACAAATGATTTTGGGAGATTATTTTGGAAAGTTAAATAAAGAACAGAGAGAATCTTTGATGATTGTCCTCAATAATACGGAAAGATTGGATAAGATTATAGTTGATTTTTTAGAAATTTCTAGAATTGAGGCTGCAAGATTAAAATTTAATTTTGTAAAGGCAGATCTTACTAAAACAATAGAATCTGTTATTAATGAAATGAAAGGATTTATGCCTGAAAAGAAAATTAAGATTGAATCAAAAATAGATAAACTTCCCCTTATAGAAGTAGATCCAGATAGGGTATCTCAGGTTTTAAGAAATTTGATTAATAATGCAATTAAATTTTCTCCGGAGAATTCTCGCGTGGAAATATCTGCTAAGATTAATAGCGATACGATTCTATTTTCTGTTAGGGATAGTGGCGTAGGTATTTCTGAAAAAGATCAAAGAAGATTATTTGAACCTTTTTACCAGGCTGAGAATATGTATCAACATAAAAGTGGTGGAACTGGATTGGGTCTAGCTATTTCAAAAGGAATTGTTGAAAGTCAAAATGGAAAAATTTGGTTGAATTCTATTCTTGGAAAGGGAACTATCTTTTATTTCACTATTCCTTTAAAACCCGTTCATGACGTTAAGGCGATAAGATTATTATTTTCTAATAGTGCTAAAAACGAAGAAATTATTGCAAATATATTTAGAGAATTTATTGGGCCCCTTGGAATTAATGAATTTCAGAGTTTGAAAGAAAGCAAAGGAATAACTTTTGAATCGGTCAGATGGTATATTGATGACTTGGGGAAAAAAGGAATTCTTAAAATGGAGCTTGCAGAAGAATTTAAAAATAAGGTAGCTTTGATATTTAATATAAAAGAAAAAGTGGAAAAAGATAGTTTTAAGGGAAATGAACTTGACGTGGAAGACTTAGTAAAAATGGGATTCGTTAAAAAATGATACTTGAAATGATTGAACCTTATGTTGAGATTCTTAATCTTATTCTTGCTTTGATTATCGTAATTTTAGGGATTTTTGATTCTTTTAAACTTAAGGGTAAATTGAAAAGTGTGTGGAATTACTTTTTGATTGCTTTTTTTCTTTTTGGAATTCATGAAATTTTCGGAGCATTAAAGGAATTTGGTGTATTCGAGATTAAGGGATTATATGCGTTTACTGAACTGCTTTTTATAGTGACTTTTTTAATTTGTGCCATAATTTTTAGAAAATTATTAGGAAGTTTGACTGGGAAAAATAATGAGGTAATGAAATTATGAAAATTAACTACCGAATAATTTCTAAAATAATCAGTATCCTTGTAGTTATAGCTGCGCTTGTGGTTATTATTGGATGGTTTTTTGATATTCCTGTTTTTAAAAGTATACTGCCTGGTTGGGTAACTATGAAGTTTATTACTGCGGTTTGTTTTTTATTTTCAGGAATAATTCTTTTTATTTTTGCTTTAAAAAATAAATATGAAATTTTAGAAATTTTAATCTTGACCTTATGCTTTCTGCTTCTTTTATTGATGATTTCTTTTTTATTTTCTTTATTTTTCGGGATTAGTACGGGAATAGAAAGTTTATTTGTTAAAGACGATATTAATGCGATTAAAACTAGTGTTCCTGGCGTACCTGCTGTTCCCACTATGCTCTGTTTTATCTTAATTGGTTTAGCTGGATTATTTTATTTAGGTAATAATAATAATAATAATAATCCTATTCGCCCCTTTTATATTTTAGGTATATTAATTGCACTAATCGGTGGAATAGCACTTTTAGGTTATGGTTTTAATGTTTCCCAATTGTATTATTTGTTTCCGGGCTTTACTGCAATGGCTTTTCCTACTGCACTTCTTTTTGTTCTAATAGGAATCAGCTTGATATTAGTTGGAAAAGAGAATAAAATGGAGAAAATAGAATAATATGCGATTACAAACAAAATTTATTTTAACAATTAGTATATTATTTTTATTAGCTATTTCCTTCATATCTTTAATAGGATTTACTAATTTTAACTTAAATATGCAGAATCAGATTATTAATCAACTGCAATCCGTTTCACAGATAACTGAGAATAGGATTGATACTTTCTTAGATGGGCAGGAAAATAAGCTTGAATTAATTGCCACTCAACGGGAATTATCTATCCAAGAACTTAAACAGATGGTAAAACTCGATTCATCGTTTTATGAATTGTTGATTCTTGACCCTAATGGAACTACTGTTGCTTCATCTGATGAAAAAAATATAGGTTTAGATGAATCAGGGGATTCTTATTTTATT
>CAYIVX010000001.1:0-54509 GCA_964366925.1 Candidatus Woesearchaeota archaeon | reverse complement strand
TCCCTACACGACGCTCTTCCGATCTCTCAAAATAAACAAATCCCCTTTCTCTAAAATAACTTGTAAGAGTTTCCTTTCCAGCAGCAATAGTTCCAGCAACACCTATAATTATCATTTTTTATTTTTTTCTCCTTAGTTAAAAATAAAAAAATCAGAAATTCGGGGAATTTCTGAGTATCAAAATCTTCAACTTGTGAAAGTTGGAGAGTTAGGAAATTTTATTTCCTAAAAGCTTGTAGCTCAAACCGAAGGTTTTAGTTGCTTTTTGAATTTATTTTTATCCATATATTCACCAAAATAAAACTTTAAATAGGTTTAGATAAGAAATAATTTATGATAACTGCAAAGAAACCAGAAGAATATTATGCCCTATGTAATATTGTAGATAGGGGATTAGGACCAAGTGAAAGAATAATAGTTCTAGGCTTAGAAAAAGAGTGGATTACCGTAGATACAAGATGTTTAGGACTAACTAAAGCAGGGTTTGTTGCTACCAGATTTGCAATAGAAAATATCCGACCAGGAGTTGCCTATGGCTGTGTTTATAATTGTCAAGATGGCAAACCTTCTGGAATGAGAAACATCCCTATAGATTCTTTAGTTAAAACAAAAGATATTCTCCCCTATGATGGAAGACTAGTTTTAGCAAATTCTCCAGAAAAATAAAAAATAAAACATTAATGACAAGCAGAGTCTACAACACTTTGCAAACCTTTTTCATTTCCAAAAGTTTGATCAATAAGATCCCATCCAGAATCTAAATTATTCATAAGAAAATAGCAGTTAAAATTTATAGAATTATTTGCTTTTCTTTGAAAATGACATTTATCATTTTCTTTTCCTAAAATAGTTATATCCAAAATTGTACCTTCTACGGAAGTAAGTTGAGCAGTTACAGGTGAACATTGAGTCATTCTACTGGTGAAACAAGAAGGATTTTCCATCTTTCCACAATTATATATGGGTGTAGAATTTTTGTCTCCGATTTGTTCTGTTTCAGAACCTGCCTTATTATTTAATACAAAAAATCCCAGAATTAATAAAACTATAACTCCAACAATAATTGAAATTATCAACACCTTTTTCATTATCACAAAAAGAAACCATTCTTTATAAATTTTATTATAGGGAGTTGAGTGTTAAGGCCAAGAAAATCTACTGATTTTCTGGGCCCCGAAAAATTTCATTTTTCGCGGGAACTACTGGAGGTCTTTGTATGAGCCCTCCACGATTTGAACGTGGGACCCCTGCCTTTCTTAGTCTTCCCGAAGGAAGGAAAAATAAATTTCTAGCGAAATTTAATCTTATAAGAGCAGTGCTCTAACCGGGCTGAGCTAAGGGCTCATATGTTTAATTATTAGGAGAAATCAGTATTTTAAAAGGTTTGGCTAACTACTTTTTACAAAGAGCAAGAGCATAACTTCCATCTTTAGAAACAAATAAGCCCACATCAGAAAAATACATTTTCATAAAAGACATAAAATCTTCTTTTCTATACTTATAAGAAACAGCAACAATAATTTGATCACCCTTACTAAAATTAACGGTTCTTCCTAAAAATGAAATTTCAATATCTCTAAGAAGAGTATAATACATTTCTACTCTTGAATTTCTAAATCTTGCTCCGTATTTAACATCTTCTTTTTTTAATCCCACCTGTGTAAGAGTTTTTACAAGCATATAATCGAGATAAGGATTATTATAGGCCTTCAAGATTTCACCAGAATCTCTTATATCCAAACCATTTCCAATTAAAAGAACATCGTTATCCTTCATACTGCTTCTTATCCCATAAAGAAGTTCGTGAATTTCAAAATTTCCTAAAGTATTTCCAAGCAAAAGAATAAAATTATCTTTATACTCGCCAGAACGAAGTAAAGGAGTTATATTTTCAAGATTTTCAAAATCAGAGATATTCCATTGAAATTTTACAACTTCTTTAATATTTAATTTTGAAACTTTTTCTATTGCTTTTTCAACCATATAAGAACTAATATCAATAGGACAATATCTTAATTTAGTAGTATCTTTCAAATGCCCAATAAAGATTACTGCTTTTTTTCCATCGCCACAACCAAGATCAATAAGATTTACTGGTTTATTAGTAATATTTTCTGTTACCTCGCCGATATTATTTTTAATTAAATCAATTTCTTTTTGAATAACATCTTTTTGATAATCTTTAGATTGTTCCAAATCTAAAAATGCCTGTGCTTGTGCAGGTGTTAAATACCACAATTTAGAATCTGCAATATTAAAAACCCTAGTATTTCCCTCAAGAGAATATCCTCTCTTAATAAGCTCCTTAAAAATAAGGTCATTTATCTCAGAGTTTCCCTTATTAGAAATTGGTTTAGATGATTTAACCATAATTAAAACAAGATGCAGTCTTTTTAAGTCTTTTCATCGCCCAGTTATTATTCTTCAGTGTGACAAAAATATATCATGCTCCTGCCGCCGAAGCTCTCAATCAAGCATCAGGCGATGATATCAAAAAGTTAGCCAGAAACATATCTCTCAATTATGCATTAAAGATGATATGCCCCCGCCGGGATTCGAACCCGGGTTACAGCCTTGAAAGGGCCGTGTCCTTGGCCTCTGGACGACGGGGGCTTAATTTATCTAATTTAGTCAAATGTCGTTCGTTTTTAAAACTTATTGTTTGAATATATTTGTTAATCATCTCCTTACTTCCAATATAAATATCAGGAGTCCGTGGGGGTCTTATATTCCATTTAGAAGTTTTAATACCTATTTTTTTCATAGCCTTATCAAAACTTTTTCTTAAATTTTCAATAGCACATGAAAACCAGATATAAGGATAATTCCTTCCAGTAATAGGACAAACACAACCATCGGTATCTATTAATCCCCTTACACATGCCCGAATATAATCTTCTGATTCAAATATCCAATTAGGAATTTTAACATTATTTTTCATTTTATCTCCGTCTTTCAAACCAAAATGCTTCAAGGTATAAACAATATCCTTATTACCAATCGAAATGAATAGTTCATTAGCTATTTTGTGTTCAATAGAATACATTTTACAATCAAATAAATGATCAAACATCGGTTTAACATGATTTAATAAATAATCTCTATCTTTTATGCTATCGCCACATATTCTAACATAATAATATCCTTTCTTAGAGTAAATATTTCCATCTCCAAGAATAATTCCTACAATTTCGGCTAATTCTTTTGAAGGTTTTTTTATCAAAAGTTTTGGTTCTCTAAAACTACCAGAATTCTTGCCACCTTTTGACCTACCCCAATTATCATCCAGTTTCTTTTCAATATACTTATCAAAATTTTCTCCGACAAGTTTACACAAAGAGCTATATGTTTTTTCATTAATACTTATTTTTTCATTAAATAATTCATTACTCCAATAATGTTTTGTAAACCCAAGTTTCATAGTCAATTCTTCCCAAGTAAAATTATTCTTTTCTTTTGCATTTAAAATAAGCTTCTTTTGATATCCTTTCCCTAGAATTATTCTCATACTAATTAAAAGAGTTTATTATTTATAAATCCTCTACTTGGTAACTAAACTACACCTTATCTAATCTCCCCTATTCTCTTTTCAGGGGGCAACATTCTAATTCCAAGTGCATCATAAATTTCTTCTTCAGTCTTTCCAGCAATTCGCTTATTTTTTTTATCAAATAAACCATACTCATTAAGCTTCCAGCCCTTTTTTATTGCAATTTTTCTAAGCCAA
Source organism: Candidatus Woesearchaeota archaeon (assembly GCA_964366925.1). Taxonomy (GTDB): domain Archaea; phylum Nanobdellota; class Nanobdellia; order Pacearchaeales; family GW2011-AR1; genus CAIPOI01. The sequence goes on along the minus strand of CAYIVX010000001.1, from coordinate 50,782 downwards.
ATATTATGCTGTTTATCTCCAGTAAAATACAATAATCCTGCACCAAATTCTTCGTCGGTAAAGACTCGGCAATCTACCTGAATTCCGTCCCCCGTAATAATTGTGGCTTTTTCTTCCCCAATCCCTAAAACCTGTTTAACAAATTTTAGTTTAACAAATTTCTTTAAAACAAGCTCGGATTTTTTAGTTCTTACAACAATATCAATATCTCCAATAGTAGATTTTTTCCTTCTTAAGCTTCCAGCAGCAACGGCTTCATCAACTTCAGAAAAGTTTCTAACTTCTTTTAAGATAGAATTAGCAATTTTTTCAGCTTTTTTCAGAGGCATTCTTCCCTTCTGACCACGAAAAAGATTAACTCCTTCCATAATTTTTTGTTCAGATCTTTCTTTAAAACCAGGAAGTTTTCTTAATCGTTGTTCTTCGGCAGCCCGATAAAGTTCATCAATATTTTTTATTCCAAGCTTATTATAAAAAAGAGAAGCCTTCTTAGCACCAACACCAGGAACTTTCATCATTTCATAAAGTCCAGCAGGAACTGTTTTTTTAAGTTCCTCATATTCATCAATTCTTTTTTCTTTTATGTACTGAATTATCTTTTTACGCAAGCCTTCACCAATCCCAGGAATTTCATCAATAGCTTTTTCTCCACCTTTTTTATAAATTACAGAAACATCTTCTCTCAAACTTTCGAGAGTTTGTGCAGCAATAATGTATGCTTGAGGCTTCCATTTAACATTTTTCAAATCAAGAATCTCAGCCATTTCATAAAAAATAGCAGCTATTTCGGCGTTGTTACTCTTCCCCTTTTTCATGTTGTTATGATGTATCACTATATTTTAAAGATATCTTTTAATCACAATCTTACTTTTAAAATAAGATTGAATAGATAAATTAACATGCCAAAATACAATCAACCCGAAGAACCAATAGCAAGACCAGAATTAAGTGGACTCGAAATAATGTCAGATAAAACTTTACTAGTAAAAAAAAACGGGAAAAGTTGGACATGGTAGCGGATTTACAAAAGTTTCAGAGACCCTAAATGAAAACTGCCCAGAATATATTCTAGGTCAAATGGCACTTGAAGCAGGCTATGCTCCTTTTGAAGAAATAGAATATGAATTAAGAATTAAGCCAAAAAGCAATAGGCAAGTTTTATAATCCTTATTTTTCTCTTCATCTCATCACCACAATGAATTGTTTTAAAATTTTAAAGAAAGATAAAAAAACTAATGCAAGAGTAGGAACTATCTCTACGAAATCAGGAAAAATAGAAACTCCTTTTTTTATGCCTGTTGCAACAAAAGCTTCTGTAAAACATATTTCATCAACAGACCTTGCAGAAATGGATTGCAAAGCAGTAATTAGTAATACTTTTATTCTCCACCTTAGACCTGGAGAAACCTTGATAAAAAAGCTTGGTGGAATAAAAAAATTCATGAACTTCAAAGGAATCAATGTTACTGACTCTGGAGGATTTCAAATGTATTCCCCAAGTTTATATGTAAAATCAGAAGAAGCAGGAGTTCATTTCAAAAATCCATTTGAAAATAAAGTAGTTTTTATAACTCCTGAAAGAGATATGGAAATTCAAATTGATTTAGATTCCGATATTGCAATGTGTTTAGATACAATGCCATTAATAGAACACTCAAAAGAACAAATAAAACTGGCAGTGGAAAGAACAACTAAATGGGCTGCAAGATGCAAAAAACATCACGATTGGATACAGAAAAAGATTCCAAAAAATAAACGCCAACTTCTTTGGGGAATAACTCAAGGCGGAATACATCCTGAACTAAGAAAACAATCAGCACAAGAACTAGCTAAACTTGATTTTGACGGTTACTCTATTGGAGGATTAGCACTAGGTGAAGAACATAAAGATGAATACAAAATGATAGAAGTTCATAAATCCATAATTCCAGAAAACAAGCCCTGTTATCTAATGGGTGCGGGAAATCCAGTAGAACTCCTAGAAGCAATCAGCAGAGGAGTAGATATGTTTGATAGTAGATTCCCAACACAAAATGCAAGACGAGCAACTCTATTCACTAGCAAAGGTAAACTAAGAATAGATAGAGTAGAATATAAAGAAGACAAAAAACCGATTGATGAAAATTGTGATTGTTTTGTTTGCAAAAATTACACAAGAGCATATATTCGTTATCAACTAAAACAACTAGAACCTGTTGGAATGAGATTAGCAACATTTCACAATCTATATTACCTGCAAAAATTAATGGAACAATCAAGAACAGCAATAAAACAAGGCAAATTCAAAGAATTCATGAATAAGGTTAAAAAAGAGTATAAAAAAGCTGACAGAAATATTAAAAAGAATAAATAATTACGTTTATACGTCCACATAGTAAACCTTTTAAACTATTGTAGCCGTACAATAATGTTCATTTTACGGATAAACAAAACATAAATCATGGCTTACACTGAAATAAAAGAAAGAAATGGACGTAAATATTACTATAGAGTAATTTCTATTAGAAATGGTGAGAGGGTACAAAAAAAGCGGGAATATCTTGGTGTAGACCTACAAAAACCAGAACTAACACAGAAAGAAATCGAAGCAGATAGAAAACTATCAAACAACAGCAATGAAAAAACGGCCAAGAAAAATCTTCTAAGGAAAGCTGAAAAACCAAATATCAAAAATGCAACAATAATCCAAGGTTTTGACTTTAATAAAACAAATAATTACAATGAAATCATAAAATCATTATCAACTTCAGGTTTTCAAGCAAGCCATCTGGGAAAAGCAATAGAAATAACTAATGAAATGATAAAAGAAAATACATTCATATTTCTAGGATATACTTCTAACATGATTTCTTCAGGAAATAGAGATATTATTCGCTATTTAGTAGAACATAAAAAAGTAAATGTTTTAGTTACAACAACGGGCGGAATAGAAGAAGATTTTATAAAATGTCTAGGCGATTTTTATCAAGGAGATTTTAGAGCAAGCGGAGAATTATTACGTAAAAAAGGCATAAATAGAATAGGCAATATTTTTGTTACAAATGATAGATATGTGGATTTTGAAAAATTTCTCCAACCAATTTTAGAAGAACTCTATCAAGAACAGAAAAAAACAAATATTCCCATAACTCCTATTAAAATAATATACAAAATGGGTGAAAGAATAAATAATCCAAAATCCATTTACTATCAAGCCTTCAAAAATAAAATCCCCGTTTATTGTCCATGTATTACGGATGGAGCAATAGGCGATAATGTTTATTTCTTCAAATTCAAGCATCCAGATTTTATAATTGACGTTGCAGAAGATGTTAAATGGTTTAATGATACTACAATCGGACTTAAAAAATCAGGAACAATAATTCTGGGCTCCGGAATAGTTAAACACGCCATTCTAAATGCAAATATGTTAAGAAATGGATTAGACTATTCAGTATACATAAACACCGCACAAGAATATGATGGCAGTGATGCCGGTGCTCTTCCAGAAGAAGCCATTAGTTGGGGTAAAATTCTTCCACAAGCAAAAACAGTAAAAGTTTTTGCAGATGCCACAATAGTATTTCCTCTTCTAGTCAGCCAAACTTTCGCAACAAAATGAAAAATCAAAAATATATTACATTATGGCTTTGTGGAATTTGTATTTTAATTTATTTAGTTCAAGTTATAGTTCCGGGAGTTACAGGAACATTCATGCTTACTCCAAATGCAATTTCACAACCTTGGCAATTTTTAACAGCAATATTTCTTCATGGAAGTATAACTCATTTATTTTACAATCTTTTTGCCCTATTTCTTTTTGGACTAATGCTTGAAGGCATTATTGGAAGTAAAAATTTTCTTTGGTTATTTATTATTTCAGGAATATTTGCGAATATCGTCTCTTTTTATTGGTATCCTAATGCCCTCGGGGCTTCAGGAGCCATTATGGCAGTTATAGGAACTCTTGCAGTCCTGCGTCCAGGAATGACAGTTTGGGCATTTAATCTACCCATGCCCATGTTTATCGCAGCCATAGTTTGGGTTGGTGCGGATATTCTTGGGGTTTTCGGATTAGGCGATCCTAGTGTGGGACACCTCGCCCATGTTTCTGGAATTTTCTTTGGCATTTTTTATGGTATTTATTTAAGATTAAAATATCCTCAAAGGAATATTAGCATTCCTCGTAATAAAATTGTAATACAAGAAGATGCTATGCGAAGATGGGAAAACAACAATCTAAGATAAAATTTGTAATTTATGCCAAGCATAATCATTAAAAAACATTATTAATTCAATAAACCAAATTCGACTTGTTAGGCATTTCCAACCCAATTAAGCTCAAACTTACCTTCTAAAGTGGGTTACATTATTAATAATTATCCGTTAAATAAACGAAGTCTAAATAGAAACTATATATTCAAATCTTCTTCTTTGTCAATCAAATCACCAAGAGGATTTTCAAAATCTCCAAAATCTTCTGACTTATACTTCTGAGGTTTTGGAGAGTCAGAAAAATCATCAGATTTTACTGAATCCTTGTTTATCTCTTCAACTTTTTTCTCTTTCTCCGATTCTTCAACAGATAGTTTATTAATTTCTTTTTCTAGTTCGATTGCTTCTGCTTCTTCATTCTCACCTATTTGCTCCATAAGTTCAGCAGGAATATCTTCTAAAGTTTCAGTAGGATCAATTAATTCTTTATCGTGTTCAGGAAAAGCTTTCTTAAAATGCTCATAAAGATAAAGATAAATTTCCGAGTAGTGTTTTTCCTGTTCTATCCAAATTTTTCCATGATTGCTTAAATATAACATCGGAAGAAAACAAGCAATCCGCTCTTCTTTATTATTGCCAGTAAAATGACTATAGGGCAATTTTATTGTTTTTTCTATTTCAGCTTTTTTAAATGAAGATAATAATCTAGCATAAAATTTTCTTATTCTTTCTTTAATATTCACTCTTCTAAATTTAGGAATATCAACATGAGATAATCTTTCAGCCTGTTTTTTCTGAATTTCTTTATCAATTCTTCTACCTTCAGTTTTAATTGCAGTATCTAATGCATCAATAAGCTCCTGAAGAGTAACTTTCTTAAATCGTGGAAGGGGAGTTTTAGGAGAAAGAACAGGAATTTCATTTTCATCTATTTCAATTCTCTCAATAATTCTTTTAACTTCTTCTTCATGAGGAAACAAAATATTATCAATATCCCGGATATACTTATTAAGCAAAATTTCAGACTTTATCCTAAGCAAAAGTGCAGCAGCAAGAAGCATCTTACTAGAAATATGAAAATTATTTTCCTCAAGAATCTTTATCTTTTCAAAATAACTTCTGCAAAGAACAGAAATATCAATATTCCAAGGGTCAAGCTGTTCACTTGCAATTAAATCATAAATAATCCCCTGCCAAGAAGGGTCTTTACCAAGAACGATATTATACACCTGATTGTGAACTGGATGTTCGGGTTTTCTTTTTATCTCAACGTCAGGAATACTGCTAATCGCATCTTTTGCCTCATTTTCTTCCATATAAAAATTAAAAGAAAGGAATATATAAATTCTCTTCTAAAGAGCTTATTGTCACTACTAAATTACAACACAACCAAAAGGTTTAAATATACATTTTATTTAGATATATTATCACCTCTTTTTCCCAAGGAGAGGCAAAAGATGTACTATTTTTTACGTCTCAAGCCTCTCTTTCGGGTTTATTTCAACCCTGAAAAATAGGATTTAAATAGTATGTTTTCTTAAGAAAGACATGGAAGAAGAAAATGAAGCAATTTCTGCAGAGACATCAAGATTTCCTAAATGGCTAAAAATTATTATTTTAATATTTGTATTACTTCTTATTGGGGCAATCTATTTTATTTTTGTCCATAATTCCAGTAGCACCGCCGTATATCCTCCAGAAATTAAAACTTGTGATGATCTTCCTTCAGGAATTCTGAAAGAAGAATGCTATTTTAACCTTGCAAAGACAACAGAAAATTCAGCAATATGTCAAAAGATAAGTAATTATCCTGACTGTATTGCTATTGTTGAACAGAATTCCGATAAATGTGAAAATGATGGCTGCATTTTTCAGATAGCAGTCGCAAAAAAGGATTCAACAATATGTGATAAAATAAAAAGTAGTGATATCACTGCAGTTACAAAAACATCTTGCTTAGAAGAAGTAGGAAGATCTTCTTTGAATATTTCTGTATGCAGAATAATTCCAGATGAGCCAAAAGCCATACCCTCTTCAGGTTATAGAGATAATTGTTACAAACGGATTGCAGAGACTACAAACAATCTAAGTGTATGCAAAGAAGAACTGCAATTATTCGGCAATGCAGATTCATGTTATTACAGAATGGCTATTATTAATGCAAACAATGCAACTTGCGAAAAAGTAATTGATACTAATCAAAAATATATGTGTTATTACGGTATTTCCTACCTTAAATATCCTACATAAACTATTTTTTAACAAGAAAATTTTAAATAATCGAAAAAACCTCGGGGTTTAGTCAAACTCTCTTTCGGGTTTATCAAAAAACAATTCTTTATTTATTTTAAATCGTTTGTTTTTTGTATGATCCAAAATTAAAATAAAATTTTAATTTATGGACATAATAAAAATCTTTCAAGCTTACGCCGAAGTCTTCAAAAACAATGATTTTGAATGAATTAGAGAATTAGTAATTCTCTAAGGTGCGTCTAGATTTTTATTATAGGCAATTCTAGAGATTATACTGCACATTTTAAAGAATTGCCTTTTAGAGAATTCTGAACTATTTGCAACTAGATTCTCAGAATTGTCTATAGACAGAAAATAGTGATTTTCTGTATATTCTCATTTCTTAAATGAGAACCAAAATCTTTTAAGCTTATTTCAAATATATCTTTCCCTAACCATAATCCTTTTAAAGCAAATTTATGTGAAGATATAATGAATTTAATAGAAAGAACAAGTGATGATGAATTTCTAGGTAATATTGAAAGAGAAAATCTGGGCTCAAAAGCATTTACAACCAAAAAAGCTCAATCAGTATTAGCCACAGATAGAAATTACCTATTAGAACATCAAAAACATTCAGCTAAATCACTAACAATTCCTAATCCTTTTGATACAGAAAAAGCTGAAACTCTTTTTGCTATGATGCAAGAAGCTTATCAAGATAGCCGACAATTAACACCCTATGAAATTCTTGTTCAAAGAGAAGATGAAACATCCCAAGCCGAATTAGAAGCTTTTAATGCGGCAGAATAAACCTTCTTAATGTTATAATATTAACTAGATTCTAGATAAAGTTAAAAAGTTAATTATTTGGCTTTTCCAGTAAACTCAGTAAAATGGCACTTGCCACAATAAGAACGATTATTAGCAATCATCAAGAAAACACCAGGTCCGCATCTGGGACAATATTTTGCTCTCTTAACTTCATCGCCAGAGATAGTATAAAACTTATATTTCTTGCTAGTAGGACGATTTTCTTTTTTTCTTTTTGATTTGTTTTTAACCATGTTGTTTTTGAGCACAAAAAGAACAGTCTGGAAATTCTTAATTTCCAGAATTTCAAAAATCTTGTATGGACAAAGCGAAGCTTTTATCTGATTTTTGAATCTGTTTTATCTTTTAACTATGCCACCACCGCTACTTTTTTAGCCTTAATTAATCTCTTAAAAGCTTCATCCTTTAATGCCTTAGTATCATAGATACAAGCTCTTATTAAAAAAGTATTTCTTCCAAACTTTCCTTTTACATTCTCAATCATTATAGAATCTTCTTCAGCCTTAAAATGCTCTCCAAAAAGTTTAGACATTTCAGCAAAACTAGGAGTTTTATCCGCAGTCAAAATTACTTCTATTTCTTTTCTTCCAAATAAATCATTTTTAATATTTTTTTTAATTTCCATTTTAATCGCTCTTAATTGTATAAATACCTTTTTCAGCAAGTTTTAATTGTTTAGCAATTTCAGATTGTTCAGGATTAATTATTTCAACTTTTCCCTTCCAATTTTCAGTAAAAGCATTACTTCCACATTTTGGGCATCTTTCACCTTCTTCAAATATAAATCTACATTTTTTACAAGCTTTTGCTTTTTTAACCATTTTTATTTCTTAGCTCCTTTCTTTTCTTTCTTATCAGCCTTAACTTCTTTCTCTGCTTTCTTTGCAGCAGATTTTTCTTTCTTCTTTTCTTCTTCAATCCATTCAAGTTTACCTAATCCAGGTTGTCTCATTGTTAATCCAATTTTAGGTTGATCGCCCTTATAAGAAATTGCAACAATTCTAGCAAGACAATTATCACCTTTCTTCAATACTCTCTTAGTAGCTCTTCCACTTAAAACATTTGATGTTGAAAAACTTACAAAATCTTCCATTGTCTGACTAATATGAATCATTCCTTGCATTGCACCCATATTCAAGAATGCTCCAAAAGTAGTTATTTCAGTAATGGTTCCAAAAACAAGTTCATTTATTTCAGGCTTCCAAACAAGTAATTTAAATTCAGAATTATAATATGCAGCACCGTCACCAGGTATAATTATACCATCTCCAACCGTACTTACATCAATAACAGCAATAACTTCACCAATTTCTTCATCATGATAATTATTATAAGTAATTGCTAGTTGTTCCTCTACAGCAGTCTTAGTATCTAGTCCGAAAAGCTTCGGCTCAACTCTTACATAATCTCCTACATCAACAACATAGAACATAAAATTAACACCAAAACATGATTTATAAAGCTTACTAAGAGGAAATGGTAAAGGAGAAACCTAAGGTTTCTTTTTATTCAAAAGCCAGTTTTTTTACACCCTGAATAACGATTACCCTGGACTTTCTAAGTTTCTGTTTCAACTCTTGATCTAGTGTAGCAACAATATCTCCAATTCGCATCATAGAAATAATAGCTTCATCAGCATATCTTGCATTTGTTTGAACAATTTTAACATTATTTGCTCGCAAAACTTTCATAGCTAAAAATGCAGCAGTCCTATCACTAAACTTCTTGGCTGTTTTTCCAAGTTCTTCAATCTCTTCAACAACCTGCTGAGGAACAACAAGTTCATATCCCTCGTTAATCATTGCGTCTATTTCACTAGCATAATCTAATTTATTCTCAGTACAATAAATAATAAAATTCGTATCTAAAATAATCTTAATCACAGTTTCAAATGAATAAATTTAATTAATGCTGCAAGTCCCCAAACTGCCTGAAGAATCGCAAAAGGTATACTTGAAATAACTAAAGCATAATAAAATAAAAATACACATCCAATAATATTGAGCCACAAATAAATAGCAGATTTTACATTAATTTTATGACTAATATTCAAAAGAAAACCTGCGAGTACCAAAAGCATACCCGTAATACCTAAAATTAAATTCATATCCATCTTATTAAAATAACAAACTTCAAACTTTTAAACATTCCTCTTTAAACAAAAAACCTCAAAAGGATAGTTTTTTAATAGGTAAAAACAAACTAATAATAATCAATGATTTGGAACTTAATAAAATTCCGGAATTAATTTAGGGTCCTTGGCGAAAAGGTATCGTAGCGGTCTCCAGAACCGTTGTTTCGGGTTCGATTCCCGAAGGACCCATTTAGTAATTCTATAGTATATTACAAAATAATAAAGTTTATAATCGAATTAAAATCACCCTATCAATGGAAATTCATCGAGAATCACATGGGGAATTAAAAAGCAAAGATATAGGCTTTCTAATGAATCGAATGAGAGAACTTTCTATGCAAATGGATTATCACTTTAAATTTGATGATGATAACTTTTGGCAAGCATTAGAAGAAAATATAAACATTTCAGAACAAATAAAAAGCAAATCCAGATTTGAAAAATTAGAATATTTTAAATCCATAAGACATTTAAGGGACACAGTCCAAGAAGCCGAATGTTATGAGGATATAGCCGGACTAAATCACGAATTAGATTATTTTAAACATTGTTTCCTAAAAGATATACCTCAAAATAAGCCAAACTAACTTTAAGAAAATATTTCTAAAAAGCTTTATAAATCTCTATTTACTAAATAAGGTATGGCAAAAAAGAGTGAAACTAGTAGCAAACCTAAGGCCCTTTCAAATAGAGAACTTCAATTTGCATTAATAGAAAATTTTGTTAATCTCCAAAAAGTTCTTACAAATCTTACAATAAAATTTGATGGTCTTTCAGATAACATAACAAAACTTCTCGAACTTTTTGAAATATCTGCAAAAAGTTTCATAAGAAGACAAGAAGAAGGGAATACTGGAGAAATTGATGTTTTAAGAAAACTAGATACTCTTCTTGAACAAAATAAAACTGTTGCAAAAGGATTAACTTTAATAGAAGAAAAAATTAAGCATAAAGTTTACGGCGACATTCCATCAGAGGGATTACCTCGTTTAGAGCTCGGTGGAAGACCAAGACCTCAATCAAGGCCAATGCCCTAATCTTCAAAATGCTTCAAACATTAGTTCTAGAACAAGAATTTATTGATAAGTTTACAGAAGAAATAATTATGAAATTTGTTTCAGAAATTAAAGAAGAAACAAAATTTGAAAAAGAAATGAGAAGAGCAGAACGTGCAGTAGAACTAGAAAAAATGCATCAAAAATTTTCTAAATATGGAGAAATAACACCAACTCGTCCAATAATTCAACAGAGACCTACAATACAACAAAGACCCCCAACTCAAACATCTCAGCCACAGATATTACAAACACCAACACCATTAATATCTCAAATACAAAAGCCAACCCAACTTCCACAATTACCCAGAACTCCCTCAGTTCAAGAAGTAAAACTTCAGGCAAGACCAGAAGATATTAATTTCTTTGGAAAAATTCAAGAATTAATTAATGACCATCTAGTTACTTATATTGAATGCCCCGGAGAAAATAAAAATATTATTATAAGAAAAGCAGGAGCAACAGTAACTATCCCCATAACTCTAAAAAATGATGAAGAATTAGTAATAATAAAATCCTTTTCAGAAAAAGCAAGAATTCCATTAATAGAGGGAATGTTAGATGCAAGAATAGCTAATTTAGAAATTTCTGCGGTTGTTTCAGAAACAGCAGGCTCAAGTTTTATAATAAGAAAAAATCCAGTAATAATTCAATCAAACATGCCCACAAGATTAGAAAGACCAATGATGCAATTCCCCAAGCCTGGTTCTCAACCACAACAATTTCAAACTCAACCAATGCCACCAGTCAATAGACCATTCACACCCGCCTCAATGCCCCAGCAAAATTCACAAAATCGTCAACAAGAAGAAAACAAAGAAAGCTTCTGGAATAAAAAGATAACAATAGGGAAATAAAAGTTTGTTTTAAGTTAAATTTACTACAACAAAGCCCCTATAAACAAAGAACCACCATATTGCCTAACCATTATCAAATAAAATTTTTCAAAGTTATTATAAATTATAAGATTGTTTGAAAAATTTAGTTTAGTAATTAATTGTTCTATTAAGAAAAATTTATTTTAAAGAAGTATGGGTTTGGATTTAATGTTCAGTGATGCTAGATTTAAAAAAAGGACGGAGAGAGCATCACCGAACTCTCCCCGCGCCTCTTTTATACACTCAATAAAGTGGCTTTTTAAATGATTTCGGCATTTTAATGACTATATCTCAAACTCACGTGTTAGAAACCTTATTTTCTAAATTCTACTTTACTAATTAGATGTTAAAACCTATATACCAAAACTTAAATATGGTAAAATATACGACAAGATATGAAACAAGATAAAATAACAAAAGAAATTATAGGTAAGTATAGAAAGATAACTCAAAAAGCCCTCGACATAACCAAAAAAAGTATCTCAAATGGAAAACAAAAAGAAGCAAAAGAGATATTGACAATGGCTGAAGCATATCTCTCTGATAGCAATCATTTTGAAAAAAACAGTGATTTAATCAATGCTTTCGGAGCCATTTACTATGCCCATGGCTGGCTTGATTGTGGTGCAAGATTAAAAATCTTTAATGTTTCAGATTCTAATTTATTTACAGTATAATAATCCTTATAAATTAAGATTTTAACTGATTCCTATGAATCTAAAAAGATTATCAATGATTTTTGAAACAAGTCAGGGCTCTATGCCAAATACTGGGACACTTGAAAAACAAACGATTACTATTTGGTATAACATAAAAACAGGAGATATTTATTGTGCAGGTCCAGGAAATCCAAGAATAGGTACAAAATCATGTAGCCCTATTTTATTAAAATATGACCGAAATACCGGGCTTCCTTTAGCAGAAATTGCAAATTCAGGAATTATTATTGATCGCCCTCTGAAAAAAGTTTTAAATCAAGTAGATTATTTTAGACAAATGAAAGGGAAAAAAGCTTAAATATAGCTTCTCCATTTAGTTATTATGCAAAAAGAGGTAGTAGTTTTAAGTTTAGGCGGAAGTCTTATTGTCCCAGATAAAATAGATGTAAAATTTCTAAAAGCGTTTAAAGAAGTTATAAAGAAAAATACAAAACATTTCAAATTTGTAATAGTTTGTGGTGGCGGAAGTGTAGCAAGAACCTACATCGAAGCCCTAAGAGAAGAACATAAATCAGAATATCTTCAGAGTATGGCAGGAATTGCAGTAACAAGATTAAATGCTAGATTTATGAGTTATTTCTTTGATAAAGACCCAGAATCAGGAATTCCACACGATATGAAACATCTTGCTAATTTACTTATAAAAGAAGATATTATTTTCTGCGGAGCACTAAGATATGCTCCAAATCAAACCAGCGATGCAACAGCTTGCAGATTAGCTGCAGTTCTAAAAGCAGATTTCATCAATCTAACAAATGTAAAAGGATTATACGATAAAAATCCAATGAAATTTAAAAATGCGAAATTCATCCAAAATATTTCTCGAGAAGGTTTTAACAAAATAGTTATGGCTATTCCGCAAAAACCAGGCATGCATGCACCAGTAGACCATACTGCAATGAAAATAATTCTTGAGCATAAAATAAAAACTTACATTGTTGGAAAAGATGCCAAACAACTAGATAACTTGCTAAAAGGAAAACATTTTATAGGCACTACGATTGATTAATTCTATGAATATTGAAATATTAAAACAAGCTCACGAATCAGAAAGAGACAGACCTACGACAATTGAAGGTCATTTAACATTATTTCATAATCTTTCCGATCCAGGATTTGTTGCTGAGTTTCGTAAAAGAATAATGGAATTCGCAAATAATTATGATGCAGATAATAAATACTCTCAATCTCAACGAAGCTAGAAAACAAATTCAAAAGCTTCAAAAAGAAAAATCAGAGCAAAAAATTGCTATTCTTAGTCAAGACGACGAATTTAATAGAAAAGCTCTTGAAATAAAAGGACTAAATATGTTAATCTTAAATGAATCGCTTGAAATAAAGGACTACATGAAACAGCGTAATTCTGGACTCAATGAGGTTCTAACCAATATCTGTGCAGAAAAAAACATAGAAATAGGCATACAAATTGAAGAAATAATAAAAAAGAATGATGTAAATAAAGCAAAAGCTCTCTCTCGTTTAATGCAAAATATAATGCTCTGCAAAAAAGCAGGTGCAAAATTAATGTTTCTAGGAAGTATCAAAGATAAACAAGCACTACAATCCCTTTTAATAAGTCTTGGAGCTTCTACGAAACAAGCATTTAATGCTATAAAGTAAAACACTCGCAATCTCCTCTTGCTCGTAAGCCCACTCGCCAATAATAAAATTACACTTGTGAACTTACTCGGCTCGATTGCTCACCTAAAAACTTCTTAATAATGCCCTAACTTAAATCCGACTTGTTATTAATTATTAGTTTTGTTTGAACATAATTTATGCGTTAGCAGAAACTGAATAAACACATTTTTAAATCTCTCCTACCTGTAAAAATCATGGATAAAAAAGACTCCAAAAATGAAATTATAGAATCATTAAGCATAAATGAAAGGCTAATTTTACCATTCATAAAAGAAAAATCAATAGAAACAATAATACAAAATAGCGGACTCGAAGAAGTTGCAGTTCTTAGAGCACTAGAATATCTAAGCAATAAAAAAATAATAATTCTTAAAACCAATTCAAAAAAATTAGTGAATTTAGGAGTTAATGGAGTTTTATACAAACAAAAAGGACTTCCTGAAAGAAGACTAGTTAGCCTTATGGCAGATAAAAAATCTCAAACATTGGAAGAAGCGAAAAAACATGCAGGATTATCTGATAATGAATTTCAAGCAGCATTAGGTGCCCTAAAGAAAAAAGCACTTGTTAGTTTAGAAAATGGCAAAATTATATTCTCGGGCACAAAAGATGAAATAGCCAATAAAAGTCTAGAAGAACAATTTCTAGAAATTCTTCCTTGTGAATATGATAAATTAACCCCTGAACAAAAATATGGTCTAGAAGCACTAAAAAACAGAAAAAATATTATTGAGATAAATATTAAAAACGAAGTAGAATTTGAAATTACAGAATTTGGAAAAGAGATATTAAAGGATGCTTCAAAAGAAAAATTAGACACAAAAAATCTCATTGAATCTCTAACACCGGAAATAATTACAAATGCAAGCTGGAAAGGGAAAAAATTCCGAAGATACGACATAAAATCTCCTGTTCCAAAAATCTCTGGGGGAAAAAGACATTTTGTTAATCAAGCAACAGATAATGCGAGAAAAATTTGGACAGATTTAGGATTTAAAGAAATGTCAAGTACTATGACTCAGACAGGGTTCTGGAATTTTGATGCACTTTTCACTGCCCAAGACCATCCAGTAAGAGAAATTCAAGATACATTCTATATCAAAGATATTAAAGGAAAACTTCCAGATAAAAAACTCGTGAGTTCTGTTAAAGAAGCCCATGAAAAAGGCGTCGGAGGAGCAAAAGGCTGGGGCGGAGAATGGAAAGAGCCAGAAGCTCAAAGAGTAGTTCTTAGAACCCATACTACTTCAATCTCGGCAAATACTCTGGGAATGCTAGGAAAATTAAAAGATATGAAAGATAAAAAAGGGAAATTCTTCGCAATAGGAAAATGTTTCAGAAATGAAACAATAGACTGGAGCCACGGATTTGAATTCAATCAAACAGAAGGTATAGTAATCGATAAAAATGCAAACTTCAGAAACTTATTAGGATATCTACAAGAATTCTATGAAAAAATGGGATTCGAAAAAGTTAAATTCGTCCCATCATTTTTCCCCTATACCGAACCTAGCGTAGAAATCTATGGCTATAATTCTATGAAGAAAATATGGATAGAAATAGGCGGAGCAGGCATAATGAGGCCCGAAGTAGTTATTCCCCTACTTGGAGAATATATTCCAGTATTAGCCTGGGGACCTGGATTTGACAGAGCCATTATGGAATACTATGAAATAAAAGATCTTCGAGAAATGTATGCAAATAATCTAACTAAACTACGAGAAATGAAATTCTGGTCAAAATGAAAGGGAAATTGAACCACAAGAAACCGGAGGTGTCTTAGGATGGCCGGCATAAAATTCAGCAAAAAAGAATTCGAAAAGCATTTCAAACTTACAGACGAACTTAAAGAAAAAATAAGTTTATTTGGAACTCATTTTGAAGGCATAAGTGAAGATGGAAATGATATTGAACTAGAAATTCTTCCAAACCGTCCAGATTTATTCTCTCTTCAAACATTCATAAAAAGCTTCAATGCTTTTTTAGGAAAAAATAAAGGACTCAGAGAATACAAACTGAACAAACCAGAAAAAGACTTTCAAGTTAAAATTGATTCCAACACAAAAAATGTAAGACCATTTACTGCATGTGCAATAATCAAAGATATGAAATTTGATAACGAAAAAATAAAAGAAATAGTAAACATTCAGGAAAAAATTCACATGACTCTAGGAAGAAATAGAAAAAAAATAGCCATAGGAATTTATCCTCTTGAAAAAATAACTCTTCCAATAAGATTAGAAGCCAGAAAACCACAAGACATTAAATTTATTCCTCTTGAAATGGATAGAGAAATGAATGCCCTGCAAATCTTGCAATCACATCCAACAGGAAGAGAATATGCTAAACTTTTAGAAGGAATGGAGAAATTTCCAGTATTCGTAGACGCTAAAAATGAAATTCTAAGCATGCCACCCATAATTAATTCCCATAAAACTGGAAAAGTAACAGAACAAACAAATTCAATATTTATTGAATGTTCTGGTTTTGATTTAAGTATTTTAAAGAAAACACTAAACATCCTAGTAGCTATGTTTGCTGAAATGGGTGGAAAAATATATCAGATAGACCTAGTTTACGGAAACTCAAAAGAAAAAATAATAACACCAGATTTAACTCCAGAAAAAATAAAACTTAATATAGACAGTGCAAATAAATTACTAGGTCTAGATTTAAAAGATAATGAAATAAAAACCTGCCTAGAAAAAATGGGATATAACTATGAAAAAGGAATTGTTTCAATTCCAGCTTGGAGAACAGATATCATGCATGAAGTAGATATAATCGAAGATATTGCAATAGCCTATGGTTATGAGAATCTCAAACCAGAATTACCAAGCATAGCTACAACAGGAGAAATCTCTGAAATAGAAGTCCTAAAGAAAAGAATATCTGAAATTCTTGCTGGATTAAATATGTTAGAAATATCAAGTTATCATTTATTAACAAAAAAAGAAGCAGAAAATATTAATCTTAAAGAAAAAGATATGATAGAAGTTGAAAATAGCAAAAGCGAATGGAAAATTCTTCGTCCAAATCTAATAGGAACAGCATTAAATGCTCTAAAAAATAATCTCGATGCAGAATATCCACAAAGAATCTTTGAATTAGGAAGAATATTTGAAAAAGACAAAACAGGAAATTCTGAAACCGGAATACATGAAGCTGAAAGATTATGTGTAGCCATTGCCTCACCAAATGCAGGATTCACCGAAATAAAACAAATATTAGAATATATTATGCGAATGCTCGGAAAAAATAAAGAACTTATACTTGAATCAGCAGAAGATAATGAATATTTTATCCAGGGCAGATGTGCTAAGATAATACTGAGCAAAGAGCTTCTGGGCTATATGGGTGAAATCAAACCATCAATTCTAAGTAATCTTAGCATAAAAATGCCCCTTTGTGCTCTTGAGATTAATCTTGAAAGATTACTTTTATAAATGAGTTTATTCTCATAAATTTAACGCCACAGTAGCTCACTCTGGTTAGAGCACGGCATTGGTAATGCCGAGGTTGAGAGTTCAATTCTCTCCTGTGGCTTAAACTAAATAACAATTTATAAACTCTAATTACAATTTTATTATATAGAAAATGGCAGATTACCTTTGTTTAGATTGCAGCGATATATTTGAAAATAAAACCGAAGCCATACTTCATCATATGCACACTAAACATGAAAATTATCAATTAGTCGGCACTGATTTAAAATTAAAAGTAAAAAGTTAAATAAAATAAATAACTAAGTAAAAAACTCAAACTGGCCCTTCGGGTTCGTGATGAAGAGTTTTTTACATTCAGAAATTAAAAATTTCTGACTGTTATTTTTATTTCATAAAAACAACATGGAAGAAGAAAAACAAAAAAATTGTAAAGAACATGGAGATTTAAAGAAAATTAAAATAAATTATGAAATTTTTCATAAAAAGTATGGTCTGCCTGAATTTTCATTTATGAATGAAAATTTTGAAATAGAAAATATTGATTCCGAAGAAACTGAACTTTTTCTTAAAAGAATGAGAAAACACATTACTGAAAAGATATTTTATATTCTTAGAACATTGGAAGTTTTCCTAAATGCACAAAATGCCCCTATGTATATGTTTAATATTATTAAATCAATGACTTCTACTGAAAAAGAACATATAACTGAACTTTACAAACGTCTTGCAAAATATGAAATAGAAGCTTTTGGATTAGAAGCGAAATATGACGAGAAAAAAGAAGCGGAATTCATTAAAAAATTTTCTATTGATTGGAAAGATGCTTCTGAAGATTTAATTCAAATTTATGAATTTATGAAAGAGGGCTATAATAAACAAGGCAAAAAAGAAAATAAAAGCTATTTGGGATAAAATATAGCTTCGCTAGAATTATTAAGAGAGGCTTACACTTATAGAAAATTTAATAATAATCCAATAAAACCAATCCGAATTGTTCAGCCTTTTCCAGCTAATTAAAGCCCAAACTTCTACTTCCAAGATAGTGCATTAATAATTTTTAGAATAATGTTTACGAAATCTTTAAATAACTAAATTTATCCAGTACTATTTCCAAACCAATTCATTCTTACAGCATTACCCGTAAGAACCTGAACATTATCAAAAGCATGTCCAAGCCAAATAAAATATAACTTAACACCAGAAAATACTCCAGAAGCCGAAGTTAAATCAACAGAGTTAGCATTAACAACCTTCACGAATGTAAAAATAAATAAAACAAGAAAAAATAAAACAAGAAAAAAATAAGTTTTATATTTGAAGTCCCCAATATTAATCTTTAAAATCACAACTAAAACGACTACAAACAATATAAGTAATATCCAGCCAATCATAATATTAACAACTCCAAGAGATATTTAAAGATTTCTACACTAGACGACTATCGGATTAGGATTTGTAGATACAGAAACATCAAAATATATTGGAGATGAAGGACTAACAGCTACCAATTGTACCTTTAATCCACCAAATACCGGATCTATAAAAGATTCACCAACAGCAATACTATCAAACTGAGATTTTTGTGCAGAAACTGCAATTTTAAGTCCACTCAAAAGACCACCGTTAGTTTGTAGAGTTACCATTGTTCCAGGAACGGATATTAAATCTGCATCTTTTTTAACGGTATAACCCGATTTTAAAAATAGAGTATTTGTTCCAACAAGTAATTCAATTGTTTGAACCCCACCAGCATAAGCTTCATAAGTAATATCCTTCACATAAATATCAATATTACCAAAAGAATAACTCGAACTTCTAGTAACTGTTTTTGAAATTCCATTAACCGTTATCTTAGCAGTATTTCCATCTGTAATTGCAACAGCTTCAATTGTATAAACAATCCCCTTAACATTAAATGTTCTTGTTTCTCCTTTATTCAAAACTGTTGATCCACAAAGACTTTCGTAAAGATAAATTCCATTAGTAACACTTGAACCGGACCCAATAACATATTCCTTACCCTGGATAGTCATTTTTTGTCCTTGTATATTTGTTGCATCCGAAACATCAAGATTTTTATTTAACATCAAAACATAACTATATAATGGATTCGTTGCATCAGTTCCAACGTTAATATAATTTGCGGGATCAACTAAATCTCCACCACTTGTTCCAAAAAGTATATGACTACTATTTCCTAATAACAAACCCTGAGTATAAGCATAAGTCACGCCTGTTAAAGAAGTAATTTTTCCATCAACAAGTACGTTTGGCATTTCCGCACTAGATATGGATGTTCTAGCAGCATTTATAGGATCATTAAGATAAAGTCTTCTTGCGGAAGTATCCAAACTAATTTTATCTGTAGCAGAAGTCCCAGTATTGCCACATACGATTGTAGGTTTAACTACGGGCTCAGTAATATTACCACCAAGATAATCATTTATACATTGAGCATAACCATCTGCATTAAAGAGATTAGATAATTTACAGATAAGCTTTATAAAAAATCCCTTTACCGCATTTGCTTGACCAATAACGTCCTTTAATTCAATACATTCACCAGAAGAACAAATATTACTTTCACATTCATAATTATTCTGACAAGCACTCCATTCTCCACCAACAGTTGTTTTCTGTAATTGAAATTTACCATCAACATCACAATAATTTGGTTTTTCGTTTACTAATGTTCTAAATCCATAAGGTAAACATTTCGCATCAAGTTCACAACCAGAACATTGTCCAGGATTACAAATTATTTCTTCACTATAACTAGAAGCATTGCATTGAATATCCTTGCATGTTTTTGTTTGTTTACCCTCAACAGGACATATTGAAGGTGTAATTTCACAAACAAATTTTGAGGTACAAGGAGCTTCACCAATACAAGCGCCATCTTTACATCCATTTGGACAGATATATTGTTTAGAAGGATTCAATTCAGAAGAATTATAATAATCACAAGAATATTCTAAAAGAGAACCATCACCCAAACATTGATCCCCCGCAATATGAGTTCCATAAAAATCTGGATTGCTAGTATGAACATTATAAAAATAATTAATATCTCCTTTCAAATTATAATTCAATCCTCCGTCGGAGTCTATACAAGTATTATTTACCACAGGAGCAGTAATTATACAAGCTCCGTCAGAACATCCATTTGGACAAGTATACTGCTGTGTAGAAACTATAGTGTGACCTGAACTGGAATTGGAACAATAAAGCTCAATGAGATCATTACCTGTTGAAGAAGGCCCGTTGTTTGATTCATTCCAACAATGATCATACGCATCCATGGATACTGATCCTGTCCCTAGTTTTGTAAGTCCCTTAACATAATAGTCTATTCCACTGTCAGAATCAGTGCACGTAACAACTGGCGAAACATAAGTACAATTCTGTGAAAGAACCGAAGAGCCCCCAGTACATCCAGAGGGAGAAGAACTTAAGACTGTTCTTGTTTGAGTTCCAGAAGAACTACAACTACTCCAATTAGAATAAGTAAAAGAATTACAAGTTTGTTGTTGTGAAACTGCAGTCCAGCCCCCAGCATTCAAATCGCATTTCCAATCTCCAACAACCTGCGAATTAGTAGATTTAACTGCAAAAGCAGGGTCATTTAATTCCCAGCCACATTCATAAAATTTGTTGTCTAAGCATATAAATCTACTATCGCCATTAGATAATCCAACCACATTATGCACTCCAGTATATTTTGTACCAGATAAAACCTCATCACAATTTTTTGTTGCTAAAGACCAACTTTTTGATCCAAGATTACATTTCCAATTTCCAACAACTTGTCCATCTGTAGATTTAACTGCTAATCTAACATCGTCTAATTCCCAACCACATTCATAAAATTTAGCCTTATAACAAACAAATCTGCCATCGCCATTAGATAATCCAACAAGGTTATATGTTCCCCTATAAATAGTCCCAGCCCAATTAACTTCACAATCATATCCAGGATTTGCTACTATATTTCCAGTAACTGCATTTCCTTGTCCATTAATTTTTCCCCAAAAATCACTAAACCAACTAGCAGAAACAAATCCCGTCAATAAAATTACACTTAAAAATAATACTAAAACTACACCAACACCTTTTTTCATAATATATTCATAAACAGCTTATATATAAATGTTTTTACAATCGAGAATAAATTTAGTATAAAATATATCACTCAACTAAAACCCGCTTTTATAGTTAAACTCCTTCAATAAAACTAGTTAATAATAATAATAATAATAAACCAAATATTACAACTAAAAAAGCCAATTCTGCCCTCAAGTTTATAAAATTATTAATAAAATCGTTAAAATTATGCAAAGCACAAACTAAATACAACTACACAACACTACTATTCATAACACGTATATCTGGGGAAAGCAAGAAAACAGAATCATTAACCGCCCGAACACTTCGATAAACTTTTTGCAAAAGTTCCCTATAAGCTTTATCTTTATAAAAATCCCAGAAAATATCGGGCTTATTTTGTTTTAAAATTTTCCAAAATAAAGACTGGGTATTAGGATAGGGAAATTTAGTTATTACAACGCTATTGCAAGTCTCAAAAGGAAAATCAATACCCCTATTACATCTTGTAGTAAAAAGAATTTTTATTTTTCCTGCCTTAAAATCATTTACCATCTTTCCTTCACGATCTGAATTTTGCTGTTCAACTAATTCTGAAAAACTGATAAGATTCTTTAGTCTAAATTGCTCAATTTCATTAGTCGAAGGCAAATCATTAAATGCACTAACATGAACAAGAATAGGAATTTTAGCAATCTCAACACACTTATCCAAGGCCAATAAATATTTTTCACGACTAACTACCTTCTTTTCAAAATTATCAAATTTTAAATCCTGCTCTAAACCTGTTCTAAGTTTTTTAATAGTTCCAAGCTTAAAAGTTTCTGCATCAATAATCTTAAAATCCTTCAATCCAAAAATTTCTTCTAAAACTCTTTTGCTATGGAGAGTTCCAGACATAAAAACAAAAGCCTTATTCTTTTCAATAAGAGAAGAAAGAAGCTTATCTAAGTTAATAGTAACAAGTTTAACAAAGATATCTCCTCGATTTTTATCTTTATAATAATTAACAAAACTTTCATCCATAACATCAAAAAATTTTCTTGCTTCTTCAACACAATGCTCCAAATAACTTTCATCACTCATAATTTCAAAAACATCACTTTTAACAAGTGCGGCAATTAATTCAGAAACTTTAGTTTTATTAACTTCAAGAATATTATCTTTTTTATCAATATTCTTAGAAGACTCTTCAAGAATTTCAAGAAGCCCCTCATTAAGCCCATCAACAAGTTTTCTTTGAGCATCATCACTACACATAATTCCGGACAATTCATTTCTCAACCTAGTAATATTTATTGATCCCTCCAGTGCAAAATTATCTAAAAATTCATCACACTCATCAATTATTTCAACATCAGTAGAAGGCTTTCTTCCAAGTGCAGTTTCTAGTATATATTGATCGCCATTAAAGATAATTACATCAGAGTCCGCATAAGCTTCAAACTGTCGATAATAGGGGCATCCATCTTTTCTAACATAGATAGTATGACTCCCTGCAACAGATTTATATTCTTTTTTTAACCAATCGTTCTTGACATTCATTTCAGTAGGCAAAATAGGATTCCAATAAGGACAAGCAGGAGCAACCGCAAATCTCTTAGCAACCTTCAAATCTAGTTCCGAATTATCTTTCCTATCAGGATTCTCATTATAATATTTCTTAAGTGTAGAAATATTTTTGCTTTTTATTTCAATTTTACAGGGGATAAGATAATTATCACAAGAATCATCCTCCTCTGCATTCTTTCGATGAAAATTAGAAGAATTAACTCCTGAAAAAATATCTGTAAGATTTGCATTTTTCTCTCTAATTCTGCTTAATAAAATATCTTTTTGATTGTCTTTCAAGTAAGGGCAAATATGATTTCTTCTACCCGTAATCAGGGATATTTTTAATTTTTTGCCATCTTTTTTAAGAACATATTTTTTATTAGTATAATCCTCAGCATATTGTCTCTGAAGATTCTTTATTGGAACAACAATACTAGCCCTACCAAGTTCACGAGCAATATTAAGAGCGATAGCCGAATTATGCACAATAATTCCATCAGCAATAAAATTATGATAATGTGGAACTTCCAAATCATAAGTTTCATCCTCTCCAATAAATTCAATTTTATCTAATCTATCCCAAAAAATATCTTCACTGCATATAAAATCAGGAGTAGCGTCTTTAATATGTTCCTTTATTTTTGTTATATGTTCTCTCAAAAAGTCTATTTTCTGTTGTCTAAACACAAAAGGACAACTTACTAATTTCTTATTCAAAATTTTCTTAAATCCCACATCCTTAAATTTTTCAAATTCAGTATAATTCAAGAATCGATAAAGATCATTATAAGTATAACCCCTATCTTTCAAATATTCTCTTATAACTCTTGGAACTTTATCTATGTTGGTAAATTTATGATCTTGTAAACTTCCTAATACTTTTTCAGCAAATACCTGTTTTCTACCAATAAAACCAATATTTTTGATAAATTTTCTAACTTGTTTTTGATTGGAGATATGAATAGTCCAAGAATAATTTTTATCTTCTCTAAATTTTTTGGGAGTTATCGTGTGTTGTATTCCGAATCTCATTAAAAGCATAGAAACATCTTGTATAAGTTTTTTTGAAATAGAACAATATTCTACAATAATCGTAGAATTCTCTCTTGCATGACTCTTTTTTTCATAAATAGTTCCATCTCCTGAAAATAAGGTTTTTAAAAACAAGGCAACATCAGCATCATTTAAATTAAAAATAATTGGCGGAACAAACTTATCCCCCGACTTCCCGCCGTCTAAACCAAACTCTCTAATTAAAAGTCTAAGTTTATTAGTAGTTCCAAATCTAGTATCTTTATTATTAAATGCCATAGTGACCTCACAAGGAGAAGAACTCTTTAATTGTCCTTCGGGAAATAATTTCTTTAATGCATTTTCATAATCTTGCCTTACTTCTAAATCAGTCAATGGATTTTGATAATATTTAGGTGAACCATTTTTATCGCCTAATTTACCTTCAGCAATTAAATGAGCTAAAATCTTAATCTTATTTTTGTCCAAAGAGGCTTGATTTTTAAGAGAGGTCTTATTTGGCAAACAAATATAGGAATTTTTATCTAATTTTTCTAAAGGTAACCATTCTAAACCATTACGCGTAATTGTCAAGAACGGATGATTAATCGAACATTGCAAATCTCTACCCGTTCTTGTTTTTATTTTATATAGCCTCTTTTTACCACTATTTACGACATTTGTAAATTTACTTTCAACCATATTACCCGTTTTATCCAGCGAAACTATAATTCCCTCTTTTCCAACAAGTTGAGAAATTGGATAATAACCCAAGTA
This sequence comes from Candidatus Woesearchaeota archaeon, assembly GCA_964366925.1. Taxonomy (GTDB): domain Archaea; phylum Nanobdellota; class Nanobdellia; order Pacearchaeales; family GW2011-AR1; genus CAIPOI01. Next base: position 26,203 of record CAYIVX010000001.1, on the reverse strand, counting down.
GTCAATCCCCTTCGGTTTACAGAATATTCGGGTATTCTTTTCAAGACATTTCCCGCTACCACAAACTCCATGAATAAAAATAATTTTTGTACCTTTTTTTATTTCATTAACTACTTCTAGAACAACATCTTCCTGATTTTTTCCATTACTAAAAACCTTTGCGGGCAAAATATCCCCTTTTTCGTCAAATAAACTCCACCCCATAAACTTAAACTCATAAACTTGTTTTTAAGGTTTATTATAGTATAGAAAAGTTTATAATAATTACAACCCTAATTTCCCCATGAGCAGAGAATACGAACTTTTTCCAGGAATGAATCAATTATCTAAGCCTGCCTTTAAATCTCAAGAAGAATATGAAAGATTTAGATTAAGATTTCAAAAAGATATAGAGCCTCAATTAATAAAATATAGACAAGCAAGAGCCCGTTCTGAAGAAGCTGCTAGAACTCATTGGGTAGATTAACTGTTAAGTAAACCTTAAATCCTTACATTACTGATAACTACACAAACCTAAATAGGCTCCTCCTGCTCGCCTATTTTCTATAGACATTATTAATAATTAATAGTAATAACCGAGCAATGGCACTTTAGCTAATTTAGATATTCTTTTTAAAGTGCTGTTGCGAGTAGAACTTGTGCAGGTTATTGGGGGTCAAAGCAAGCATTGTGTTAAGTTAGATAGTTTATTTAACATTAACAAACAATTTATAAATATCCAGTTCCAATCTTAGGTATGAATAAAAAAGGGTTAATAGGTAAAATAATTTTAATAATTATTCTTTTAGTTATAGCCTTCATAGGATTTACAATTTGGCAAGTATATACCTTAGTAAAAACTGCTACAACAGAGGGATTGATAATAAGCACAAATATTGGAATTATAAGTGCTAAAGGTTCAATGTTAAATAAAACGGATTGTGACAATCTTCCAAAAATAGAAGCAAGTATTGCCAAATTAAAAGCCAAAGCACAAAGTTCTTGTATGAATCCACTTATTCGTATGGCTGTAGACAGAATGCAACAGATAGCAATAAAATGCAAAGATATCTCAACCCTAGATTCTCAAGCAACACAAGGACTTTCACAGATAAAACTTCTTTGTTCAAATTTTGGTGTAGTGAACTTAACTCAAACAGAAATACCTCCCGAACTCCTAAACTTCACAAACGCAACCCAATAGTTTTTTATGTCCATAAACTTAAAACCCAATTCTTTAGAAGGAGGTAGTAGCTTTACTGTTTTAAGTTTTGGATCACTGAAAATTAAAATAATTTTCAGGGTAGAAAATTTCATTGAAATTTCCTTCATCCAAAAAACAAATGCCCTTACAAACCACACCGTTTAAGGTATGATAGCAAATTGTTTTTTTGATAATCACTCGTGCATTCTAAACAATGATTAAATTAGGTAATCTAAAGTTAAAGAATCGTATATTTCTTGCACCGATGCATCAAATTAATGATATTGCTTTTCGTATGCTCTGCAAAAAAGCAGGAGCAAGTTTAACTTATACAGGCTTAATTAATCCCCAAACAAAAGAAAAGATTTATTTTCAAGACAAACCTGCACTTCAATTTGCCTGTAATTCTAATAAAGGAATAAAAGAATTCATTAAAAAATACGATAAAAAAATATCTCTTTACGATTTTAATCTAGGTTGCCCCTCACCACATGCAAAACAAAGCAAACTAGGCTATTTTATGATAAGCAATATCTCTGAGATAGAAGAAATATTAAAAACAATAAAACAAAATACAAAAAAACCACTAACTCTAAAAATTAGAAAAATGCCACAAGAGATACTTCAACCAATATTAAAATTAGCAGAAAAATATTGTGATGCCCTATCTATTCATCCTAGAACTCAACCCCAAGGTTATTCAGGTATTCCAGATTTAGAATTTGCAAAAGAAATAAAAAAACAAACAAATCTTCCAATAATTTATTCTGGAAATATTAACAATAAAGAACAGGCAGAACAAATGCTAAAAGAATTCGATTTCATTATGATTGGACGTTCTGCCATAGGGAATCCAAGTATTTTTTCAGATTTACTCAAAAAGAAAATCCAAAAAAGAATAAATTTCCATGATTGGCTAAAATTAGCAAAAAAAATACAAAAAAATAAACTTTATTTTTCTCAAATAAAATTCCAAGCACTAAATTTCACAAGAGAATTTGAAGGAGCCCCGCAAGTTAGAAATCAAATTGCACTCTCAAAAACTGAAGAAGAATTATTAAATATTTTAAAAGAGAATAAGATAAATAGTTAATCCTGGCTAGCCTTCGGCTCGCTTTTTTCAAATAAGTGCTTCGCATAAATTTTAATAATAATAATAATAATAATAATCCAATAAAACCAATCCAAATTGTTCAGACTTTCCCAGCTAATTAAAGCCCAAACTTCTACTTCCGAGATAGTGCATTAATAATATTAGTTAAATAATAACGAAGTGCAAATTAAAGAACTAAAAACTCAAAACTTCCCTAGCTTCTTCAAGAGTATTAAAATAAGGAATTCCTGCTTCTTCAAAAATAGGCGTAGCTTCTCCAACAGCTTCTTTTCCCAAAAATAAAGCAACTACACTTTTTTTAGTAAAATCCCTAAAAGTAGTAATTGCTTCAGCCGTTTTTTTAATCTCAGTCATACTTTGAGGAGTAAGAAGAACTAGAATAGAATCATAAAAAGTTTCAGCTTTAATCTTTTCAAGAGCATTAAAATAATCACTGCCAGTTGCTGTTCCGATAATGTCCCAAGGTTGCTTAACTACTTCGAAACCTTTCTTAGAAAGATAATCTGAAAGCAAAGCACCAGCACCACCAGCATTAGTTATAATAAATACTTTTTTTCCGATTACAACAGAATTGGGTTTTACATCAATTATCTTTTTACCAGTCATTTTTTCTAAAGCTTCTAGTAAAGAATCACAAAGAATAACTCCTGCCTGTTTAAATGCACCACGATAAATTTCATAATCAGAAGCTAAACTAGCAGTATGACTAAATGCAGCCTTACTTCCAACTTCAGAACTTCCAGCTTTTATAGCATAAATCGGTTTTTTGCATTTTTTACAGGCCTTTATAAATTTTTTACCATCCTTTAATTTTTCAACATAAAGAAGAATGTTTTTTGTATTTTTATCTTCTGAAAAATATTCTATAAAATCATTAAAACCCAAATCACCCATATTCCCAAGACTAACAAATCCGGAAAAACCAATTTTCTTATCACCACAAAAATCAGATAAATAACTCCATAATGCACCACTTTGACTGATAAATGCAATATTTCCTTTCTTCGGACCTGTTGCTGAAAAAGTAGTATCTAACTCTCTATAGGGATTACATATACCGAAACAATTAGGTCCAATAAATCGAATATTATTTTTATTTGCTATCTCGATTAATTCTTGTTCTCCTTTTGTATTTCCAATTTCAGAAAAACCAGCACTGACGATAATTACATTTTTTATATTTTTTTTAGCACATTCATTCATTGCCCCAACAACAAACAAAGAGGGAATAACAATAATTGCCAAATCAATCTTACCAGAATAGTCAAGAATATTTTTATAGCATTTTATTCCAAAAATCTCTTCGTGTTTGGGATTTATAGGAATTAATTTTGCCTTGGATTCCATTATTTTTTTTGATAATATCCCACCAACTTTTTCTTCATGATCTGAAGCCCCAATTACTGCTATCGTCTTAGGATTAAAAAACTCTTTTAAACTTTCCATCTTTGTAAATTTAAAAGAAGGATAAGGTATAAATAGGTTTTGTTATTTTTGTTGTTAAATTTAGTTACAAAAATAACAGATCAGAAAATCAAGGATTTTCTGAGATATAAAAAACTTTTCTACACGAACCCGAAGGGCTGATTTAAGTTTTTTACTTATCCCTCCTACATTTAATATCGAAAAGAGCAAGGTATAAATAGGTTTTGTTCCATTTAGATTTATGCAAAAAACATTAACTGAAAAAGAAGCTGAAAACTTTCTAGAAAAAGAAGGATTTAAGGTAATCAAAAGAGCTTCAATAAAAAGTAGCGAAGAAGTAAAAACAGCAGCAAAAACAATAAAATTTCCCTGGGCAATGAAACTAAGTTCTACAAAGATAGCACACAAGGCTAAGGTTGGCGGAGTTATATTGGATATAAATAATTCAATGTCTGCACAAGAAGCATTTGATAAACTTTCAAAAATAGAAGGCTTTGAAGAAGCAATAGTTCAAGAAATGTTCTCTGGAGAAGAAGCTATAATTGGAATTAAAAAAACTCCAGAATTTGGGCATATAATCTTATTCGGACACGGTGGAATTAATGTAGAAAAAGAAAAAGACGTTTCTTTTAGAGTTCTTCCAACAACTAAAAAAGAATTAAAAGAAATGATTAAAGAGACTAAGTTTTATAAAATTCTAGAAGAAAAAGATGTAACTCTTGAAGAAATAGAAAAAAATATAGATAAAATACAAAGTTTAGTAAAAAAACATCCAAACATAATTGAATTAGATATTAATCCCTTAACCATTTCAAAAAATAAAGCTAAAGTTATTGATGCAAGAATAGTTCTTGAAGAATAAATCTTGATTTCTAAACTTGTCTAACTGAATAATTTGGGGGTGTAACATCTGCAGGATAATTACCTTCCCAAAAAAACAGTTTTAATTTTTTAGGATTAGCAGGATCATAATAAGTAAGATTTGCAAAAATTGGGGCCTCGTCAGAATAAACTTCGGTAGAAACAATAATGCCCTTTGAACCATTAGTAAATGAGCAAACATCATTAAAATTACACACCCGAATAAGATAATTCAAATTTCCAGGAATAATTGATTTCAATTTATCATTAACCCCCATCAAATTACCACTAAGAATCTGATTTCTTAAAGTTTCATCATTAGTAACATAATCAAGAGCATATTTCTGAATCCTTCTAATCTCATCAGCAGTAGAAGTTTTTGGCTGAGCTTTTGAGACAACAACTAAAACAACACCCATAATTAACATTACGGAAATAAAAGCTTCAACTATTCGTAGCCATCCCTGCTTATTTTTTATCAAACCGATTTTTGAAAGTCCCATTTAATAAGAAATAAATGTTACGGAAACATTAGCCATTTTTTTATAAAAATCATAATCAACAACTTCCTGTTTAGCATAAATAAATACTTTAGCCAACCCTTCCCAAAAACTAAACCAGCTTGCGGGCTCCATAATCAAGCTTAACATATTTAAAATAAAACCAGAGCTATATGTTTTAATAAAAGTTTCTGTAAAAAGAAGAATTGTTCCAATTAAAATCCAAATTATTCCTTGTTTTTTAATAGCTTTTTGTTCCTTTTGCTTTTCAAGAAAATGTTTTTTAAAATGTTCTTTTAATCTTTTTTTAATTTTAAATTCATCATTAAAATTTCGTTTATTTTTGGGCATAGATAAAATAAGTTCAATACCCTCACCCTTATCCATGGCAGCATGATTACACTCTATTAAAAAATCATCAGATAATGCTCGTTCAGAATATTCCCGTGGATCAAAACTTGAAAAAATATCTTCATAAGAATCAAGTATGAGGCTAATATTTGCCTGCCTAAGCTCTTTTATTACTTCTCCCTCTTTCATTATTAAATATTGTTTCAGCTATTTATAAGTTTAACGAAGAAAAATTGATAAGCTCAATTTTTTAAGAGACTGCTTCGCATAAATTTAATGATTATTGATAATTCCACAAATCCAAAACTTACCTCTTCACAAAACTTCTGCTTCCAAAATTTATTGCATTAATAATAAATTACTCTAAACCAAAAACTTACAGCTAAAAATTTGTAAGACCTATTCAGATTAAACTTTTGCTTCCGAAATAGTACATTAATAAATTTTTAAAGAATAATGTTTACGAAATTTTCAAAATTAAAGTTTTAATTACTAACTCTAAAAAATCTATCTAAACGCACCCTTCTTCTTAATATATTCCACAATCTTCTTGCTCATAAAAGGTTCTCCATTAACAAGATTATATCTATAAGGCAATTCAACACTTTCAAACTCACTCAATTGAATAACCGCATCATCAATAAACTTTAATTCTTCAAATTTCTTTCCATCTGCAATTTGTTTAACAGTATAAACTGCATTATCTGTAGACATCTGTTCTTTCCCGATATTTCTTACCTGTGAATTTTTAATAAACTTAGTTAATTCTTCTTTTGTTCTTTTTCTTGGAGGAAAATCACCAAGAATACCTCCAAAAATATAATATTCAAATTTATCAGAAGGAGCCAGTGTTTTTTCAGCATCAGGATCTAAAACACATACACCCCTCAGTTTCATCTTACGAACACTATCTGAAAAAACTTTGCCAAATTTCTCAAGTTTTTTACTCTCCAAAGAGGATTTTATATTTGTAAACCAAAGATTCTCTTTTCCAACTATATTTGAAATATTTTCATATTCAATTAAACACCAGTCCCAAAGTTGAGGTTCCAAATGTTCTATTATGTATATTGGCATATTAAGGAATATGAGTGCACTGCGGCGCCGCGAGCCGCAGTGCTATCATCCCAACCTTAGTGGGGATGACTATGAATTGTGATGAATATAATCTCCTCAAATTAAATAAAATCCATTTAAGAAGCTTTGGATAACTCAAATTTATAAACCCTGAAAACTTTTTAATAAAATGAAAAGAGAGATTATAGAAGTAAAAAATCTAGTTAAAAAATTCGGAAAATTTACGGCAGTAAATAATATTTCTTTTAACGTAAAAACAGGAGAAATTTTTGCATTTCTTGGTCCAAATGGAGCAGGAAAAACTACAACAATAAAAATGCTTACTACTCTTCTGCATCCAACCTCTGGAGAAATAAAAGTAAATGATTTTTCACCCATATCAAATACCGATGAAGTAAGAAAATCATTCGGAATAGTATTTCAAGATCCAAGTTTAGATGATGAACTTACAGCCTATGAAAATATGGAATTTCATGCGGTCTTATACAATGTTCCAAAAAAATTAAGCGAAAAAAGAATTCCCGAATTAATGAAATTAGTAGAGCTATGGGCTAGAAAAGATAATTTAGTTAAAACATTTTCAGGAGGCATGAAAAGAAGACTCGAAATTGCAAGAGGGCTTATTCACCATCCAAAAATATTATTTCTTGACGAACCTACAATAGGCCTAGACCCTCAAACAAGAAATTTTCTTTGGGAATATATCATGAAACTTAATAAAAAAGAAAACATGACAATATTTCTAACAACACACTATATGGAAGAGGCAGAAAAAATGGCAGATAGTATTGCAATTATAGATCATGGAAAAATAATGTTAAAAGGAACTCCTAACGAATTAAAAAAAGAAACCAATTCAAAATCTCTTGAAGAAGCTTTTCTTAAATTAACCGGACATGCCATTAGAGAAGAACAAGCTTCAGCTAAAGATGGATTAAGAGCACATAGGAGGATGTGGAGAAGATAAATGGGTGCAATTTATATTATGTGGTTGAGACAAGTAAAAAGATATCTCAGATCTAAAACTAGAATAGTTGGCTCTTTAGCACAACCCTTATTATTTTTGGTAGCTTTGGGATTTGGATTTGGTCCAATATTTCAAAAAGCAGGTGGAGGAAATTACATTGATTTTCTAGCTCCGGGAATAATCGCCATGTCGGTATTATTCACCGCAATGTTTAATGGTATAGAAATCATTTGGGATAGACAATTCGGATTTCTAAAAGAAACTCTTGTTGCCCCTGTTTCAAGATATAGAATAATGTTGGGAAGAACAATGGGCGGAGCGACTGTTGCTTCAATTCAAGGACTTGTAGTTTTCTTAATATCTTTGTTAATAGGATTCAGACCTACAAATTGGACAATGATCCCAATAGCAATGATTTTTATATTTTTAATTGCAATATTATTCACTGCACTAGGAACTGCAATAGCCTCAAAATTAGAAGATATGCAAGGATTTCAACTAATTATGAATTTTATTATAATGCCCGTTTTCTTTTTATCAGGAGCATTATTTCCCTTAGACAGCCTGCCAGCAGCAATAGGATTCATAATCAAACTAAATCCTCTTTCCTATGGTGTTGATGGAATAAGAGGAGCCCTAACAGGAATAAGCCATTTAGGATTAGCAACTGACTTTTTTGTATTAATAATTATTTCTTTCATAGTTACAATTATTGGAAGTTATTTGTTTTCTAAAATAGAAGTTTAATTAATGCCCCCACCAGCTAAAAAATTATTTCTGAATTTTTATTGTCTTCAACTCGCGAGAGTTGGAGAGTCAGAAATCTTCAGTTTCTGAACCTTGGTGGCCTACTGCTTCATTCTTTAGCAGCAAAATGCCCCCACCGATACCTATACGTTTGTGTGACTTTCGGCGGGCATCCTTTACTCTAAGATGAGTATGTACAGGTAAAAATACAAGAGAGTTTTTAAAACTCTTGCTTTCAATAAAACATGAAAATAGACCCGTACAAACATAAAGAAATGTATCTTGCATGGAAAGATAAAAATCAGCAGAATATTGCAAGTGTAAGTCAAAAAAATTCTGCAATTATACTTCAATATCTAAACGATATGGAAAAGGGGTTAAATATTGCTCAAGAAAGTGTTAAAGGGTCTAGAAGCCATTCAAGACTGAATTCTTTAAAGAATAGACTTATTTTCTTTTCAAAGAAATTTAAGGAATTGCACGATCTTGATTGTGTGATAGATATTAGTGAAGAACAACTAATGGGCTTTTTCTCAGGAATGCGTTATGGAGAGATAAGAAGGCTTAATGGCGAGGTGTTTATAGCAACTGCGGATTATGTTAAAGCATTCAAGGCTTTCTGGCACTGGTATCAAAAAGTTAATAGGAAAAAAGGGAAAGATATACCCGATATAACTATCGATCTTGATACTTCTAGAGATAAACCTGATTGGGTATATTTAACTGAAGAGCAGGTCAAGCAATTATGTGATAATGCTAAATTTAATTATAAAGTCTTAATGATGTTTCTTTTTGATACGGGAATTAGGGCGCCTACAGAATTAATGAATATAAAAGTATCAGACTTCTTTAATGATTTCAAAGAGCTTAATATACGAGATGAAATCAGCAAAACTTTCGGAAGAAGAATTAAGCTAATGTTAAGTTCAGAATTAATCAAAGAATATATCAAGGTTTTCCAATTAAACTCTGAAGATTATCTATTTAAAATAAGCCCGAGCAGAACAAATCAGTATCTCCAAAGATTAGCTACGAGAGTACTGGGTGAAGGAAAAAGCCCTGCTGGGCAGAAATATTCTGAATTAACTTTATACGATTTTAGACATAATGCTTGCTGTTACTGGCTTCCAAGATATAAGTCTGAATCTGCCTTAAAGTATAGATTTGGCTGGAAAAAAAGCGATAAAATCCATTATTATTCTGAATTATTGGGAATGAAGGATACGATAAGTCAGGAAGATATGCTTCTAGATCTAACAAAAACCGAAATTGAGCAAAGACTCGAAAAATCTGAGAAAGAGAAGGTTATAATGCAAGAACGGCTGGCAAATCTTGAAAAATATATTAAAAAGTTCGATATGGTAGCGGATAGCTTACATTTAGAGATAAAGGAGGATATCTAAGATGGAAGAACAAATTGAAAAGGAATTAAAAGAACAAAAAGAAGAAATTGAGAAACTTAAGAAGAAGTCAAGGCTTCAAAAGTGGATTAATTTATTCCTAATTTGGAATAAATAAAAATCCTCCAGCTTCTTAATCAAAACTATATACGCCCTATAACTTTCTTTATATCTTCAAATTGCTCTTCAAATATGTGGGCTGAAATGGAAAAAGTAGTTATTGAACCAATAGGATAATTTAGTTCTTCAGCTACATACTCTGTTAAGAAATATGCTTGAGCAACATTTCCAGGCCATCCATGAAACATATCATTACTTCTTATGACCATCGTAGAATGAAGTTTATTATCTCTAATAATAAAATTAATCATTACAATACCGGGGGTTTCTTTTCTTAAGGGAAGAGTATCTTTTTCAGGCGAATAAAAAACAACGATTCCTCTCTTAGATGTCGGAGTTTTTTTAAGAAGAGGGATTAAATAATCATCAATCTGATTTATTCCGTCTAGATCAAAAGCCCGTTTTCCGTAATTATAATAATATTCTGAAGAATCTTCTTTATTGAGAATTGAATTCTTAATTTTTTCAGGAGTAGGATAAATCCATTTATTGAATTTAGTAAGTGTTTCAATAGGTTTCATTATTCCATCTGTAGTCTGAATTGTAGCACAGACATTTAAAATTTCTTTGCAGATTCTTTTTCTTCTATCTTTAAACGAGTCTCCTTCAGTCATAATAGTCTTTAATATTTTCTTCCAGACTTCTGTTGATGTTTTTCCGCTAATTTCTACCATATTCTAATCCCTCCATATCATAAGAAAAGAAAGCGAGGTTATGCCTATTCAGAAGAAGAGAAACTTCATTAAGCAATTCTTTAGAATTTTCTATTTTTCCAATTCGATGAAACTTAACATGTATGCCTCCATCAAAATAAGAGGAAACTTTTGAAGTTTCTTCTATTCTGTCTTTTAAATCTGCAATTATTGAATTTAATCCGTCTATCTGCATCTGTTTATATTTTGCTGAGCTTAAACTCTCTGCAGATTGCTTAGATGCCTGATTTAAAGCAAGCTTGAATCTTATTGACATTCCACAGCTGTTGTATATTCTATCCTGTGTTCGGGCAAACTCATCGATTTTATGTTTAGCTTTATCAATTATATCTAAAACTTTTTCTGTTTCTAATTCTGGCTCTAATAAGCCAAAGTTCCATAATCTAATATAATTTCGGGATAATTCCAAAAAATCTATATTATAATCAGGGATATTTTCTTTAAAGTAGTCTCTTACTTTTCCTCTTTGTATAGAATTTATAGCCAGAAAAGATTTAGAGATATTCATAAGCAATTCCTTGAATCGAATTAAGTTAAATCCATAGTTATCATAAAACTTTTTTACATCTAGGACAATAGTGCTTTGAGAACAGGCAATGCATGCTGGTTTCTCTTGCATATTATTCCATTCTTCTTCATCAAAACTATATACGCCCATATTACCCACAAAATAAGGCAAGTCAAACTTATCTCTATTTTTGAGAAAGATAGTTTTCTTTTCTTTAGCATAGATATCAAAAAGAGAAGAGATTAAATCAGCTTTTTCAAACAATGCTGTTTTATTAATCCCAAAAACAAAGTTTATGCTTTTAAGATTAATTGTTTCTCGGATTAATTCTAATATTCTGCTCTTTTCAACATCAGAGATATTAACAGAAAAGCTTATTTTTCTGCCATATAATGAACATTCTTTATCTAATTCTTTAACAAGAGTAATGACATTTTTCTTGTTTATCTCTCTTTCAAAATTTTCTAGGCAAATACAATCGTCAATAATAGATAGGAGTTTCTTAACTAAGGGGATTAATTCTCCTGAATATTTATCACATAAAACAACAATAGAGTTTAATTTTTCAGTTAAAGATCCAGATTTTATAACAATACCTTTCTGTTCATATCCTTCAATAGGCATTATTGGCATTAGGATTCTGTTTCCGATAAGTTCTTTTTTATATTTTGTAGGAGATATCTCTATTAATTGCTCTCCTTCTGAAACATTTAAGGCATAGGATTTTTGTCCGTTCTTTCCATAGCCATCAACTCTAAGTATGTTTTCTCGAACAAGCATGTTTAAGTGATAAAGAACTCTCCTGTGAATCTGTCTGGCTTGATTGAAGTTTTTCTGAGACTTTAGTTGGGCATATTCTTTAGAAACAGCTAGGACTATCTCTGATGTTGGGATTTCAGTTTCTTTCTCTTCAAATAAAGATATTATGTCGTGTTTCATTGACTTCATTATATTCGCTCAGAATCAGTCTGGGTGGCTGAACACCTCACCACCTCAATTTTAATTCGGTTCTTCTATTTAAATACTTTTCTGCTGAAAAAAGTGTTCAGGGATTTTTCGACTTTTTTGAAAATTGCTCTCTCTCGATAAGTTTGGTGTTCAGGGAAAAACCCTGAACAGTTCAGGAGAAAATTCGAAACCAAATTTATAAACTCGAGAAGTTTATCTTAATTAGTCTAGTAAAAAAAGCGATGTAAAAGAGATGATACATCGCAAAATGGAAGAAAAAGTATTAAGACCACAAAGAAATAAACTAGAGATAAAAGGAAAACTATCTTATATAGAAAGCACTCATTCTTGGAGTTTGATGAGTTTAAGAAAACCAGTAATAGAAGAATTTCCCCAGCTTAAAGAAAGAAGTTCTACATTTGGATATAAAATGACTTTTTATTACGAGCCTAAAGATCTTGAAAAAGCTTTTAATAAATTAAAAAGAGAGGGCGAAGCTTTGCCAATATTGCTTTGGTTTGTTAAGGAGAAATGACTTGTTCTTATTTTATCCAAGAGGTATTTATTAATCAAAAGTTAATAAGTATTATGGAAATTAAATATTCTTTTACAAAAAAATTTAAATATTCAAATAAATACCGAATAGGAGGTTAAAATGGTAAAAGAAAATAACTCTGAATTTGAACTCGATGAAGAAAAAGCATTGAAAGAAGCATTTGAAGAAGCAAAAGAAAAAGGAAAATTATTCAATGTTACATCTTGGAAATTAAAGAGAGAAAATTCAAGGTCTAAAAATGGTTAAAGAATTGCCTACATTCAAAGGATATACTGTAGATGAAAAGCTTAAACAATTTAGAAAAGTTGATATGGATAAGCCCAGCATAGACTTTGTAGATTTTGATTCTGAGAAGGGTCAAGAACTCTTAGCTGAATACGAAGAATAGCCATAAAGTAATGTTTATGATTCTATTCCCAATTTTTCTTTTTTCTTTTTTTGTTCAGTCACTTTTTTGTGACATTTTCTCTCGACAAAGTTTAAAAACTCGTAAGATCCCAATGATCTTAATAAAGTCCATACACATCCTAAAGAAGGATGCCCACTAAAATCACATAAGGGGTTAATGCTCCCACCGGGATTCGAACCCGGGTTTATTCCTTGAGAAGGAATCGTCCTTGGCCTCTAGACTATGGGGGCTTGATAGAATAAATTTTAGAATGTTTTTAAAACTTCTTATTGAAGTTGATTAGTTTTAAGAAGAAGTGTTAAAAAATCCCTGATTTTTTAAATCATCCTATCTCCTACACTTACAAAATACTTAAATAGTCACCTCTTGTAAAACTAATATGACAACAGAAAACGCATTATGTCCAAAATGTAAAAATACATTTCAAATAACAGAAAAAGATGGCACAATTCATATTTGTTATGCTTGTCTTCAAAGTGGAAAAATGGATCAACACGATAAAAAGATTAGAGATGCCAAAGATTTTAATATAAGAGTATAATTCTAAAAATTTATTTTATAAAAATAGTCCCGCCCGGATTATTTAAAAATATACTTGTTTTTAAATCTCAGAAAATAGATGATTTTCTGTGCGTTCGAATCCGATTAAAATACTAACTATTTTTAGAATAAAAATAGTCCCGCCCGGATTCGAACCGGGGTTGCGAGATTCAGAATCTCGAAGACTTGACCACTGTCTTACGGGACTAAAGATATTAAAATAAGGATTAAGTCCATATAAAAATCTTTATAATCAATAAAACAATAATAACTCATGCTAAATTTATCTGAAATTCAAAAAGAGACAGAAAAGTTAAATAACTGGAATCTAGAATTTGGCTCAATAACTAAAGATTTTAAGTTTACCAACTTCAATGAATCAAAATTATTTATTTCCAAAATTTCAGAATTAGCAGAGAAACAATCTCATTTTCCAACAATAACATGGGATAATCTATTAATTAGAATATCACTCGCAACAAGAAGTCAAAAAGGGCTTACAGAGCAAGATTTTATCCTGGCCAGGGAAATTGATAAGGTTTATAAACAATAAAAAATCTCTAAATTTAATACAATGAAAAGAAGCTCAAGACGATGGAAGAAAAAGAATCAAATGAGATGGAAATGGCAAAGAAAACGCCTCAGAGATGAAAAAAGAAAGCGAAAGTTGCATAAACAAAGAAGCAAATAAGATTAATTCTTAATAGATTTTAGTTTAGATTTCGAGCAACCTACATCAGACTATCTAACCCCACAACTAAAACTTCCCAATAATTACTATTTAAATTATTACCTTAAATTTTTCAAACAATCTAAAAAGATTTAATTTCTTTAAAAAATTTGTTTTGATAATTCCTAAAATATTTTAAACTAGAGGAAGTAGTAGATTTAATTATTAAGCTTAACTAAGATGCAGCTTCTCACCAAATATATCTTAAAACATAGTAATCTTTATAAGAAGACCCCCAAGTCTAATAATATGGAAATAAAAAAAGGAGATAGTAAAAATATAAGATGGTAGGAGAATTATCAATTTGGACAGAGAGGTATAGACCAAGTAAATTTGAAGAAATATGCGGGCAAGAAGAAATAATAAAACGTGTAAAAAATTTAACTAATTCTCTTAATCTCCCCCATATGTTATTTGCAGGACCCGCTGGAACTGGAAAATCTACACTAGCAATAATTGTTGCAAGAGAATTATTCAAAGAATATTGGAAAGAAAATTATCTCGAATTAAATGCTTCTGATGCAAGAGGTATAGATGTTATAAGACAAGAAGTCAAAAATTTCGCAAGAACAAAATCTCTTGGAAGTGTACCCTTTAAAATAATATTTTTGGATGAAGCAGATGCATTAACAAGAGAAGCTCAACAAGCATTAAGAAGAACTATGGAAAATTATACTGGAACCTGTCGTTTTATATTATCCTGCAACTATTCAAGTAAAATCATAGACCCAATTCAATCACGTTGCGTTGTTTTTCGTTTCCGTTTACTCGAAAAAAAAGAAATGGATAAAATAGTTAAAAAGATAGCTGAAAAAGAAAAATTAACTATTGATGAAAAAGCACATCAAATACTCTATGAAGGAAGTGAAGGCGATTGCAGACGTGCAATAAATTTACTACAGGCTTCTTCATCAATTTCACCAGTAATTACGGAAGAAATAATAAATATTCTTTTATCTAATGCAAAACCAAAAGATATTCGTGTAGTGTTAGATTATGCTCTAGCAGGAGATTTCCTGAAATCAAGAGAAAAATTATTAGATATAATGCTTAAAGAATCAATCGCAGGAACAGATATTATCAAATCAATTCAAAAAGAAGTTTGGAATTTAGATATTGATCCAGAATTAAAAGTAAAACTTACCGAAAAAACAGGCGAAATAGAATTTAGACTTGTTGAAGGAAGCGATGAATTTGTTCAATTAGAATCCCTGCTTGCAAGTTTTGTTCTAGCAGGTCTCGGTATAAATAAGCCGTAAAATGACATATTATTTTGCTAAAGCAAGTACAGAACAATATCCGAGAATAAAACGAGAAATGCTTCAGGATAATTCTGCTAGAAGAGAATTAATGAGAAAATATTTACGAATTGAAGATATTACGGCAGACAAAGAAGAGGGAATATTATTTACAATGAATAAAGAAAAATCAGAAATTCACGCAGACTGTTGTGGAAATATATCTTTCAACTATAATGAATATGGGGGAACAGCAGATTATTTAAGAGACCGATTTCAAGAGTTTTTTAGAATTAAACTTGTAAAAAGAAGACCTTTTGTTAGGTCTATTGAAGAAGAAATGAGAAAAAAACAATGTTAAATCCTACAACTCCCCTATTTGAAAAATATCGCCCAAAGAATTTTTCTGAAATAAAAAATCAAGATGTAGCCATTGATAAGATAAAAGCTTTCGTCAACTCTTTCAATAAAGGAATATCTCAAAAAAAGGCAATGCTTCTCTACGGGCCTGCAGGAACAGGAAAAACAACCCTTGCACACGTTATCGCACAAGAATTAAATCATGAAATATTCGAATTAAACTCAAGCGATTTAAGAAATAGGGCAAAACTTGATGAAGTTCTAAAACCATCAACTCAGCAACATTCACTTTTTTCAAAAGGAAAAATAATTCTAGTTGATGAAGTTGATGGAGTTACTACAACAGATTATGGCGGACTTCCAGAATTAATAGTTCTTATAGAAAGAACAAAATTTCCGATAATAATAACCTGCAACGATATCTGGCAAAACAAATTCTCTTTACTTAGAAACAAATGTGAAATGGTTCCAATTAAAGAAATTCCTTATCTTTCTATACTAGATTTCCTAAAAGAAATATCAAAAAAAGAAAATAAGATTGTTAATGAAAATGCTCTAAAAGAAATAGCTGCAAAATCAAGAGGAGATTTACGTGCAGCATTAAATGATTTACAATCAATAATCTATTCAGAAGAAACTGAAATAATGCAACAAGAAATAGATTTAAGAGAAAAATCTCAGGATATATTTAATGCACTTAGAGAAATATTCAAAACAAAAACGCACAAGAAAACAATCGAGGCCTATGATAGTGTTGAAATGGAAATAGACCAAATAGCTCTTTGGCTAGAAGAAAATATACCTGGAGAGTATCGTGGAGAAGAACTTGCAAAAGCATTTGAAGCAATGAGCAAAGCAGATATTTTCAAAGGAAGAATATACCGACAGCAACACTGGCGTTTTATGACTTATCAGAACTTCTTTCTTACAGCAGGAATCTCTGCAGCAAAAGGAAATAAAAGTCTGCCAGACAGATTTACAAAATATAATCCACCAAAAAGAATTTTAAAAATTTGGATGATAAATCAAAAGAATTTAAAAAAGAAAAGTATATCTGGAAAACTTGCAGAACTTATTCATACAAGTAAAAAACGTGCTCTTCATGATTTTAACATACTTGCATTAATAACTGACGATGTTGCAAAAAAACAAATGAATCTTAGTGAAGAAGAATCAGACTACTTAACCGAAAAACGCCAGGAGATTGTTCTTTCTCTTGGGAAATTAACAGTTTAAGTTAAGAATAAAATTAATTTCTCGAAGTTCAATAAAATATAAAATCCTTAATCTAAAACTCACCTAATAACTCCCAACCCTCTCCTTCTTATTCTAAGAACTAATTAAGCACCGCAACTTGCAGCAACACTAGAACTATCTGAACCATATCCAAATCCAGGACTTGGATTTGCAGTAGGCAATGTCTTTGAACATTCAGAAGCAGGAGTATTAAAAGCAGCACAAGCACCAGCAAGATAAGATGCCGCATTTCTTCCAGCATTAGATTCTACACCATTAATAATAAGTGTAGGCGAACCTTGCACACCATATTGTTGGCTTAAATCAGAATCTACTTTATATAAAGTTGCAGCTCGATTCTTAACACAGTCATCAACTTTAGTAGTGCTAATTCCATTACTAGTCATACATTTTGTTACATCAGCAGGAGCAGAACTATCTGTTGAATTCAAGATACATTTTAGGTATTTCCAATATTTATCACCTTGTTCTTCCCTTATACAGATTTGTCTATAGTTTTCCTGAACTTCCTTATCTCCATGAAGAGTATAATGAACAAATCTAACTTTAGCATCAACTTTATTTCCAAGTGCTTCAACCATAGGGATAAACCCTTTTTCGGCTTGAGTTCCATAAGGACAATAGCTCATAACAAATAATTCAACGACAGGTTTATCAGATTTAGGAACTTCTGTAGGAGTTTGAGTAGGAGTAGTCGGAGTAGCAGATTTAGCAGCATTTATTTCAGTAGCACCCTGAATAAAATATTTTCCATCTTTAGTAATAAAAACAGGTATATCCTGTCCCTTATATAAAACACTAACTTCATATAAACTGCCTTTATCTGTAACATTATTTAATGTTACTCCACCAGTTGGAACAACCTCTGTATTCAAAAAATTAAGTAAAGTTTTTCCAGCAGCATCTCCATTTAATCCCCTGGGCATAACTAAAGTAACAACAAGAACAACCGCAAGTACTACAGATACAATCATCCATATATTTGATTTATCTTTAAAGAACTTTTCAACCTTTCTTTCTTCTTTCTCAGCCTCTTTAATAATATCCACCATGAAGAATATATATTTAGTCTGTTTAAAAACCTTATGGAATTAAAATCTACTATATTCAAATGAACACAACAACAATTAAAAACAACAAAATATTGAGTATAATATCTAAAAGAAGGTAAAAATAAAATGAGCTATGATATAATTATCGGACGAGATAAATCCGATATTAAAAAATTTGGTAATGAGGGTTTAATCTATCTTGGAAAAGGTTATGTTAAAATGGGAAATTATACTTCCCTTTCTAATTTAATTTGGCTCGACGTTGCACGTTCCCATGTTATAATGATTGCAGGAAAGCGCGGTTCGGGAAAGTCCTACACTCTTGGAGCAATAGCTGAAGAAATATGTGATTTACCTAAAGAAATTTCACAAAATATTGCACCAATAATTTTTGATACAATGGGTATATTTTGGACAATGAAATACAAAAATGAAAAAGATTCTGAACTTTTACAAGAATGGAATTTAAAACCAAAAAATCTGCCTGTTAAAGTTTGGGCACCATATGGATTTTTTGAAGAATATGAAAAACGACAGATTCCCGTGGATAATAGATTTGCAATCAAAGCATCAGAGTTAGCCGCAGAAGATTGGATTATAACTTTTAATCTAGAAATTACAAATCCAATTTCAATAATTATTCAAAAAGTAATTGCTAATCTAAGAGAAGAGAATGAAGATTTTGATACAACCACAATAATTGAAGGTATTATGAAAGATAAGCAATCTGAGCAAAAAGACAGAAATGCTGCAGCCTCGCTTTTTGAAGCAGCAGAAACCTGGGGAATATTTGCCAAAAAAGGACAAACAGGAACAGCAATTTCAGAATTAATATCCCCGGGAGAAACAACAGTACTTGACGTAAGCTGTTATTCTTCCATAGGAACTTTTAATGTTCGTGCATTAGTAATCGGATTAGTATGTAAAAAAATATTCAATGAAAGAATGCTTGCCAGAAAAAAAGAAGAAATGATTTCTCTTCAACACGGAATTGATTATCTTAATGTAAAAGAAAAAAAAGAAGTTCCACTGGTTTGGCTTTTTGTTGATGAAGCCCACGAATTTCTAAGAAAAGAAGAAAATGAAAAAACAGCGGCAACAGACGCACTTATCCAAATTCTAAGAGAAGGAAGACAGCCAGGGATTTCTCTGGTCATGGCAACACAACAGCCAGGAGTTATTCACAGAGATGCTATGACTCAATCAGATGTAGTTATCGCCCATAGACTAACGGCTCAACCAGACATAGAAGCACTTAATAGTATCATGCAGACCTATCTTCTTGAATCCATCAGAAAAAATATGGCAGAACTCCCATCTATGAAAGGTTCAGCTATAATTCTAGATGATAATTCTGAAAGAATTTATCCTATCCGTGTTCGTCCTAGATTTACCTGGCATGGCGGTGAAGCCCCAACAGCAATAAGTGTTAAAAAAGAAATCTAAAAATATTTTAAAAAATTAAGCTTCATCATCTTCCTTAAAGCCAGATTCTACAAGTGCAACTAAATCATTCATACAAGCTTCCGCTGTTCCATTACCCTTAACCTGAATTTTTAAATATTGACCCTGAGTAACTCCAAGAGTAACTAAACCCATTACACTCTTTCCATCAACCTTAGCTCTACCTTGAAAAACAGCCACATCTAAATTATCTGGATCATGTTTTTCAATAGTTTTAACAAATAAAGCAGCAGATCTAAAATGTATCCCATAAGTATTTACAATCTCAACTTCTCTTTCATAACTATGGGGTTCAAGAGAAACAGAGCTAGGAATTTGCTTTTGATTATGTAAATACTGTTTACTTAAAGTTTCCATTTTAGTCCAAAATCTTATTCCAAAACTAGGTTTTTAAATCTTACTAACGATAGGTTTATAAAGCATTTTTTAGGTCTTATTTTGTAGCTAATCGTCTATTATTTCACATAATTCATTAGCATTCTAAGGTGTTTAATAACAACATGACTGAAGAAACCCATGCCAAAATTGAAAGAAGAAAAAAAGAATCAGAACTAGTTGTACAATTACATTCTCAAAACGAAGAGGATATTAGAAAAGCTCTTGAAACAATAACTTCACATCCAGGACTCATGGCCATAGAAAACGTTGAATTTTATTGCCAATTAATTCCTCATGTTTTACTGCTAAATAACCGCGGCAGTATCTTCAATGAAGGAATAACCTATCTAAAAAAAGTCGTAGAAAATCATGGTTTATCTACAAATGGTCAATTTGATTCTCATGCCACAAGAATTATGGGATTACTTGCATCAGAAAAATATGGTTTTCTTCTTAAAGATCCAATGGTAAAAGAAAGCTTGAGCATAGTTCAAACGCATTATAATGAAGAAAGACACTCAAAAGAATATGAAAAAAGACTTAATTATCTGCACGGCCTAATATTAGAAACTTCAAAAAGAATGTAATCATTCTACCTTCATCTCAACCCTATATCTATGCTCATAAGGTGCAATATTACCTGCTTCTAAGACTCTAACAATTTTTAATTTTCTTTTATATTTTTTAGCTTCTTTCACTAAATCTTCAACCATTTTATCCTTTTTAGCTTCAGGAAAAAATCCATAATAAATTATTTCCGTTCCTTTCTTAGCAACACCAAGGGCAGCTTTCAAAAAAGTATCCTTAAGATTAGGGCGAGGCATCACAATAACATCAAAATGTAAGGGAACCAAGTTTCCCTTAACACTCAACCTTCCTTTAGCTAGTTTTGGCAAAACTTTATTTACATCGCCCTGAATATGCTCAACAATATCCCCCACCTTATTTAGATAAATATTCTCTATAGCATATTTTTTACAATCCTTGCCCAATTCAATTGAAGTAATATGTTTAGGTTTAGCATATTTAGCAATAACTATCGGAAAAGGTGCAACTCCAGAAAATAAAACTAAGACACTTGCATTTTTCTTTTTTTTCACAAGTTTACCAATCATCTTAGCAATCTGAAGTCTTTCATTTGCAAGCCTAGGAGAAAAATAACATGTTTCAAGATTTAATTTAAATCTGCATCCACTTTCCTTATAATCAGCTTCTAAAGTTGGAATCCCTGCCAAAAAATTAGTTTTAATCGTCCTTAATCTTCCATGAACCTTTTCAGTTTTTTCAAGAACAGTTTTAATATTACCATGTTCTTTTAAAAAATCATTAGCAAATTTATTTTTAAAATCAGTCGTGGCATCATCAGCAAACTTAACGATTGCAATACTTCCAATAATATCATAGTTACTCATACCCCTTATTAACAAGTTTAGTTTTTAAAACTAACTTTTAATTTTTAGCTTGCGCCAATTAATAAAAAATTATAATAATATCACAATTAGGAAGCAGAAATTTTGAGCAGAACAAGCATAAAAAGGTTAAAACAGCTCCCATACAGTTTTATTGCATTATTAAGAATTAGTAATAAGCGAAGCCTTACATAAAAAAGCGAGCGAAGCGAGGTAGATAAGATAACCTTTATAAATATAACAAACTAATCTAAATTATAAAAAGATGGGAACAGGAAATATTATTGGTTATTCTGCAGCAGGTGTAGGTTTAGCAGTAATTGCTCTTAGCAGTAAAATTGTGCCTAT
Organism: Candidatus Woesearchaeota archaeon; assembly: GCA_964366925.1. Lineage (GTDB taxonomy): Archaea > Nanobdellota > Nanobdellia > Pacearchaeales > GW2011-AR1 > CAIPOI01. The sequence goes on along the minus strand of CAYIVX010000001.1, from coordinate 4,548 downwards.
GCTAACTTTTCTAGGGGCAAAATCTATGCTTTATACTGTAATGGCTGGAATTGTTCTTGTTGTAGGCGGAATTGCTTTTGTTCTAAGCGATAGCGGATTCTCTAAATCTGGAAATGTTAAACACATTGCAGAAGAAGTTCCAATATACGAAGGCGAGGGTAAGAAAAGACGAATCGTGGGTTACAAGAAAGTTAAGGAATAAAAATTAGAAAATAGTTACGATTGAAACTAAATTATTGCTACGGCTAAAACCGACTTAACTGACTACTTGGTCTGTCCAAAATTCAAGAAGCTTATAGTTTACTTTATTCTCGTTCAAAAATTTAATAGTTTTGCTGACAACTTCTATTGGAACAATAAATGAAGAAGGCGATTGTTTTTTCCCACGAATTTCATCTAAAAAGCCATTGGAAATATATTTTTTTTCTTTTCTTCCAAACAACTTTCGGATTATATTATTTCTTTTAGTAATATTTTTAATGGGAACTAGATTAAAAATAGTGTAACCTTGCATTTTTTCAGGAACCGATTTATATTTTCCGTATAAAACAATGCCCTCACTTATAATACTTCTTTTAAGCTTCCATTCCTCTAATATACCAACGTTAATTTTTAATTCATTAGTTATGCCCTTTAATCTCCAAATCTCTGCAATTTTAGATTTATAGAAATCTTCTAAAATATCTTTAATTTCCTTTTCGATATTTTTTTCAGTGGTTTTCGATAAAATATTAAAGAAAAGATCCACATCACTTTTGCCATCGGCTTCTGCTCTTGCGACACTTCCAAATAAAAAAACTTCCTTGATGTTCATGAGCTTTGGTAGAGCAAAACCTACGAAAGATACCGCATATCCTAAAAGTTCTTTATTAAATTTTAAATCCTTCATTTTCAAAAAGTTTTCCAAAAATATCTTTTAATTTCCTAAAAGTTAAAATAGTCCTCTTAATTTGTTCTTCTACTGGCTTGCCGTATACAAGCCAATTTCTTAATTCTTCTAAATCATAAATCCCATTATAAACTTCTTGTTTATCCGAAAAATCTACATTTAACTTTCTTTCTACTAAAGGCTCTATTTTTTGGCCTTTTTGAGGTCTTTTAAACCAATCGTGTTTTATAATTTTCCCTACAGGAATCTTATTCACAATGTGCAAGTAAAGCTCAAGAAACTGAATCGCACAAGAAGAGCAATTAAAGCCGATTGTTACAGGTCGCTTCTCAGCCCCTCTCTCGATTGCTTCTTCTATAGCTTCAAGATGCTCCCTTATCTTCTCCTTATGTTCTTCTATAGAGGTCATTTTATTAACAGTATTTATTTTTATTCTTTCTTATTGGACTAATTTATACCAATAAAAGGTATATTTTATACCTTATAAATCTTTCTTTGGGATTATTTTATACCTACGAAAGGTATATTTTATACCAACTAATACAAACATGCTGCCGAAGAAATTCCAATATACGAAGGCGAGCATTTGCATTTTTACCTAATTCAATTATTCTGTCAAAAATGCAAGTGCGAGTAGAAAGCAAGAGTAAAAGAATTATAGGCTATAAAAAAGTTAAGGAATAAAAATTAATATTTATTGGAATCATAGCCTTCTTTCATTTCTCGAGCACCTTTCATAACTTGTTTAACTCCTTGAATAACTTCTTCATGTTCCCCTACTTTTTCCTTTAATCTTTGTTTTTCATTTTGTTTTTTAGAAGCCTGAATCGATTTTTTCCACATAGAATCAAAAGTAAATATTAAAGCTAGAATAACAAAAGCCACAACCCAAAGAAGTACCTTTACCCAGACTGAATTTTGAATAAGAATATAATTGATAAAAAATTTAACTACACTATTAATAACTCCAATTTGAGCAAAAACTATTGAAAATAATATTCCACCAACAATTCCAATCATTCCAGAACCAGAATAAGCTTCAACAATATTTCCAAATGAAGCCAATAAAAATATCCATAAAACTAAAATACAGAAAAAAGTAAGTGTAAAACTATAGGGTTCATTAAATAAAATTTTAAATGGAAGAGGATTAGCAAGAAATGCCCTATGAATGGGACCCAAAACTGCACTCTCTGTAAAAAATTTATTCCATCTTGTAGCAAGATAACTCGCAGAAGCATTCGCTAGGTCTTCGGGACTTTGTGGAATATCTCCTGCATTAATCCCAATTCCAAGAGGATCTTCAGGATTATTTGGATTAATGCTTATTGCAAAAACAGTATGAACATTAATTAAAAAAAGAGCTAACGCAAATAAAACTAAACTCAAAATAACTACTTGCTCTTTTTTCATAATGTGAATAGAATTAAGAAGTTTAAAAAGTTAATTAATATTCCCAAGGGGCCTTGGGTTTTCTTGTACCTGCCGTAGCTGCAGTGTTATAGGCAGTTTCCCAGGTAGATAAATCATCATGAGATAATCGAATAAACTTCCCTATGCTTTTAGCAGTAGTTGACTTTTGAGAATAAACCAGATAAGGAACTATAAGTTCAACAATTCCTGCAATTAAAATTGCGATAGCATAAACTGTTCCAAGAGTTTTACTTCCAAAACTATAAACAAAAACCATAAAATAAATTACAGCCAAAATGCACCAAACAATAGATTTAACAAAAATCTTCCCACTTGCCCATTTATTCATAATCCCATAAATAAAGAAAAGGGGAATAATTCCTACGATAAATGCAGCAGCTGCAACAGGAGAACCCACAATGTAATCATTAATAATTGTTGCACTTAATGCCCTTGAGGCAATTAAAGAAATCAAAGCCGCAATAAAAAAACTCATAATTGGCTTTTGAAAAGCTAAGTTCAAAGAATGAGTACCAATTATTAACATTAATAAAAATACGGCAAGTGCAATTACTTCCTGATTTGCATCCAAACCAGCCGATTCAGGAACTGCAATGCTCATAACCACATCTTTAGCAGAAATTAAAAAATTATTCATAGATGCAAAAGCATTACCTAAAGAATCCCATCCAATATTTGAAAATAATCTAGTGAAAACATTATTATCACTACTGCCACCAAGTGCAACTAAAACTAAAAGAACCACGCCAATTAAAGCAATCGCACCAATAACTTCTGCAAACGACCCTTTTTTATTCATCTTTTATTGAAAGAATCGTTATTTATAAAGATTATGCTAAAACAAAAAATATTTAGAAATATTTAAAAGCCAGCTAGACCTTAGAAAAATATGAAAAAAGCAGGAATCATAGTATTAACATTACTAATTCTATCGTGGATTATTCCACTAATTAGTGCTTACGGCTATTTAGATTTTCGTCAAGGATCCAATCAAGTTATACAATGGATTCAAGATTTTTCAGGACCATTTTTTGAAGTAATGTTAAATACCTCAACCTATGACCAATATTTTTTTGCCAAATCCCTATTCCTAATATTAACTTTTGTTGTAGTTCTTACTGTTTTAGAAAAAGTTTCTATGTTTGAAGATAAGACAGGAGTTAGAGTAATACTTGCGGTAGCAATAGCAATAATGGGTGCCAGATATGTAACCGAGCTTCAATTTGTTCAATATGTTCTTCTCCCCTACAGCGTATTAGCCATCGCAATAACAATGGGTTTGAATCTTCTAATATTTGGATATTTTATTCATTCAGCAGTACCAGGTGCAGCTGGAAGAAAGTTCGGTTGGATAATTTTTCTCGCAATATTAATAGGCATGTTTTTTGATCGTCTTCCAGAATTAAGTGAGGGCGGAGTTCTAGCTTATTCCATAGGTATTCTTCTAGCAATAGCGGCAATAGCCTTTGATAGAAGACTTCAAGAATATGTAGGACTAAGAGCAGGTCGAGATGCTGAAAGAAATATTTTAACTCAAAGACTTGCATTCATAGAACAAAAACTGCAAGTTCTTAACGCAGCCACACCATCTGCAAATATCACTAGAACAATTACAGCCCTAGAAAAAGAGTATAGAACAACAGTTAAAAAATTAGCCAAATTATAATCTTTAAAATTTAAAATTTATATTCAAAAAAGAGGCAAGAAAAATAGTAACATGAAAATTCTAGTAATAGGTTATGGTGCAGTAGGCTCAGTTTTAGTAAAGCTTCTTATGAAAGAAGAAAAAGTTGAAAAAATATATTGTCTTGATTTAAAATTCTTTGAAAAATTAAACAATAAAAAAGTTCAATTTGAAATATTTAATGCACTAGACCAAGAAAAATTCGTTGGCTATCTTAATAAAATAAAACCCACAGTAGTAATTAACGCAGCTATACCTAAATTTAATCTTAATATAATGAAATCTTGTTCAGGGGCAGGAGTAAATTATATGGATGCGGCTTCATTCTGGGATTTAGATAAAGACCCGAAAGCTAAAGTTCCTTATAAAATGGAACAATTAGACTATCATAAAGAATTTGAAAAAAACAATATTCTAGGATTAATAGAAGCAGGAGTTGCCCCTGGATTAGATAATATGTTTGCAGCCCAAGCAGCATCAGAACTTGATGAAGTAGATTATATTAAAATAAGAATGGTTGAAGATACTGGAAGTAAAGAAA